>CAJFVS010000035.1 GCA_904420505.1 Candidatus Alloruminococcus vanvlietii | reverse complement strand
CTATAGCAAAATGTATGCGCAATACAATGCGCTGTACCCCGCTTTAAAAGATAACTTTGCGGCGTTAAGCCGTTTGACATGGTAAGGGGGCGTTTCTATGCAGGCTTTGGCAACGGCGGCCGGCGTTGTTAGCGTGGCGGTTTCGTTGTTTATGTTTGGGTTTCAGCTTGCTTTGGGGCTGGGCGCGCCTTTAGGGGAATTTGCCAGGGGCGGCAAAAACAAAGTTTTGCCTGCCAGCCAACGCAATTTTTGCATCGGCATGGGGATTTTGCATTTGCTGGGCGCCTTTTTCATCGCCGTGCGGGCGGGCTTTTTGCCCATACCAATTTTGGAGATGGTTACCACCGTATTCGTGTGGGTGTTTGTGCTGCTGGCGTTTTTCAATACCTTGGGCAACCTTGCCAACCAAAACAAAAAAGAACGCGCTTTGATGCTGCCCTTAAACGCGCTTAGTTTGCTAACCAACCTGTTGGTGGCGCTGTTTGCATAAACCGCCGGGCACGCAAGCCAGGGCAAAGCCTTTTGCGAATGGCCGTTGTGCGGCAATGCCAAAGCCGCCGGTGATAGTGTTCATTTGCATTTTGGGCAGCAAATTCCATAAAACGCACAAAACCGGAAAGGGGAAATCCCCTTTCCGGTTTTTGGGGTTTAGAAAGCTTTTGGCCGAACCCCTGCCTGCACCCGCTTTGGTGTCCTATCTTTGGCTTTTTTATCCATTCAAGGCTGTTTTTGGTCCAAATCGCTTCCGCAATACGGGCAGTGGGTGGTGTTCCAAGGCGAGCGGTCGGATATGTGGCGGTGGCAATACGGGCAGTTGCATTTTACCATGTTGAGCACGATGGCCGCCACTGCCAGCACAATGCCGGCCCATGCCCATACGCTGCGCCAAAAGTCACCGCTTGCAACACCAATCAACACCAGCACCGTGGCAACAATGCCCAGCATCCATCCTAAAATACGCCAACGGCGAAATGACATGGTTTTTCCTCCTTTTTTGCTGTTAATGGCAGCCGCAGCCGCAATGGTTGCCCTGCATGCTTTGCGCCCACTGCAAAACGCTTTGGCGCAGCAGGCCAAGGGCTTGGGCATCCATCCGGTAAAAGGTATCTGCGCCATGCGTATGAACGCAAACAAGCCCTGCCTGTACCATCTGCTGCAAATGCCCCTGCACTTGCGGCAAAGGCAAAGACAAATGGCTTGCCAAAATGTTGTCTTTCATTGGGCGGGATGACAAAATCTCGGCAATTTTCAGCCTTTCGGGTTGGTTTAGCGCCCCAAACAGCCGAGCTATTTGGGTATAGCGTTCGTTTTGCATTTGTTCAATGGTTTTGGGGATCATGGCGTTTCTCCGTTTCCAATTTGTTCATCGCCTGGCGGAAATTCAACTCCACCAGATGCGCCAATTTCATCAATCTCTCCGGATGCGCCACCCGGAAGCGGTAAATGCCCTGGTGGTTGGGAATATCAAACCCCTGGCCGAACACCCAGGTAAGCGCCTGCATAATTTCTCTGGGAAAGAAAAATTCCCTGCCGTCGTCGGCCTTGACATGCACGCCCTCGCGGTCTAAGCGCATATGCGCGCCAAAAGCTTCGCCAAAACCGCAGCCATCGGGCAAGGGCTCTTGCATTTGCACGGCGTCTTCAAAACAAAAATTGGGTGATTCAAAAAACACACGGTTGTTTTCCATTTCCCAGTTTTCCCATTTTACCGGGGTGTCAAACCGCGCAGGCGCGCTGCCTTCCATCAAAAAGCCGTAAGGATCCACGCAAACGGTGTATCCGCACGCGTTGCAGCTAAGCTGCGCTATATGCGAATGCATGCTGTACTCCTCTTTGCATTGGGGGCACTGGTACAAAATGGTTTCCAGCTTTTCGGCCGGGCGCCGGGTTTTGTATACCACCCGGTGCTGGCGCTGCCATTCGTAATCGTTGTAGTATAAAGCGTCTGCAATCCCCTGGTAGATTTCCTCCACCGAAGCGGTTTTTAGCTGCTGGGCGGTAAACAGCAAACTGGTTACGGCTTCTATTTTGCCTTTGCGGCGTTTGGTTGTCCACCTGGGCAGGCTAAGCCATGCACCGTTGATTTTCACCACCATCACCGGCAGGCCCAGCTTTTTGAGCATCTTGGCAATGGAAGGCTGGATATACACCCCTTCGCCCGAGTTGGAACGCCGCCCTTCCGGGAAAATGCCAATGTTGCGTTTGGCTTTTGCCAGGCGCATCATGGTCATCACCGAGGATATGTCGGAGGTCATCTGCGCTTTTGGCACCGCGCCGGCCAGTTTCATCACCCAGGTCATAAACCGGCTTTGGAACAAAAACGCCCCGGCCATAAAATTGATGCGGTGCGGCAAACAGGCAAGCCCTGTGATAATGGCATCGTACCCCGAAGGGTGGTTGCCCAGCACCACAAAGGGCCCTTTTAGCCCTTTGGTAGCCTGTTTTTGTATTTTTAGGTTAAAAAATAACTTTAAGTATATTTTCATAATTCCCGCCGCCAGCCAATATGCCGCCAAAAGGGGCTTACGGGGGATTTTGACAGTCTCGGTTTTTTTCAAATTGTTGCTCCTTCCCTCAAACACATACTTATAACAAACCGTTTGCCAGCATTACCTGGTATTTTAAAATGGTAACCTGGGTTTTGGCGTCCTCAATTTCGCCTTCCAGCACCATCTGCAACACCTTGGCAAAAGGCATGCGCTCCACCGTTAAAAATTCGTCTTCATCCAAATGCTGGTGGGTTTTATAAAGCCCGCGCGCCAAATACAAATGCACCGTTTCGTTTAAATAGCCCGGCGTGGGGTACATAACCCCTAAAGGGATGTATTCCTTGGCGCAAAAACCGGTTTCTTCCTCCAGTTCGCGCTTGCCGCAAACAAGCGGTTCTTCGTTTGCATCCAGCTTGCCGGCTGGGATTTCCAAAAGCACCTGGCGGTGCGGGTAACGAAACTGGCGCACCATAAGCACATCCCCATCCGCAGTAATGGGCAAAACCCCTACCCCGCCCGGATGGTCGATGACTTCCCGGCCGGCTTTTGCGCCGTTTTCCAGCTCGACCTCATCGCTGTAAAGCGAGATAATGCGCCCTTTGTATAAACATTGGGAAGAAAGCGTTTTTTCAAAAAGTTCCATGGTTTTTTCCTTTCTTAAAAGGTGTTGTGCTTGCCTTTATCACATGAATTGCCCCCCAAATGCATACGCTTTATCACAGCCTAAGGAAAATCAAAGGGGGTTCACTCATGGATTTGTTTTATAAAACCCAGCCCGACTATTCGCGCATGCAGCAGAAAATACAATCGTTAAAAGAAAAATTTGCCCAGT
>CAJFVS010000034.1 GCA_904420505.1 Candidatus Alloruminococcus vanvlietii | reverse complement strand
GTCATCAACTGGATAGGGTATATGAAACTGCGCCGGGACGACATCAAACAGGGGCGTTTCCGCGCCATTTTGTACGCGCTTATTTCGTTTGTGTTCGGCGTTTGGCTGCTTATTGCCAACGAAGACCGCTGGGACGCTTTGTGCTTGATTGTAGCGGCCTATTCCATCACCTATGGGGCGGCCAATCTGTTCGATTTTATCACGCAGATTTTTCCGGCCAAAATCGCCCGCAAATTCAAACAGAATTTCCGCATTATGCTGCCCATGTTTTTGGCGGCGTTTATCCCCCGGCGGGTGCTTTCGTATTTGAATGAACGGCTGAAGGTAGAGCCTGAGCAAATTGCCAAACAGCTGGATGTGCATAAGCAAGACGACGCCCCGGACATCCAGATTATTGTACACGTGGGCGAAAACGGCCCGATGATGTTTGGACATGTGGATTTTTGCATAGACGACATCGTGTTATCCTACGGCGCGTACGACCCTTCCTCGCGCAGGCTGTTAAGCGCTTTGGGCGATGGGGTGCTTTTTACCGTAAACCGCGAGCAATACATTGATTTTTGCAACCATCACGGCAAAACCTTGTTTGTATATGGTATGGCGCTGGATGAAAACGAACAAAAAGCCATTGCCGCCCGTTTGGAGGAAATCCGCGACCGGCTGGTTTTATGGAAGCACAACATGGCGGACTGCCAAAAAAACGGCGAAGAATACATTCCGTTTGACGACGAATATTTGGACGATTTGGCCCGCGATGCCGACGCCACGTTTTATAAATTTTCCTGCGGGGATTTTAAAACCTATTATTTGTTTGGCACCAACTGCGTAAAGTTGGTGGACAGCATTTTGGGTGCATCGGGCATCAACGTTGTGGTGGTCAACGGCATCATCACCCCGGGCACCTATTACGATTATTTGGACCGCCAGTTCACCTTGCAGGGCACACGGGTGATTTCCCGCACCGTTTACCCCGAAATCCCCAAAGAAGCTTCCTCACCCGCCCCGGAGCAAGCCGAACCCGAGGCGTTGGACGCGCCAAAATAAACCTTATATTTGGGGGCTTCCCCATGGCGCACCTTATAAACGCGCTTTGCTTGCCTGTTAAACAGCGCTTGGCCATTCTTTTGTAATGCTAAAAACGCAAGCGCTATCCGCCAGGGTGAAATTTGCCCGGCAAAAGTCCGCGGCAAAGGGGTTGGCGCAAATGGTACGCCCCGGCAGCCCTTTGCCGGGTACTGCAAGGGCGGCAAAGGCTTCCAGCGGCAATCTGCGGGCCTGCGCAGGCTTATGGCGTCCATTTTTTATAAGCCGTTTGCCGCTTTCCGACTTCCCAAACAGTTTTGTCCTGTTCAACTCAACGCCTAATCACCATGCACCACAACACGCATACACACTGGCTGCTAAGGCAGTTACTGTGTTGCTGTTCCTATACCATTGTGCCGTGGCGGACAGGTGGTAAATTTTTTAAGCCACAAGGGGGCGGGTTTGCGTTTGGCTGGTTTACACGGCGCTGCCAAAAACCGCGCCGGCATTGCTTTAGCGCCAAAGCGTTAAGCCCGGCATACGTTTTTTCTGTATATTTTCCACCAGCACGGGAAAAATTGTGGAAAACAAAACGCCTGTACCGCAATTGGATACAGGCGTATATTTTTTGCTTGATTCGTTTATTTTTGCGCCAATTTGTACAAGCGCATAATCGAATCCATCGTCAGCGCCATGTCGTTTTTGGCGCGCGGGCGAAGCTGTTCAAACGGCAGCGCCACGCGGTTGATGCTCATCACGCAGCTGACGCCCATATCGTATGCGGCTTCAATGTTGTCGCCGATATCGCCCACCACGGCCACCACCGGCACGCCCAGGGTTTTGGCCCTGCGCCCTACCCCGATGACCACCTTGCCGCGCAGGCTTTGGGTGTCAATCCGGCCTTCGCCGGTGAATACCACGTCGGCGTCTTTGGCAAGGGTGTCAAACCCAACGGTATCCAGCACCGCTTCAATGCCCATTTTCAAACTTGCGCCAAAAAACGCCATCATCCCCGCGCCCATGGCACCCGCAGCGCCAGTACCCGGCACCTGGGCTAAATCCTGGCCCAGATCCTCTTTTATGCGCGCAGCCAGGTGCATAAGCCCTGCGTCCAGCTCCTCCACCAGCTCGGGGGTGGTAGCGCCCTTTTGCGGGCCGAACACATGCGCAGCGCCCGTGGGGCCGTACATGGGGTTGTCAATATCGCACATGGCGGTGATTTGCACCTCTTTCAGCTTGGGGTTTACCCCGCTCATGTCAATTTTGCAAATGTCTTTGAGCGTGCCGCCAGTTGGCACAAACGCTTCGCCGTTTTGGTTGAAAAACCGCACGCCAACCGCAGCCGCCGCACCGCAGCCGCCGTCGTTGGTAGCAGAACCGCCCAGGCCGATGATAAGTTCCCTGCAGCCCTGCTCCACTGCGTCTAAAATCAATTGGCCCACCCCATAGGTGGTGGTTTTTCTCGCGTCGCGGTTTTTGCCCACCAGCGGCAGGCCCGCGCAGGCGGCCATTTCAATCACCGCGGTTTTGCCGCCCTTTAAAAGCCCGTAAAACCCCTGCATATCCTCCATATAGGGCCCTTTTACGGTTTTTTGTATTTTTTGCCCGCCCATGGCGGTTAAAAAGCAGTCCACACTGCCTTCGCCGCCGTCGGCCACGGGAATGGAAATCACCTGGCAGGCGGGAAAATGCGCCTTTACCTGGGAAGCCATAATGGCGCAGATTTCTTCGGAACTCATGGTGCCTTTAAACGAATCGGGAATTAAAACAACTTTTTTCATAGCGTATCTCCTTGTATCAAAATGGGAATGGTAAAAACAAAAAAAGGAATCTATTTGTCCGTTTGGTTTGCCAAATTTACCAGCGCCTGACCGGTCAGCCGCAGGGTCGTCCATTCGTCCAAGCGTTTTGCCCCCTGGGCCAGATAAAATTCCATACTGGGGGTGTTCCAGTTTAAGCAGGCCCATTCCAACCGCCCGCAGCCGCGTTCTACCGCAATTTGCGCCAAACGCTGCAAAAGGGCTTTGCCATAGCCTTTGCACCGGTAAGATGGAAACACAAACAAATCTTCTAAATAAATGCCCGCACGCCCCAAAAATGTGGAAAAATTGTGAAAAAACAGCGCCATGCCCACAGGGGTGTCCCCTTGCAGGGCAAACAAAACTTCCGCTTTTTGTTTTTCAAAAATCCATTCTTCCAACAACTGCGGGGTAGCCACTACCTCCTCTTCCATGTGTTCGTATTCGGCCAGCGCCCGGATAAACTGCAAAATCACCGGGATATCCGCTTTTGTAGCCATACGAAAAGCCACAGGCTGTGCTTGCATGTAAAAAACCCTTTCCATTTGCTAAAGATGTACCCATTATAGCATTATTGGCGGTAAAATTCTATAGTTAAACCATTTAATAAATTGCGGTTTTTTTTGGTTTTCCCCACCAATTGGCCCCATTGCATTGCATAGCGCGCCAAACTGTGATTTAATAAGAAAAGAGCCTTTTGGAAAGGAGGGAGTTTGCTTGGCAACGCTCAACGTGGTGCTTATTGAACCGCAAATCCCGCAGAACACCGGCAATGTTGCGCGCACCTGCGCGGCCACCGGCATGCGGCTGCACCTGGTGGGGCCGATGGGCTTTGCGCTGGATGACAAAAAGCTTAAGCGCGCGGGCCTGGATTACTGGCAGTATTTGGACATCACCACCTACCAAAGCACAAACGAATTTTTTCAAAAAAACGCCGGCGGCAAATTTTATTATTTTACCACCAAAGGC
>CAJFVS010000033.1 GCA_904420505.1 Candidatus Alloruminococcus vanvlietii | reverse complement strand
CCCAGTTAAAGGGCTTTCGCGTATTCCAAATTGGCAAAAGCGCCTTGGGCCGCGACATTATGGCCATGTCGATCGGCCCGCTGGAGCGCCCCACCTTGTATGTAGGGGGCACCCATGCGCTGGAATGGCACACGGTTTTGCTTTGTTTTTATTTTTTTGAAGAGGTTTTACAGGCCATGCAGGACGGCCTTTGCCCGGAGGATGTGGATATTTCCAAAAGCATAGCGGCAAACGGCATTCTGGTTGTGCCCTGCTTAAACCCCGACGGGTTGGAAATTGTGGTGCACGGCGCCGATGCTGCGGCCCATTTAAAAGGCTTAATCCAAGAAATTACCGGTGGGGACGTTTCCACCTGGCAGGCCAATGCCCGCGGGGTGGATTTAAACCACAACTTCGACGCCGGCTACGCCCTTTTAAAGCAGCAGGAAATACAGGCAGGCATCACCCGCCCGGCGCCTACCCAATGGGGCGGCCCTTTTTGCGAAAGCGAAAGCGAAACCCGCGCCATTGTAAATTTGTGCAACACCATACCGGTAAAAAAGCTGTTTTCGTTTCATTCCCAGGGGGAGGAAATTTACTACCGCTACGGCGAGCACACCCCGGCGCAATCCAAGCTCATGGCCAGCTTGATGGCGTCCTCCTGCGGGTATAAAGTATGCGACCCACAGGGCATGGCGTCCCACGGGGGGCTGAAAGACTGGTTTATCAACACCTTTGCCCGCCCCGGCTTTACCTTTGAAATCGGCCTGGGCAAAAACCCTTTGCCAATAGAAGATTTCGAAGGCATCTACCAAAAACTGCGCGAAGCGTTGATGATTAGCATTTTGATTTAATTTTCCATCAAAAGTCCATACCCAGATATAGTATAGCGCAAAATCCACATTCTGTACAGAAAAAGGCGATGAAAATGCTTTGTATTGCTGCCATTGCGCTGCTTTGCGCGGCCATTTTTGTAAACGGCTTTACCGATGCGCCCAATGCCATTGCCGTAGCGGTATCCACCAAAACGCTTACTTTAAAACGGGCGTGCCTGGCCGGTGCGGCCATGAACTTTTTGGGCGCTTTGGCCGGTGGGGTCCTTACCCCGCAGGTGCTGCACACGGTAATAGGCTTAATCGATTTTCGCACAAGCGACCCTGCCCGCGCGCAGGCAGCGGTGTTAAGCTCGTTTGCAGCCATAGCCCTGTGGGGGATATTTTGCTGGCAAAAGGGGCTGCCCACTTCGGAAAGCCACGGCCTGTTGCTGGGGTTGTTGGGCGGGGCGTTTGCATTAAACGCCTGGCAGGGCATAGGGATAAGCCAATTTGCCACGGTTTGCTGGGGGATGCTGCTTTCGCTGGCGCTGGGGTATGGTTTGGCCTTTATAAGCGGCAGGCTGTACAAACGGCTGCAAAAACGGGCAAAACAGGCGTTGCATCCGCAAAAGGCCATCCGGCTGTGTGCCTATTTGCTTTCGTTTTTGCACGGCGCGCAGGATGGGCAGAAATTTATCGGCGCGTTTTGGGTGCTGGTTTGCAGCTTTTACGGGGGGATTTCGTTTTCTCCCCTGCCGGTGATTTTGGCGACAGCCTGTATGATGGCCCTGGGCACCTTTTTAGGCGGCGGGCGCATTATCGATACCATCTGCCACAAACTGGTGCACACCACTTTGGAAAACGGCGTATGCGCGGATGTTTCCTCCTGCATTTGCCTGCTGGGGCTTACCATGGTGGGCGCGCCGGTCAGCACAACCCATGTAAAGGTGGCCTCCCTGGTGGGGGCGGCGCGCGCCGTGGAAGGCCAGCGGGCGGACAAACGCACCCTTTGGGGCCTGGCCGGCGCGTGGGCGTTTACCTTTCCGGCCTGTTTTGCGCTGGGATATTTTTTTACCAAGCTGGTATTATGTTTTCTGTAAACAAAAAAGCACCGGTTAACCGGTGCTTTTGGTTTAGGAATTGGATACTGCAAGTTCTGCGTTTTCTTTGGCAAAGCGCACTTCCAACTTGCGCATATACCACGAAAATACAATATAGGTAATAATGGTTGTAACAAAATTGGCAACCGCCTCTGCCATATAAACGCCCCACACGCCAAAAAACAGCGGCATAATCAATGCAACGGGGATTAAGATCAGCAGTTTGCGCATAATGCCGAACAAAAACGACAATTTGGCATTGCCCATGGCGATAAACGCATTTTGGTTGACCATCTGCATGCCCAGCATAAAAATGGTGCACATGGTGATGCGAATGGTTAACTGCGTCAGCTCGATAAGCTGTTCATCGGGGGTAAACACGCTGACCACCTGGCGCGGGAACAGCATAATCACCGCCCACATCACCACCGCGCAAAACATCGAACAAATGCGCTCGTAATGGACGGTTTCTTTGATTCTGGCGTAATTGCGCTGCCCAAAATTATAGCCGATAATGGGCTGTGCGCCGTTTACAATGCCTTTTAACGGCATAAAGAACAATTGGTATACGCTGGTAATCACCGTCATGGAGCCGATATACAAATCACCCTGCAGCCCGCCGTAAGCTTTTAACAACAGGTTGATGACAATTTGCACAATGCTTTCGTTGACCTGGAAGGTAAACGACGAAACCCCCAGCGCGCAGATGCTTTTGATATAGCCAAACCGAATGCGCATCTGGCAAAGGCGTATGCGGATAGTGGTTTTTTTGGAACACAGAAACAGCACCACCCATAAAGCCGATACCGCCTGTGCAATAATGGTTGCCAACGCCGCGCCTTTTACCCCCATATCCAATGTAAAAATAAAAATGGGGTCCAGCACAATGTTGATAATCGCGCCGATAACAATGGTGGCCATACCCATGCGGGTAAAGCCCTGCGCATTGATAAAGGAATTCATACCCAAGCTAATCATTACAAAAATGGTGCCCAGCACATATACGCCCATATACTCCGATGCATAGGGCAGCGTGTCTTCGCTTGCGCCAAACGCCATGAGAAGCGGGTCTTTAAACACATAAAACACAACCGTCAGCACCGCGCCCACAGCCAAAAGGGCTGTAAACGATGTACCCATAATCTCCTGCGCGCTTTTTTCATCCCGTTCGCCGATTTTAATCGAAGCCAGCGGCGCGCCGCCCATGCCGATTAAATTGGAAAACGCGGTGATAATCATGATAATGGGAAATGTGATGCCCAACCCAGTTAACGCCGTGGTGCCTATATCCGGAATATGGCCGATGTACATACGGTCCACCAGGCTGTACAACGCATTTACAATCTGGGCGATCGCCACCGGTATGGCCATCTTAATAAGCAAAGGCAAAACTTTACCGTTTGCCAGCTGCTCATTGATGTTGCCGTTTTGTTGTTTCAAATGCTTCTCCCCCGTTTCTTAAACAGCGCAGGGCACGCTATTCAAAAATCTTTTTCAGCTTGGTTTTTTGTATCACACGCTGTAGCAACAAACCCAATACCACACAGGGAACCAACTGGCTTAAACCTGTGGTAAGCGCATTCATACCAAAAATGCCCCAATTAAAGCTTCCTGCAAAAGCAAAGGAAAACTCCGCCCCCAAAATAACGGCATTTACCAGCACCGGCGGTATGGTTGACCACACCGACAGCCCTTTTACGGTTTTGTTGCGCAGCAAATAGCTAAGATACGCCGCAATAAACGTAGCCAACGTGCCAAACAGCACGTCCCACATGCCTAAAATGCTCATGCCGGTGGCAGCACCTACCGCATTGGTGATGCCACAGCCCAGGGTAAGCCCCACAATGGCCATTGGCGTAAACACAGGCAGAATGGTTAATGCTTCGCTGGCGCGAAACTGCACGGGGCCAAACCCCACAGGCGCCAGCAGCAACGAGACCGCCGCATACAAAGCGGCAATCACCGCACAGTGGGCAATATACATTGCCCCTTTGTTGTGTTTCATATTCATTTGTCCTTTCGTAGTGTGTTTTATAGTCAGGAACTTGCGACTGACTGCCCCCCCTTTAAAGCCGGCAGGGCACGGCTTTTATGGCAAAGCCCAAAGGCTTAACCGACAATGATTTTCCCTTCCGGGATGACCTGGTTGCGCTTGTTTGAACCAGACATCGTAAGTGAAATGGCCAGTGATACCGGCCCTACGCGCCCGATAAACATCGACAAAATAAGCACCACTTTGGTGATAGCATTGGCGGCTGCGGTTACACCCGAAGTAACGCCAACCGTGCCAAAACCGGAAACAACCTCCAGCATGATATCCACGCCGGAGAATACGCCGCCAGGATTGCTGGTTAAGTAAATAATGCAGGTGGCGACGCCCACTACAAACAGCGAGATGATAATAATAGCCAAGGCGCGGTACACCACTTTTTTGTCGATTTTGCGGCCCAAAATCTGGGTATCCTCCCGGCCTTTTACCACGCTTACCACCGTCATCAACACCACCGCAAAGGTGCTGACTTTTACGCCGCCGCCCGTGGAGCCAGGTGCCGCGCCGATAAACATAAGGATGATGGACAAAATTTTGGTAATATCAAACATAGTGGCAAAATCCAATGAGTTAAACCCTGCCGTTCGCAGCGTAGTGGATTGGAAAAATGCCGACAACACCTTTTGCTCGGTTGGCAGCGGGCCCATGGTTTCGGGGTTGTTCCATTCAAACGCCATAAAGCCCAAAGTACCTACCACCAGCAAAATAGCGGTGACAATTAACACCACTTTGGTGTGCAGCATAAATTTATGGGTTTTGTGGTAGTTTAACAGCTCGTTCCACACAATAAAGCCCAAACCGCCGATGATGATGAGCAAAGCGATGGTGATAAGCACCGTGGGGTTATCGTTGTAGTTGATAAGGGAGGCATACGCGCCCTCGCGCCCTAAGATATCAAACCCTGCATTGCAAAAAGCCGATACCGCCAAAAACACCGAAATCCAGATGCCATCCAGCCCGTATTTGGGTATAAACGTGGTGCTAAGCACCAAAGCGCCTGCAAACTCCACCGTAAACACCATAGCCATAATAAATTTTACCAGGCGGGTGACGTCGTTAATATCAAACGTATTAAACGATTCTTGCGCCAACTGCATGGAACGCAGCGCCATTTTTTTACCCAATGCCACGCTAAAAAACGTAGAAAAGGTTACAAACCCTAAGCCGCCTAACTGGATAAGCGCCAATATAACCCCTTGCCCCAAACCGGTAAACTGGGTAAACGTATCAAACACAACCAAGCCGGTTACACAGGTGGCGCTTGTGGCGGTAAAGCATGCATCCAAAAAGGATATCATCTGCCCGTCTTTGTTGCAAATGGGCAACATCAACAGCAGCGACCCTGCCAAAATAATAATGGCAAAACTTATGCAGATGGTACGGGTAGGCGTTGAAAAAATTCTTTTACGCTTTGACATATTTTCCCCCTCTTTACAGCTCCATTAAATATTTTTTTGCACAGCGTATTAAATTTTTGTCGTTTTCATAGGTGAGCATTTCTTCTGCGGCGTCCAGGTCAATCCATTTGATATCCCCAACCTCTTCTTCCTGCTTGACCACTTTGGAAGCGTCATCGGCCACACCCAAAAAATAAACCACCTGTTTGCGCACATTGGGTTTGGGGGAATACTCTACGCTTTGTTTAAACCCGTCCATCATTTCAATTTTCAGGCCGGTTTCTTCTTTTACCTCGCGCAAAGCGGTTTGCCGCTCGGTTTCCCCTTGTTCCACATGCCCTTTGGGAAACGACCAATGCCCGCCAAAACGGTGTTTTAATATCAATACTTCGGTTTTATTTTGCAATTTGCGGTAAACAATGGCACCGCAAGACTTCTCCTGTTTCATATCTGTAAACCCACCCCGCTTCGACTACAGCAATTGTTCTCTCGATAAAGTTTTCATTCCTACTTACTATAACACGTTTTTTCCCTTTATAAAAGCCCATTATGCAAATTTGACATATTGCCTAAAATTGTCCCGTCCGCTGCTGTAAGGGGGGCGGTTTTGGCAAATGCATTCCTATCTTTTCGGTAGGAAAAACGGGTAATTTTACCGTCGGATACCGCTTGTTTTGTGCTTTTACCTTGTCAGCGCCGGATTGAAAACAAACCTATTGCACAACAAAAAGGGCCGCGCAATTGCGCGGCCCTTAAAAAGCCAATGGGGATGATTATGCCAATCTTGCTTTCAGGCCTTCCAGCTGTGCACGCAGTGCCGCCGGGAGTTTGTCGCCAAATTTTGCATAGAATTCTTCAATGCCTTTGGCTTCCTGTTTCCACAAATCCACATCTACGCTTAACAAATCGCGAACGGTGTCCACGGTGATATCCAAGCCTTCGATGTTGATGTCCTCGGGTTTGGGTTCGTAGCCGATGGGGGTTTCCACAGCGTCTGCTTTGCCGTCGCAGCGGTCAAGGATCCACATCAACACACGCATGTTATCGCCAAAGCCCGGCCAGATGAAGTGGCCTTCGTCGTCAAGCCTGAACCAGTTGACGTTGAAGATTTTGGGGGCTTTGTCGCCCACTTTTTCGCCCATATCCAGCCAGTGCTGCCAGTAGTCGCCCATGTTGTAGCCACAGAAGGGCAGCATTGCCATCGGGTCGCGGCGCACAA
The DNA here is from genome assembly GCA_904420505.1 of Candidatus Alloruminococcus vanvlietii. Lineage (GTDB taxonomy): Bacteria > Bacillota > Clostridia > Oscillospirales > Ruminococcaceae > Alloruminococcus > Alloruminococcus vanvlietii. The sequence continues at coordinate 6,743 of CAJFVS010000033.1, read as the reverse complement.
CGCCTACCGCGCCTGCTGCAGCCGCAGTGGTTTCCGAAGCCATAGCCGAACCGACGAATACGCCGTGTGCCCAGTCAAACGATTGGTAAACCAGCGGAGCGGTTTTTGCACGGCGGCCGCCAAAGATGATAGCCGACAGCGGAACGCCGTTGGGGCTTTCAAACTCAGGCGAAATGCAGGGGCAGTTGATAGCCGGAGCGGTAAAGCGGGAGTTGGGATGTGCTGCTTTTTTGCCGCTTTCGGGGCTCCAGGGTTCGCCCTGCCAATCCAGCAGGCCTTCCGGCGGGTTTTTATCCAAACCTTCCCACCAAACGGTGTTGTTTTTGGGGTCATATGCCACGTTGGTGAAGATGGTGTTTTTCTTGGTGGATTCCAATGCGTTAAAGTTGGATTTTGCATTGGTGCCAGGCGCTACGCCAAAGAAGCCGTTTTCCGGGTTCATCGCCCACAGTCTACCGTCCGGGCCGGGACGAATCCAGGCGATATCGTCGCCCACGCACCAAACTTTGTAGCCTTTTTCTTTATAAATTTGGGGCGGGATGAGCATAGCCAGGTTGGTTTTGCCGCATGCAGAGGGGAATGCCGCCGCCACATATTTTACCTCGCCCTGGGGGTTTTCCAGGCCCAGAATCAACATATGCTCGGCCATCCAGCCTTCTTTTTTGCCCTGGTAAGAAGCAATGCGCAAAGCAAAGCATTTTTTACCCAGCAAAACGTTGCCGCCGTAACCGGAGTTGACCGACCAAATGGTGTTGTCTTCCGGGAAGTGGCAGATGTATTTTTTGGTTTCATCCAATTGTGCTTTGGAGTGCAAACCGCGGACAAAATCGTTGGAATCGCCCAAATGCTCCAACGCTTTTTTGCCCATACGGGTCATGATGTTCATGCTCAATACAACGTAAATCGAGTCGGTCAGCTCAATGCCCACTTTGGCAAAAGGCGAACCGGCAGGGCCCATGGTGTAAGGGATGACATACATGGTGCGCCCTTTCATAGCGCCGTCAAAAATGGGGGTGAGCATCTCATATGCTTTCTGCGGGTCCATCCAGTTGTTGGTCGGGCCGGCATCCTCTTCTTTTTTCGAGCAAATAAAGGTGCGGTCTTCTACACGGGCTACGTCGTTTTTATCCGAACGGTGCAGGTAGCAGCCGGGCAGTTTCTCCTCATTCAGTTTAATCATTTCACCGGTGGCCATTGCCTCTTTGCGCAGGCCTTCCAGTTGTTCTTCGCTCCCGTCAATCCAAACAACTTGGTCGGGTTTTACCAATGCTTTCATGTCCTCAATCCATTTGAGGAGATTTTGATTGTTGGTCATCATGCTGAAAACTCCTTTCGGGTTATTATTGCGGCATAACTACATAAAAGCTACAAAAAAACGTAGAAATTTTATGCGTTTTCTTTAGGATTTTGATACCATCCCGCCAATTCATCCCATTATAAAAATAGTACCCCATTTTGCAAAGAAAAGCAAGGGAAGTTTTCGAAAATTCACATATTTTTTATATATAGCCGGAAAATTTTCTGTATTTTTGCAGGATTTTTAATAAGCGCCTTCATTTATACTGCGGGAAGCGCATCCGTTTAAGGACATGTCCGCACGCGCGCCTGCCAAAAATTCATAATAGCCCTGGCAGGCAATCATGGAGGCGTTGTCCCCGCACAGTTTTAAGGGGGGCGCATACAGTTTTCTGCCGCTTTGCAAACAGGCTTTTTGCAAATGCGCGCGCAAGGAGGAATTGGCGCTTACACCGCCGGCGATGGCAACGGTATCAAACCGGTAGTGTTCGGCGGCTTTCATAAGCTTATCTGTCAGGATTTGCGCCACCGTTTCCTGAAAGGACGCGGCGACGTCTTCGATTTTATAAGGCTCGTTTTTTTGCTGCTTGTTGTGCACCAGGTTGATAACCGCGGTTTTCAGCCCCGAAAAGCTAAAGTCATAGGGTCCTTCCGCTTTGGGGTGTGGGAACTGGTAGGCAAAGGGGTCGCCCTGCTTGGAAACCTCATCGATGTAAATGCCGCCCGGATAAGGCAGCCCCAGCACGCGCGCGGCTTTGTCAAAGGCTTCGCCGGCCGCGTCGTCGCGGGTGCGGCCCACCACCTCAAATTCGGTGTAGGAATGCACCACCACAATATGGCTGTGCCCGCCCGAAGCCACCAGGCACAAAAAAGGCGGGATCAAATCGGGGTGGGCAATGTAGTTGGCGGCAACATGCCCGCGAATATGATGCACCGGCACAAGGGGTTTGTTTGTGCTCATCGCCAGGCCTTTGGCGTAGTTGACCCCTACCAGCAGCGCCCCAATAAGCCCCGGGGCGGCGGTTACGGCAATGGCGTCAATATCCTGGAAGGTGAGGTTGGCTTTTAAAAAGGTTTCCTCCACCACCTGGCATATGCACTCCACATGGCAGCGCGAGGCAATTTCGGGCACAACGCCGCCGTATTTTTGGTGTTCCACAATCTGCGAATGAACCGTTTCGGCCAAAACCGTGCGGCCATCCTCTACAATAGCGGCGGCGGTTTCGTCGCAGGAGGTCTCTATCCCCAGTATTTTCAAAGCGTTCAGCTCCTATGCTAAAAATTTGGTCATGATCAAAGCGTCATCGTCGGGCAGGGTGTAAAAGTGCCGGCGCACCCCCATTTGCGCAAAGCCCAGGGTTTTATAAAGCGCAATGGCGCCGGTATTTTGCCTTCTTACCTCCAGGGTGATAAAGCTAAGCCCCAGCGCTTTTGCGCGCGTTTGCAATGCATGCAAAAGGCTGCTTGCCACCCCTTGCCTTCGCGCCTGGGGCGCTACCGCCACGTTGGCGATATACCCTTCGTCCAGCACATAGTGCATGCCCACATACCCCAGCGGCGCATCGTTTGGGCCCGCATACACCAAAAACACCGCATGGTCGTTTGTCAGCTCGTCTTTGAGCGCCTTAAAGCTCCATGGTGTGGAAAAGCACTGGCGTTCCAGCTCGGCCAGCGCGTCCAGGTCGCTTTCGCGCATGGGGCGCACGTTACCTTTCATGGCAAAGCTCCTCTAACAACGCCGATAGCTGCTCCTTTAAATCGTCGCGGCAGGCGCGGTACACCTCAAGCGAGCCCATAAAGGGGTCTGGCACCGGGCGGGGCAGCAATATAATTTTGTTGATAGCCTCGGGATCCGCGCTTACAATAGCCGCGGCATGGCTGGGGGTCATGGGCACCAGGATATCCGCATCCGCTACATCCTGCATCGTCAGCCGGTGCGCATGGTGGCTGTGCTTATCAATGCCGATTTCTTCCAGCGCCTTTGCCGCATTGGCGGAAATGGCGTCTTCCTCATTGGCCGCAATGCCCGCGCTTTTTATTGCAAATTGGCCTGTTAGGCCCTGTTCTTTTACCAGCTTTTCAAAAATCCCCTGCGCCATAATGCTGCGGCAGGTGTTGCCGGTGCATACAAATACAATGGTTTTCATGCTGTTCTCCTAATCTTTGGCGTCATACCAGCTTTTGCCTGCATTTACCGAGGTAACCAGCTTTACTTTCAGCTGGGCGGCATGCTCCATTTCTTCTTTTACCAATGCTTTTACCCTTTCAGCCAGCGCTTCGGGGCATTCTACTATCAATTCGTCGTGCACCTGCAAAATTAAGCGCGCGTCGATATTTTCCTTTTGAATGCGGTTGTACACCCGCACCATTGCAATTTTGATGATATCTGCCGCCGTGCCCTGTATGGGGGTGTTCATGGCCACCCTTTCGCCAAAGGCGCGCAGGTTGTGGTTGGAAGAAGAAAGCTCCGGCAGATATCTTCTGCGCCCGTACAGGGTTTTTACATAGCCGTGTTCTTTGGCAAATTCCACCGTATCGGCCATGTACTGTTTCACCCCGCTGTAGGTTTTTAAATAATTTTTGATGTATTGGTCCGCTTCCGCCACGCTTACGCCAATATCCTGCGAAAGCGAATACGCGCCAATGCCGTACACAATGCCAAAATTCACCGCCTTGGCCCGCGAACGCATCTGCGGGGTGACAAACAGGGGCGGCAGGTTGAACACCTGGGCGGCGGTGTTTAAATGGATGTCCTCATCGTTGTTGAAGGCTTCGATCATTTTTTCGTCATCCGCGATGGAGGCCAGAACCCGCAGTTCAATTTGGGAATAGTCGGCATCCACCAGCACCTGACCCTGGGGGGCCACAAAAAATTCGCGCAGATGGGAGCCCCTTTCGTCGCGCACGGGGATGTTTTGCATATTCGGCTCGGTGGAACTAATGCGCCCGGTGCGGGTTTCGGTTTGCTGGAAGGACGAATGGATACGCCCGTCCGGCCCGATGACCTTCATAAGCCCTTCCACATAGGTGCTCACCAATTTGGAAAGCTTGCGGTATTCCAAAATGTAAGGGATAATGGGGTGCTTGTCTTTGAGCGATTCGAGCACATCCACATTGGTGGAATACCCGGTTTTGGTTTTTTTACGGGTGGGAAGCAGAAGCTTTTCAAACAACACTTCGCCCAGCTGCTTGGGGGAATTGAGGTTAAATTCCTGCCCGGCCAATGTGAATATCTGTTCTTTTATCTGCTCAATTTCAAAGCTCAATTGCTGGCCAAAGGTTTTTATGCTCTCGCGGTCCACCAAAAAGCCGTAACGTTCCATGGATGCAAGCACCTGCGCCAGGGGAATTTCAATTTCATGCAACAGCATTTGCTGTTCGTTTTGCAAAATTTCCTGCTCCAGCGCCTGGCAAAGATGGGCAAACACCTGTGCCTGCTGGATAAGCGGGGTGGGCTCTGTTTCCCCTTCCAGCATAACCGGCTCTATGCCGCGCTGCTGGGCTAAGGGCAAAACAGCATACTGTGCAGCGTTGGGGTTTAACAAATACGCTGCCAGCGAGCAATCAAACGCCGGCAGGCGCATGCACAGCCCGTTTTGGAAAGCATAGGCAAACAGCTCTTTGGTTTTGTCGGTGTAAACGGGGTATTCCTGCTGGCAAAACAGCTTTTCAAACATCCCCTTTGCCACCGCGCCGTTTGCCAAAAACAGCATTTGTTCGGTGGGCATCGCCAAGGAAACAAGCTCGTTGTTTGCAAACTGGGGCAGCACATACAGTTTTTGGGCGTTTTTAAGCTCCGGCGGCACAACCGCCGCCTTTAACGTATACACCTGCATGGCTTTTGCAGCTGCTTTTGGCGCGGGCGAGTCCTCCTGCTCCAGGGCGGACGCCTGTACCTGCTCGAGCCCCCATTTTTTTATGGCGGTGAACATTTCCAGCCGTGCCAGCAGCGCCTTTAACGCGCCGGGGTCGCCCGGCTGCTTTCTATAAGCGGCCATGTCGGTGTCCATGGGCACCTGCAGGCAGATTTTGGCCAAATCGTAGCTTAAATAGGCCATATCGCGGCTGTTTTGCAGCTTTTGGCGCATGCCCGGCTTGATAAAGGGGTCGTCGATATTCTGGTACACCCCGTCGAGCGAGCCAAAATGTTCAATCAAATCCGAAGCGCCCTTTTGCCCAATGCCGGCCACCCCGGGGATACAGTCGGACGTATCGCCCATGATGGCTTTTACATCAATCAGCTGGGGCGGGGCGACATGGTATTCTTCTTTTACATAGGCTGTGTCGCAAAAGCGCGTTTCGGGCCTGCCCATTTTGGTGGCCGCCAGCCGCACGGTGATGTGCTCGTCGATCAATTGGAAGCTGTCGCGGTCGCCGGTGACAATAACGCAGTCCCACCCCTGGTTTTGGGCCGCTTTGGCTATGGTTCCGATGATGTCGTCAGCTTCATAGCCTTCTTTTTCCACAATGGTATAACCCATAAGGTGCAAAATCTCTTTGATAATAGGCAGCTGGGCGGCCAATTCCTCCGGCATGCCCTTGCGGTTGGCCTTGTAGCCGTCGTATTTTTTGTGGCGGAAGGTAGGGGCTTTTAAGTCAAAGGCGAACATCACCCCGTCGGGGGCTTCGTCATCCAGCACCTTTTTTAAAATATTCAAAAACCCAAACAGGGCGTTGGTGTACTCGCCGTTTTGGGTGGTAAGCAGCTTGATGCCGTAAAACGCACGGTTTAAAATGCTGTTGGAATCGACCGCCAGAAGTTTCATATCGTTTTCTCCTATCTAAAGCGCCGCAGTTGCGTATGGGGGCGCGAATGTGCTACAATTGGGTGAGCTCAGAGGATATTTGCCCGGCCTGCTACTATAACAAAGGCCGTTTAGGATTATTATACCATACTCTGCGGCGATTACCACCATTTCACCACACAAGAAGGGAAGAATCCGCTTGAAAATCGGCAATTTACAACTGGAAAAAACCGCCGCATTGGCCCCCATGGCCGGTGTGGCAGACCGCGCGTTTCGCACCATCTGCAAAGAGATGGGCGCCTGCTATGTGGTGGGGGAAATGGCAAGCGCCAAGGGCCTTTTGCTAAGCGACAAAAAAACCCAGGAGCTTTTGCAGGTAACCGACGCCGAACGCCCCATGGCCATCCAGCTGTTTGGCGATGACCCTGCAACCATGGCTGCCGCCGCGCAAAAGGCGCTTGCTTTTTGCCCGGACGTAATAGATATCAACATGGGGTGCCCGGCCCCCAAAATTGCGGGCAACGGCGCGGGCAGCGCTTTGATGAAAAACCCACTGCTTGCCGCCCACATTGTAAAAGAGGTGGTAAAGGTTTCCACCGTGCCGGTAAGCGTAAAATTCCGCAAAGGGTACGACAGCCAGCATGTAAACGCGGTGGAATTCGCCCTGCGCATGCAGGAAGCGGGAGCCTCTTTTTTAACTGT
>CAJFVS010000032.1 GCA_904420505.1 Candidatus Alloruminococcus vanvlietii | reverse complement strand
CCCGCAAGGAACCCATCCCGCTGGAATCCAAGTTCGGGCCGTTAAAATTCGGCGCCGGGTTTGATTTGCAGCGCGATGACGACCCCAAACCCCGCAGAAAACGCTAAAAAATCCCTACTCAAGGAGTTGGAAACCAATATGTCTCAAGATTACAACCATACGCTGAACCTTCCGCAAACCGATTTTGCCATGCGCGCCTCTTTGCCGCAGCGCGAACCGGCTATGATGGAAGCCTGGGAAGAAAACCATCACTATGAAAAAATGGTACAGCGCAACGAGGGCAAACCCTTGTACGTTTTACACGACGGCCCGCCTTATGCCAACGGCGATATTCATCTTGGCACATCGCTGAACAAAGTGCTTAAAGATATTATCGTCAAAAGCAAAAACATGATGGGCTACAAGGCTCCTTATATCCCCGGGTGGGATACCCATGGCCTGCCGATTGAATTAAAAGCCATGAAAAAAATCGGCGTGGAAAATATCAAATCCCCCCTGGATTTGCGCAAACACTGCAAAGAGTTTGCTTTGGGCTATGTGGAAGACCAGAAAAAGCAGTTCAAACGCTTGGGCGTATTGGGCGATTTTGACCACCCGTATTTAACCTTAAAACCCGAGTTTGAAGCCCGCCAGATTGAAATTTTTGGCAAGATGATGAACAATGGGTACATCTACAAGGGCTTAAAGCCGGTGTATTGGTGCCCCAACTGCGTTACCGCTTTGGCGGAAGCGGAAATTGAGTACGAAGAAGACCCGTGCTTTTCCATCTATGTAAAATTCCCGGTAAAAGAAGACAAAGGCCTGCTTTCCAAACTGGGCGCAGATATAAACAACACCTACTTTGTCATCTGGACCACCACCACCTGGACATTGCCGGGCAACCTGGCTATCTGCGTGGGGCCGGAATACGAATACTGCGTGGTAAAAGCCGGCAGCGAATATTATGTCATCGCCAGGGAATTGGTGGAATCCACCATGAAAGCGGCGAAAATTGAAGAATACGAAATCTTGGGCTCCTGCCAGGGGCAAGAGCTGGAACGCATGGTTTGCCGCCACCCGTTTATCGACCGCGACTCTTTGGTGATTGTGGGCACCCACGTTACATTGGAAAGCGGCACCGGCTGCGTGCATACCGCGCCCGGCCACGGCGTGGAGGACTTTGAAGTCTGCGTGAACCATTACCCGGAAATCCCGATTATTGTGCCTGTGGACAACGAAGGCAAATTGACAAAAGAAGCCGGCCAGTTTGTGGGCCTTACCACCGATGAAGCAAACAAAGCCATCGCCAAGCATTTGGAAGAAACCGGCCACCTGTTTGCCATTGAAAAAATCATCCACCAATACCCGCACTGCTGGCGCTGCAAAGAGCCGATTATCTTCCGCGCAACCGAACAGTGGTTCTGCTCGATTGACGGGTTTAAAGACCAGGCCCTGAAAGCCATCGAAGGCGTCCAATGGATTCCCGACTGGGGCGAAGGGCGCATTTCCAACATGGTGAAAGACCGCAGCGACTGGTGCATTTCCCGCCAGAGAACCTGGGGCGTGCCCATCCCGATTTTCTACTGCAAAGACTGCCACAAGGAATATGTCTCGCCCGAGAGCATTGACGCGGTGGCCCAGTTGTTTAAAAAAGAAGGCTCGGATGCGTGGTACACACACGAAGCGGCCGATATTTTGCCCAAAGGCACCGCATGCCCGCACTGCGGCTGCACCGAGTTTACCAAGGAAACCGACATCATGGACGTTTGGTTTGATTCGGGCGTAACCCATGCAGCGGTGATGGACAACGGCGAAAAAGACACCAAATGGCCGGTGGATTTGTACCTGGAAGGCGCCGACCAATACAGGGGCTGGTTCCAGTCCTCTTTGCTTACCGCGGTTGCCTGGAAGGGACAAGCCCCCTATAAAGCGGTTTGCACCCACGGCTGGGTGGTAGACGGCGAGGGCAGAAAGATGTCCAAATCCTTGGGCAACGGCATCTTGTCCTCGGAAATTGTAGACGGCTACGGCGCGGATATTCTGCGTTTGTGGGTCGCATCTTCCAACTACCATGCGGATATCCGCATCTCCAAGGATATCCTCAAGCAGTTGTCGGAAGGGTACCGCAAAATCCGCAACACCGCCCGTTATATCCTGGGCAATTTGTATGACTTTAACCCCGATACCGATATGGTTACTTACGATAAGCTCTCTGAGCTTGACCGCTGGGCGCTGGCACGGTTTGACTCGCTGGTGGAAAAAGCCAAAGAAGGCTATGAAAAATTTGAATTCTACCAGGTGTACCATGCCATCCACAATTTCTGCGTGGTGGATATGTCCAACTTCTATCTGGATGTCATCAAAGACACCCTGTATGTGGAAAAGGCGGATTCCCAGCTGCGCCGTGCGGCGCAAACCACCATTTACAAGATTTTGTCCGGCCTTACCCGTTTGGTAGCGCCCATTTTGGCCTTTACCAGCGAGGAAATTTGGCAGCATCTGCCCAAATCCAAGCAGGACAACGCCGAATCGGTGCTGTTTAACGATATGCCGTCTGTGGAAGGCCACGGCGCGGACGACAGCTTTATCCAAAAATGGGATAGAATCCATGCCATCCGCGACGATGTAAGCAAGGTGCTGGAAACCGCCCGTGCGCAAAAGCAAATCGGCAAATCGCTGGAAGCGAAGGTGACACTGCACTGCCAGGGCGAGCTCAATGCCTTTGTTCAATCGGTGCAGGAGGATTTGGCGAAGGTATTCATCGTGTCGCAGGTGGTGGTTGACAGCCAAACCCGAGGCACCCCCGGTGAGGTAGAGGGCTTAAGCGTCAGCGTATCCGCAGCGGACGGCGAAAAATGCGAACGCTGCTGGATGTACAGCGATACGGTCGGCCAAGACCACGAGCATCCCACTTTGTGCGCACGCTGTGCAAGTGTATTAAAATGATAAATTTTGGTTTTGCGGTGGTAAAAAGCCACCGCAAAATTTGTATAGGAGAGCTTATGAAAAAACCATCCTGGAAAAATACCCTTCCGCTTGTTTTATCGCTGGCGGCCATTGGGCTGGACCAGCTTACCAAATATTTGGCGGTTGTTTTTTTAAAACCCATCGGCACGCTGCCGCTTATAGAAGGGGTGCTGCATTTTACCTATGCCACCAACACCGGCAGCGCCTTCAGCCTGTTCAGCGGTTTTACCGAGGTGCTCTCGGTGGTGACGTTTTTGGTCATTTTGGTAATGCTGTTTGGCATTGTTGTAAATTATCTGGGCAGCACGTTTATGAACTGGTGCCTGGCGGCCATTGTCGGCGGGGGGATTGGCAATTTGATTGACCGTGTTGCGCGCGGCTACGTGGTGGATTTTATCGATTTCCGCTTAATCCATTTTGCCATCTTCAACGTCGCGGATATCTTTGTGGTGGTCGGGGTCATATTGCTGCTCATCTACCTGCTGTTTTTTGAGAGCAAACGCGCCAAAGCGCAAAAAGACAACCAAACAGAGGTGTAAAGTTGGAAACTTTTACATGTATTGCATCCCCGGAAGATGCGGGTTTGCGGGCAGACAAATGGCTGGCAGCGCAGCTGGAGGATATGACGCGCTCTGCGCTGGAAAAGCTGTTTGAGCAGGGGAATGTGTGCAAAAACGGCAAACAAATCGCCAAAAATGAGCGTTTGCGCGCAAACGACGAAATATGCGTAACCCTGCCCGAACCCCAGCAGCTGGACATCCAGGCGCAGAACATCCCGCTGGACATTGTGTATGAGGACGCCGACCTTTTGGTGGTAAACAAGCCCAAGGGCATGGTGGTGCACCCGGCGCCCGGCAACTGGCAAAACACGCTGGTAAACGCGTTGATGTACCACTGCAAGGGGAGCTTGTCGGCCATCAACGGGGTGATTCGCCCCGGCATTGTGCACCGTATCGATAAAGACACCTCCGGCCTTTTAATTGTGGCCAAAAACGACAAAGCGCATCTTTCCCTGGCTGAACAAATCAAAGCGCATTCCTTTACCCGTTTGTACGAAGCGGTGGTATACGGCAATGTAAAGCAGGAGGAAGGCTGTATCAACGCGCCCATTGGCCGCCACAAAACCGACCGCAAAAAAATGGCCGTCACCGCGCATAATTCCAAAGAGGCCGTTACCCATTACACGGTGCTTAACCGTTTTGCGGGCTACACCCATGTGCGCCTGCGCCTGGAAACCGGGCGCACCCACCAAATCCGCGTGCATATGGCGTACATCGGCCACCCCGTGTGCGGCGACCCGGTGTACGGGCCCAAAAAGTGCATTGAATCGCTTGGGGGCCAGTGCCTGCACGCGCGGGTAATTGGCTTTGTGCACCCAACCACAGGGCAGTATATGGAATTTCAAAGCGAACTGCCCGCGTATTTTACCCAATTTCTGCAATCTATCCAATAAAAGGGGTTTGCCATTTATATGAAAATTCAGGACCTTTTGGTTTTAACCGACCTTGACGGCACGCTTGTCACCCACCAGATGCAGGTGCCTGCGCGCAACAAAGAGGCCATTGCGCGGTTTATCCAAAACGGGGGGCGCTTTTCCATTGCCACCGGGCGCTCTACCGACGCTGCGCGGCTGCACACATCGGATATTTCGTTTTCCGCGCCCGCCATTTTGTTTAACGGCGCGTTGATTTACGATTTCAACACCCGGCAAAAGCTGTACACCGCTTACATACCCGCGCATTCGATGGACTATTTGCGCGATGTGCTGGAGCATTTTGACGACATCGGCGCCGAGGTGCTTATCGACGACGACATCTACATCATCCGCGACAGCGAATATGTGCAAAAGCACATGCGCGACGAGCATTTAACCCCCAAATACGCAACCATTGAAGAATTGCCGCCCAACCGCTATAAAGTGCTGTACGCCGGGGCGGATGAAGCTATCACCCGGCTGGAAGCCTATTTGCAAAAGCAAGACCATCAAGGTGTTTCCTATATCCGATCGGCCCGCATTTACTACGAGATGCTGCCCAAAAACATCACCAAGGGCAGCGCGGTGCACACCCTGGCCAAAATTGTGGGCATACCGGTGCAGAATATCATCGCCATTGGCGACTATTATAACGATTATGAGCTTTTAAAGGAAGCCGGCTTTGCCGTTTGCGTGCAAAACGCCCCAAAAGAGATACAGGATATCTGCGATTTGGTGGTGGGCAGCTGCGAGAACGGCGCGGTGGCGGATTTGATTGCATATTTGGAAGAACACATCGGGTATTAACCGCTTATAACAGCCAAAAACGCGAAGGAAGTTTCCCTCGCGCTTTGTTTTTGCCTGTTGGCTTTTTTATTTTTTGTTTTCTATGATGAAGTCTCTCGCGGCGATGATATCTTCCTCAGCCACTTGCGGAGAATGTTCTTCTACGTGTAAGGAGTCAACCTGCGAGATGGCCTGCGTCATATAAACACTTTCCAATTCGGTTTTTGGGTCAATCACCGTAAGGTTCCCTTTATTGACAAACTTTCTTTTTTCCAAGGGCATTCATTCCTCCTCAAAAAGAAGCGCAAACCGGGCATGGTTTTCTTTTCCCCAAAATTGGCTGCAACGGTTTTTAATGCAAGCTTCCCATTATCCGTTTGCTATTTTTTAAAAATAGGGTTGATACGGTTTTTGCCGTTTTGCAGCGGTTTGTGTTCAGGCACAACCTTTGGAATACAACCATGCCGCCATTAGGCAAGTTGGGAAAACAAAATGATTTTTCTCCGCTTTAGTAGTATGTGTTTTGCAAGTTGCGATATGTTTGATAATTTTTGGTTAAATAAACAAAACTTGCTTTGCAAAGAGATGTTTTGTATAATATTGTTAATAAAAAAGGGGGTTTTAGTGTGAGCAAATACAGCATTGGCGTGGATTTCGGCACGCTTTCGGGGCGCGCTGTTTTGGTAGATGTGGACACAGGGGAAGAGCTTGCGGTCAGCGTTTTGGAGTATCCGCACGCGGTTATGGACAAAACGCTGCCGGATGGCACGCCTTTAGGGCAGGACTGGGCTTTGCAGCATCCAAGCGATTACATACAGGTGCTTTCGTTTACCATCCCTCAGGTGATGCAGCAGGCCGGGGCGGAGGCAAAAGACGTAATCGGCGTTGGCATTGATTTTACCGCCTGCACCATCCTGCCGGTAAAAAAAGACGGCACGCCGCTTTGCTTTTTTCCGCATTATGCAAGCCGCCCGCATGCCTATGTCAAGCTGTGGAAACACCACGCTGCGCAGGATAAGGCCAACCGCTTAAACCAAATTGCGCAGGAGCGTGGCGAAAAATGGCTTGCGCGCTACGGTGGCAAAATCTCCTCGGAGTGGATGTTCCCCAAAATCTGGCAGGTTTTGGACGAAGACGAAGACATTTACAATGCCGCCGATTATTTTTTGGAAGCCGCGGACTGGATTGTCTGGCAGTTAACCGGCAGGCAGACCCGTAACGCCTGTACCGCAGGCTACAAGGCCATCTGGAACAAGCAGGACGGGTACCCTTCCAAAGCGTTTTTTAAAGCGCTGGACGAGCGTCTGGAAAACGTGGTGGAGGAAAAATTAAACTGCGAAATATTGCCCATTGGCGCCAAGGCGGGGGAAATTACCCCCGAAGCCGCCAGCTTAACCGGGCTTTTGCCCGGCACGTCGGTAGCGGTTGCCAATGTGGACGCGCATGTGTGCGTTCCGGCGGTGAAAATTGCGCAAAAAGGCAAAATGCTGGCCATTATGGGCACCAGCACCTGTCACATGCTGCTTGGCGATAAGGAAGCCATGGTGCCGGGCATGTGCGGCGTGGTGCAGGACGGCATCTTGCCCGGGTTTTACGGCTATGAGGCGGGGCAGTCCTGCGTGGGGGATCACTTTGCATGGGTGGTGCAAAATTGTTTTCCGCCTTCTTATGAAAAAGAGGCCGCCCAAAAGGGGCTGTCGCCCCACGAGCTGCTTACCCAAAAGGCAAGCGCCCTGCGCCCCGGGCAAAGCGGATTGCTTTGTTTGGACTGGTTTAACGGCAACCGTTCGGTGCTGGTGGACGTGGATTTAACCGGGCTTATTTTGGGCCTTACGCTGCAAACCAAGCCGGAGGAAATTTACCGGGCGTTGATAGAAGCCACCGCCTTTGGCACGCGCAAAATTGTGGAAACCTTTGTGCAAAACGGGGTGGAGGTCAACGAATTTATCGCCTCCGGCGGCATTAGCCAAAAAAACCAAATGGCCATGCAAATTTACGCGGATGTATTAAACCTTCCCGTGCGCATCGCCAAAAGCGCGCAGGGGCCTGCGCTTGGCTCGGCTATTTTTGGCGCCTTGGCTGCGGGCAAAGCAAACGGCGGCTATGACGATATTTTGCAGGCAAGCGAACGCATCGGCAAATTAAAAGACGAGTTTTACCTGCCAGACCCCGCGCATGTGCAGGTATACAACCGCCTGTATGCGGAATATTCCACCCTGCACGATTATTTTGGCAGGGGCGGAAACGATGTGATGAAACGCTTAAAAGAGCTAAAAAGAAAAGCGTAAGGGAGGAAACACAATGCTGGAAGCACTGAAAGAACAGGTGTATTTGGCCAACATGCAGCTGCCCAAACACCAGCTGGTAACCTTTACCTGGGGCAATGTTTCGGCCATTGACCGCCAAAGCGGCCTGGTGGTGATTAAGCCCTCGGGTGTGGAATATGAAAAAATGGCCCCGCAGGACATGGTGGTGGTGGATTTGCAGGGCCGGCGTGTGGAAGGGGCGCTCAACCCGTCGTCGGACACGGCCACCCACCTGGAGCTGTACAAGGCCTTTGCAAACATCGGCGGCATTGTGCATACCCATTCGCGCTGGGCCACCATTTTTGCCCAGATGGGCAAAGGCATAGCCCCCCTTGGCACCACCCACGCGGATTATTTTGAGGGGGAAATCCCCTGCACGCGGGATATGGCCAAGGAGGAAATTTTAAAGGATTATGAAAAAAACACCGGCTGTGTCATTGTAGAAACCTTCCAAAACCAAAACCCCGACTATACCCCGGCGGTGCTGGTAAAAAGCCACGGGCCGTTTTGCTGGGGCAAAGACGCCTTTGAGGCGGTGTACCACGCGGTGGTGCTGGAAGAAGTGGCCATGATGGCCTGGCACACCCAGTTGTTTGCCCAAACCCCGCCGATGGACAAAACCCTTTTGGATAAGCATTTTTTCCGCAAGCACGGCGAAAACGCCTATTATGGGCAAAAATAAAACAAAACCGGTTGGGTTTCCAGCCGGTTTTTGCTTTTTGTACACCTTTTGGCCGTTTTCTCATATATTGATACAAATAGGGAAAATGAGGCCATTGTATGAGAAGAAACCTGCGAAAAGCGCGTAAACTGCGCAAAAAGCCTAAAAAAGCCATATGGGGTTTGCTGCTTGCCCTGCTTATACTGCTGGGGCTTGCCTTTATGCTGGATAAACAGCTGCGCCCGGCCATTGAAACCATTGCCGCTTACCAGGCAAAGGTGCACGCCACCCAGGCCATCAACAACGCGGTATTGCAAGAATTAAGCCGGGCCGCCCCCAGCTACGATTCTTTGGTCACCCTAAACCGCGATGAAAACGGCAACATCGTGGCCATTGAAACCAACAGCCTGGCCATAAGCCAGATAAAAAGCAACGTAAGCAACGCGGTGCTGAAAAGCTTAACCGATTTGGACACCGACGAAGTTTCCATCCCCATCGGCACGCTTTCGGGCGTCCAGTGGTTTTCGGGTATGGGGCCCAGCATTACCTTAAAGGTGCTGCCGGTGGGCGTGGTGACCTGCGAAATCCAAAACGTGTTTGATTCTTCCGGCATCAACCAAACGCGCCACCAGCTTATGTTAAAAGTAACGGCCAATATTTCCGCCATCATTCCGGGGTATACGGTTACCACCAGCACCGTTTCCAGCTTTATCATCGCCGAGACCATTTTAGTGGGCCAGGTGCCGGAGGGCTTTTTGCAGTTTTCCGGCGGCAGCACGCCCTATCTTTCCAAAATAAATGCGTACAGCCCCGAAAACCCTGTTTTAAGCGATGGGGTTTTGTGGTAAAATAATGGATAGTACAATTTGGTTAGGAGAATTCTTTTATGGATTTGGCGCAAATCGAAAAACATATACTTTCCCTTCGCAAAACCATTGAACACCACAATTACTGTTACCATGTTCTGGATAACCCTGAAGTAGAGGATTTTGAATACGACCGGCTCATGCACGAGCTTATCGATTTAGAGGCGCAGTACCCCCAGTTTTCCGACCCCAACTCTCCCACCATGCGGGTAGGCGCGCCGGTAAGCGGCAAATTTGAACCTGTCCACCACGAGGTGCAGATGGGTTCTTTGCAGGATGTGTTCGATGTGGAAGACCTGCGCGCGTTTGACAAGCGCGTGCGCGAGCGCATTGAAAACCCGGTGTATGTGGTGGAACCGAAAATCGACGGGCTGTCGGTCAGCCTGGAATACCGCGACGGCGTTTTGGTGCGTGGTTCCACCCGCGGCGACGGCATCACCGGCGAGGATGTAACCGCAAACATCCGCACCATCCAGGCCGTGCCGCTAAAATTAACCCGCGCCCTGCCGTTTTTGGAGGTGCGGGGCGAAGTGTACATGCCCAAAGAAAGCTTTGAAGAGCTGGTGCGCATGCAGGAATTAAACGAAGAAACCCCGTTTAAAAACCCGCGTAACGCAGCCGCCGGCTCCCTGCGGCAAAAAGACCCCAAGATCACCGCCTCGCGCCGGCTGGATTTGTTTGTGTTCAACATCCAGCAGGTGCAGGGGGAGGAGATTACCACCCACCAGCAGTCGCTGGAATTTTTAAAGGAATGCGGGCTGCGCATCATTCCCAGCCATGAGGCGTATGACAATATCGAAGACTGCATTGAAGAAATCCTGCGCATTGGCAACAGCCGCGAAAGCTTTGCCTTTGACATCGACGGCGCGGTGATTAAGGTAAACGATTTTGCCCAGCGCGAAATCTTAGGCGCCACCTCCAAATACCCCCGGTGGGCCGTGGCGTACAAATACCCGCCCGAGGAAAAAGAAACCGTTTTGCTGGATATCCAGGTGCAGGTGGGGCGCACCGGCGCTTTAACCCCCACCGCGGTGTTTGCGCCCATCACCCTGGCGGGCACCACCGTTTCGCGCGCGGTGCTGCACAACCAGGAATTCATCAACGAAAAAAACGTGTCCATCGGCGATACGATTGTGGTGCGAAAGGCGGGGGATATCATCCCTGAGGTGGTACGCGTTGCCAAGCATGTGGGGCAAGCGCCTTTTCAAATCCCGGATATCTGCCCCTCTTGCGGGCAGCGCTGCGTGCGCCCGGAGGACGAAGCGGTGATGCGCTGCATCAATATGGACTGCCCGGCCCAGCTTTTGCGCCATTTAATCCATTTTACCTCGCGCGATGCGATGGACATTGAAGGCTTGGGCCCCGCCATTTTGGAACTGCTGCTAAACGAAGGGCTTATCCACACGGCAGCCGATATTTATTCCCTGCAAAAAGAGGATTTGGCCAAGCTGGAGCGCTTGGGTGAAAAATCGGCCCAGAATTTGATAAACGCCATCCAAAACTCCAAAAACGCGGGGTTGGGGCGGGTCATTTATGCGCTGGGCATCCGCAACATCGGGCAAAAATCCGCCCAGGAGCTGGCCCGCCATTTTGGGGACATCGACGCGGTGATGAACGCTTCTGCCGAAGAAATTGTAGCCATTGAAGGCTTTGGGGAGATTTTGGCCCAAAGCGTGGCCGAATATTTTGCCACCGGGCGCGCTAGGCAGACCATAGAAGCCTTAAAGCAGGCCGGGGTGAGCATGGTTTACCAAAACACCGCGGTGGATACCCGCTTTTTGGGCCAAACCTTTGTGCTAACCGGCACGCTGGAACGCTTTACCCGCGAAGAAGCCAGCCGCATTATCGAAAACTTCGGCGGCAAAACCTCCTCCAGCGTTTCCAAAAAAACCACCTATGTGCTGGCCGGGGAAGCCCCTGGCAGCAAATTAGCCAAGGCGCAGTCCTTGGGCGTTACCATTTTGGATGAAAACACCTTTGAACAGATGATTCAATAAGCGTTTACGCAGGCCCCGTCGGGTATTTTGCCCGGCTGGGCGGCTTAAGCGCCCTGCTAAGGGCTATACTTAAAGGCTTTTTTGGCAATAAACCGGGCGCACAGCCAAAGCAGCCGGCCGCCAGCTGTTAAAAATTCCATAGCGCATATCCACACCCCCTTTCTTGGAAAAATCCAGGAGAGGGGGTGTTCTATTTGCGGACAAACTCACATATATTGGGGGTAAAAGGAGGATGAAAACACATGACGACACAATACACCCAGCGATTCGACCAAGCCTGCGAAGGCTTATGCCAG
This sequence comes from Candidatus Alloruminococcus vanvlietii, assembly GCA_904420505.1. Taxonomy (GTDB): domain Bacteria; phylum Bacillota; class Clostridia; order Oscillospirales; family Ruminococcaceae; genus Alloruminococcus; species Alloruminococcus vanvlietii. The sequence goes on along the minus strand of CAJFVS010000032.1, from coordinate 19,848 downwards.
GAGATTGCAACCCTGTTGTATGGGGTGCCTTCCTCTATAAAACAAACAACCTGCCAAATCCGCCTGCGCGCCAACCTGCCGTTGGTTTTGTGCGCGCCCAACCAATTGTTTTTTGTAAAAAAAGACGGACAGGTTTCTAAAGTGATTTCGCCGGATACCTTTGTAGTAACCCCCAAACATTTGGAACAAAGCTTTCAAAGCCTGTGCGGGCATTCGGTGCACAGCCATGAAGCGGATATTCAAAACGGCTTTTTAACCATACAGGGCGGCCACCGCGCCGGCATTTGCGGGACAGGCGTGCTGGAAAACGGCAAACTAAAAAATGTGCGCAGCATTTCTTCCATCAACCTGCGCGTTGCGCGCGCCATGCCGGGGGCGGCAAAAGAATTGTTTGAACGCCTGTTCCAGGACGGTTTGCATTCGGTTTTGCTGGTGGGCCCGCCTTTAAGCGGCAAAACTACCCTTCTGCGCGATTTGGCCGTGCATTTGGCAAACGGGCAGGGCAAGCGCTACTACCAAACGGCGGTGATTGACGAGCGTTCGGAAATCGCGGCGGTTTACAAAGGCAGCGCCCAAAACGATATTGGGGTGTGCTGCGATGTGCTAAACGGTTACCCCAAAGCCAAAGGCATGGAAATTGCCACGCGCACCCTTTCGCCGGATGTGATAATACTCGACGAAATCGGCTCGAAAGAAGACGCGCAGGCCATTTTGGACGGGGCCAACGCAGGGGTACATATTTTGGCAAGCGCCCATGCGTCCTCCTTGCAGGAATTGATGCGCAAACCCTATTTCAAACCGCTTTTTGCACAGCAAATATTCGATTACCTGGTGCTGCTGAAAAATGGCGAACACATTGGGAAAATACAAACCATTGTAAAGGCGAGCGAACAATATGCTGAAACTTATCGGAGCTTTGTGTGTGATTATATCCACGACCATGACGGGGATTATGGCATCTGCTTTGCTGAAGAAACGGGTGAACCTGCTGCAGGGGGCTATTTTGATGATTCAGACCATGTGCAATGAGCTGCATTTTAAGCAAACCCCTGTAGAAGAAATGCTGCCGGCCCTTGCCAGCGACCCGCAAATAGGCCAGCTTCCGTTTTGGCAGGCTTTATTGCGCCCGCATAACGCTTACCCGCTATTAAATGCATTTGAAAGCTGGGCGCAGGAACCGGCAAATACCGGATTTGAAAAAGAAGATTTGCAGGCGCTGTGCCAGGTGTTCGGGGTGTTGGGCACAACCGATTTGCAAGGGCAGATAAGCACTTTACAATTGCAGCAGCAAACCCTGCTGCAGCATCTTCATCAAGCGCAGAGCGCTTACCAAAAGTATTCCAAGCTCTACCGCACGCTGGGGCTTATGGCGGGAATATGCGTTGTTATTTTGCTGGTGTAAGCCGCATGCTAGCAGCCAGCGCCCCCAAAACCCGGGCAAAACGAAAAAACCCAAAATGGCGGCACTGCCCCGTGATGGAAAGCTAGGAGGAATTTTGCATATGGATGTAGATTTGATTTTTAGAATCGCGGCCATCGGCATCATCGTTTCGGTGCTCAACCAGGTGCTTATCCGCGCAGGGCGTGAAGAACAGGCGATGTTAACCACGCTGGCCGGGTTAATCGTGGTTTTGATGATGATTATATACGAAATTAGCAATTTGTTTGAGACCGTTAAATCGGTCTTTCAGTTATAAGCTATGGATATTTTAGCAATTGCAGGCCTTGGGCTGGTTTCGGCAATCATTGCCCTTGTGTTAAAACAATACAAACCCGAATACGGCGTGTTTGTTTCCCTTATGGTGGGGCTTGTGCTGTTTGGCATTCTTATTACCCAGGTAATGCCTGTTTTGCAGCGCATGCAGGATATAGCCAGCGACGCCAACGTCCCGATCGAAGGGGTGCAGGTGCTTTTAAAAGCGCTGGGCATTTGCTTTGTTATACAAATTGCCGCCGATAGCTGCCGCGACGCCGGGGAAGCGGCCATTGCTTCCAAGGTGGAATTTGGCGGCAAAGTGTTGATATTGCTTTCGGCCCTGCCGCTGTTTGAAAAGATTTTGGGGTACATTTCCCAGATAATAAAAGGATAAGGACATGAAAAAGATTTTTCTGTTTGCGCTGGCTTTGGTTTTGGTGTTTTGCCTGCCTTTGGCAGGTTTTGCCCAACAGCCGCAAGAGGAAGAAGCCGATGAAATCACGCAGGAAGAGCTTTATAAAGAACAGCTGGATATGAGCGGCGCCAATGAGCTTTTGGGCTATGTGCCCCGCGGCACCCAAAAATATCTGGAAGAGCTGAATGTAGACGAGCTGACCCCGGAAAACATCACCGACCTTTCGGTAGGCGATTTTTTCGGCGTAATGGTGCAGATGGTCAAGGATTATTTTTCCTCTCCGGTTATGATGCTGTCAAGCATGGTTGGCATTGTACTGCTGTGCGCGCTGGCTTCCGCTTTAGGCGAGCATTTTACCAACAAGCCTTTGTACGGGGTGTTTTCGGTGGTGGCGGTGCTTACGGTGCTTACGGTGGCGGCAAGCCCCATTTTGGCCTGTATCCAGCGCGCCGGGCAGATGGTGGAATCCCTTTCCAATTTTATGCTGGGTTTTATCCCGGTGTTTGCCACCGTCACCGCCCTTTCCGGCCAGCCGGCAACCGGGGGCACCTACCATGTGCTGCTGTTTTCGGCAACCCAAATCGTCTCGCAGGTGCTGGTGCGCATTGTGGTGCCGTTTTTGATGCTGTATTTGGCCTTTTCCATAGCCGGCAGCATTTTTCCGCAGCTAAAAATAGACGGTTTTATTGCCAGCGCCAAAAAAATCGCCACGGTTTTGATGGGCCTTTCGCTTACCTTGTTTGTAGGGCTGTTAACCGTACAAGCGTTTGTGGGCACCAGCGCAGACAGCGTAACCATTAAAACCACCAAATTTGTGGTGGGCAATTTGGTGCCGGTGGTGGGGGGCGCGCTGTCGGACGCCGTCAGTTCGGTGCAGGGGTGCTTAAAGCTGTTAAAAAGCACGGTAGGCGCCTTTGGCATTATCGCGTCGCTGTTTATTTTTATCCCCATTGTGCTGGAATGCCTGGTGTGGGTTGTTACGCTCAACATCGCTTCGGCGGTGGGGGATTTGATGGATGTCAAACACATTTCGGGCATGCTTAAAAGCGCGTCTTCCGTGCTTTCACTGCTGGTGACCATTTTACTGTGCTTTGCGCTGCTGTTTGTGGTAAGCATCACCATCCTGCTTATGATTGGGGGGAGCGCTTAAAATGGGCTTTTTAAAGGAATGGGCGTTTTCGGTTTGCGCGGCCTGCACCTGCGGGGCCATTGCCTACATGCTTTCGCCCGACGGCAACCTGCAAAAAATTTACAAATTCTGCGTAAACCTGTTTTTTCTGTTTTCGGTGATCACCCCTTTTTTTATGGGCGGCGGGATGGATTTTTCGGTAGAGGATTTGGATATCCAAAGCGATTTATCCGCCCGGCAAGCCTACAGCGAAAAGCTGGATGAGCAGGTGCTGGGGGTGTTTGCCTTAAACTTGGAAAACAGCGTCAAACAAGAGCTTTCTTCCATGGGGATAGAGGCCCAGAAAATTTCCATAAACCTTAATATTGAAGAGGACAACAGCATATGTATTACACAGATAGAGCTTTATACTGCACAAGAGAACCTGTCCAAAGAGCAAGAAATACAAAAGATTGTGCAAGAGCTGACAGGAAGTACCTGCCAAATTGTTTGGACAAAGGAGGATGTGGACATTGGCTAGCAAGCTGGATCTGAAAAAGCTGCAGGACAAATGCAAAACGCTGGTTTCTTCCCCTAAAAAGGTAAAAATCATTGTTTTGATTGGTTTGATTGGCATGGCGCTCATCTGTCTTTCAGAATGCAATGCGGGTGGTGATGGCAACATAAGCGATACGGCTTCTCTGGCAGGCGGGGTTTCCAATTCCCAGTATGTAGCGGATTTGGAAACCAGGCTTGTAAGTCTCATACAGTCCATTGACGGCGTAGGCAAAGCGCAGGTGATGGTTACGCTGGAACAATCGACCGAGTATGTATATGAAAAGCAGGAAAAACAAAGCTTAGACGAAAGCCATGATAGCTCTGGAGAAAACAGCGAAAAAAGCGCTGTCCGGCAGGACTATGAAACCAACACCATTTTGGTGGATGGAGAAAACGGCAAAGAGGCACTGCTGACCAAACAGATGGAACCGGTAGTCAAAGGCGTTGTGGTTGTTTGCCAGGGAGGTGAGAACGTCTCTGTCAAAAACAAAGTCATACAAGCGGTCACAACGGTGTTGAATCTATCATCCAACCGCGTTTTTGTCACAAAATCCAGTTATTAGAAGCAGGAGGAAACCAACATGAAAAAATTCAAAATGAACATGATTTTAGGCAAACGGCAGATTATCCTAGCGTGCTTGGTGGTGGCATTGGGCATTGCTGTGTATTTAAATTGGAACTTTGCACAAAGCGGGGAAGATTTGCAGCTTTCGGGCATGTTTTCCAGCGGGGAAGACGTACAGGATGTAAAAAATTACGGCGACGCCCAGTTTGTGGTAAAACCCCAGGAAGAGGGCGTAAGCGCATCCGAATATTTTGAGCAGGCCCGTTTGGAACGCACCCAGGCCAGGGATGCGGCCATGGATAACCTGGAGACCATTTTAAAAGACGCCAATTTGGATAACAGCCAAAAAGAAAACCTGGCCAAACAGGTGGCGCTGCTTACCAAAAGCACCGAAACCGAAACCCGTATCGAAAACCAAATCCGGGCCAAAGGCTTTAACGACTGCATGGCCTATATGAGTGATGATAAAATTTCGGTAATTGTGCAAACCGAAGGGTTGGATAAAGCGCAGGCGGCGCAGATTAAAAATATTTTGATTGATGAAACCAATGTGCTGCCCGAAAATATTTCAATAACTGAGGTAAAATAGTTGTCTAACGCTCAAAATCTTGGTATAATACATAACAAGGAGGGCGTTACTATGGAACAAAACCAAAACCAAACGGTAGGAAGCCTTAAAATTTCAGAAGACGTTGTTGCAACCATTGCTGGCCTTGCCGCAAAAGAAGTGCAGGGGGTAGCGTCGCTCGCCAATGCTCCGGCCAACATCAAAGGTCTTATTTTAAAAAATACGGTGTCCAAATCCATTAAAATAGAGCTCAATGATGATGTGGCGGTTATTGGTGTTTATGTAAACCTCACATACGGTGCCAAAATACCGGAGGTTTCGGAGAAAATCCAAACCAATGTCAAATCGGCTGTACAAAGCATGACCGGTATTACCGTTTCCAAGGTAAACGTATTTATTGTGGGAATTGATTTTTCGGAACCTAAAAACGCGGAATAATGTTGAGCAAACCCTCCGCTTATCCGGAGGGTTTCTTGCATTTTTTACAAACGGATATTTAGGAGGACGTTCATGACAAGACGTGAAGCGCGTGAACTGGCGTTTGTGCTGCTGTTTGAAAAATCGTTTAAAGACGAACCCCTTGAACAGATTATCCAAAACGCCAGCGCATGCCGGGATATTGAAGTAGACCCCTTTGCGGTGGATTTGGCCCAGCATGTGGTGGACCAAAAAGAGACACTTGACCAAAAAATAAGCGAATATTCCAAAAGCTGGAAGTTAAACCGCATTTCCAGGGTTACCCGCTGCATTTTGCAGCTTTGCATGTACGAAATGCTCTATAGGGAGGATATCCCTGTAAGCGTTTCCATCAACGAAGCGGTGGAAATTACCAAAAAATACGCCACCCAGGAGGATGCTTCGTTTGTAAACGGGCTGCTGGGGGCTTTTTCCAAAGAGCTTGCCGCCACAAGCAAGTAAAGGGTGGCATATGGGCAGGTTTTTAGGGATTGACACAAGCAATTATAAAACATCTTTGGGTGTGTACGACACGGAAAAAGACAGTATTGTGCAGTATAAACGCCCCCTTGCCGTAAAGCCGGGCGCAATGGGGCTTAGACAGAGCGATGCTGTTTTTTTGCATGTCAAAAACTTTGAGCAGATGCTGCCTCAGCTTGCAGAGCAGCTGCATGGAATAGACGCCGTTTGCGTTTCCACTACGCCGCGCAGCATAGCAGGCTCGTACATGCCCTGCTTTTTGGTGGGCAAAACCGTTGCTTTGGCCATTGGCGCCAGTTTGCACGCGCCGGTGTACCAAACTTCGCACCAGCTGGGGCATATTGCCGCGGCTTTGTACAACACCGGCAATCTGCATTTGCTGGGGCGGGAATTTTTAGCGTTTCATTTTTCCGGCGGCACCACCGAATGCGTACGGGTAAGCACCAACGCCCAAAACGCTTTATGCACCGAACTTTTGCTTTCCAGCACCGACCTAAAAGCCGGACAAGCCATCGACCGGGTGGGCGGCAAAATGGGCCTTGCGTTCCCGGCCGGCCCGCAGCTGGAAGAATTGGCGCTTAAATCCACCCGCACGTACAAAATCCGCCCCTCCATGCAGGAGGGTAACCCCTCGCTTTCGGGGTTGGAAAACCAGTGCGAAAAACGCTTAAAACAGGGCGAAAGCCATGAGGACGTGGCGCTGTACTGCATCCGCTATATTGAACAGGTGGTACAGCAGATGACCCAAACCCTTAAAGAGCGTTTTGGGGCGCTGCCGGTTGTGTATTCGGGCGGGGTAATGTCCAATTCCATCATCCAAAAGGGGATAAAAGAACGCTTTGAAAACGTGTATTTTGCCTCGCCGGATTTTTCTGCCGACAATGCCGCAGGCGTAAGCGTATTGGGTGCCTGGCAGCACAGCGGCGCAATCAAAAAGGATGAATGCCTATGCAATTGACCATAACCGTATCGCAGCTGAACACCTATTTAAAATCGGTCATCGAATCGGATAAAAAGCTAAGCGATATATTTATAAAGGGTGAAATTTCCAATTTTACCCACCATTATAAAAGCGGCCACCTGTATTTTACGCTAAAAGACAGCCAAGCTTCTTTGCGGGTGGTGATGTTTAACAGCTATGCCCAGCAGCTGAAATTCTTGCCGGACAACGCCATGAACGTGATTGTGCGCGGGTCGGTTTCGGTGTACGAGCGCGACGGCGTTTACCAGCTTTATGCCAGGGAAATCCAGCCCGACGGCATTGGCGCTTTGTATTTGGCGTATGAGCAGTTAAAAAACAAATTACAGGCCCAGGGGCTTTTTGCCCCCGAGCATAAAAAACCCCTGCCTGCTTACCCCAAACACATCGGCATCATTGCCGGGGCGGATTCGGCCGCTTTGGCGGACATGCTTTCCATCATCCAAAGGCGCTATCCCATCGCCAAGGTTACGGTGTACCCGGCTTTGGTGCAGGGTATTGGCGCGCCGCAGAGTTTGCAAAACGGCATCGCCCATTTTGAAGCGCACCCCGGGTGCGACGTGTTGATCATCGGGCGCGGCGGGGGCAGTTTGGAGGATTTGTACGCCTTTAACGACGAAGGGCTGGCCCGTGCCATTTATGCGTGCGGCATCCCCGTTGTTTCGGCGGTAGGGCACCAAACCGATTATACCATCGCCGACTTTGTGGCCGATTTGCGCGCGCCCACCCCTTCGGCCGCGGCCGAACTGGTTACGCCGGACCTGACAAGGGTGGTTTACCAACTGGCGCATTACCAAACCCTGTTTAAAGAAGCGGTGAGCGGGTGCCTGTATGAACAAAAACAACGTTTGCGCCAAGCGGTGCAAAGCCCGGTGTTCCAAAACCCGCAGGGCTATATTGCCCCTTACTGGCAGCGGCTTGAAAACAGCGCACAAAGCATACGGCAAAGTATGCTTTTGCAAATAAAACAGCAGCAAAACCGGTTATATAGCATAACAGGGGTATTGCATGCATTAAGCCCCCTTCAGGTGCTTGGCCGCGGTTTTGCCCTTATCAAAGGGGAAACCGGCTATATTGGCAGCATAGAAGGCCTGCATACCGGCCAAAGCGTGCAGCTTATTTTACAAGGCGGCAGCGCACAGGCTGTAATTGCAGATGTGAAAAAGGATGAAGTGCAATGAAAAAAACAACCACATTGGAAAGCGCATTGACGCGCTTAGAAGAAATTGCCCAAAAGCTGCAAACCGGCGAAGAACCGCTGGAAAATGCGCTGAAACTTTATGAAGAAGGCTGCGCATTGATTGCCTTTTGCAACGAAACATTAAAAAAAGCCGAAGAAAAGATACTGGATGTATCCATCGTCAATTTCAAGGAAGAGGAGCCCGTGTTGGATGAATAACGTAGAAACGGTAAAAGATACCCTGACAACTTATGCCAAAATGGTTGAAAAAGCTTTGGAAGAATACCTGCCATCGGAAAGCTGCCTGCAGCAAAGCGTGATTACCGCGATGAAATACAGCATGAGTTCCGGCGGCAAGCGCTTGCGCCCGGCTTTAACGCTGGAATTTGCCCGGTTGTGCGGGGCAAAGCCCGAAACGGTTATGCCGCTTGCATGCGCGGTGGAAATGGTGCACTGCTATTCGCTTATCCACGACGATTTGCCCTGCATGGACGACGACGACATGCGCCGGGGCAAACCCGCGTGCCATATCGCGTTTGATGAAGCAACCGCCCTTTTGGCGGGCGACGCGCTGTTGACCCAGGCATTTGAAACCATCGCCTTTAAATGCGACCCGCAGCAAATCCCATTGGAAAATATTCTGCGCTGCATCAAGGTGCTTTCGCGCGCGGCAGGCACTCAAGGCATGGTTGGCGGCCAAACACTGGACATCGGCCTGCGGGACAAAAGCGTAAGCGCCGGCATGCTGGACACCATGTATTCCATGAAAACCGGCGCGCTTATCACAGCGTCGGTAAAGTTGGGCTGCATTGGCGCCGGGGCAGACAATGAAAAAGTAGAAGCTGCGAATAAATATGCAAAGAAAATTGGCTTGGCTTTTCAGATTGTTGATGATATACTGGACGTAACGGGCGATGCAAAAACACTTGGCAAACCCACCGGCAGCGACAAAGAAAACAACCACCAAACTTATGTTGATATCTACGGCTTGGATAAGTCGCGTTCGATTGTGAAAAAGCTTACCAATGAGGCGAAAGCGGCGCTTTCGTGCTTTGAAGAGAGTGCATTTTTATGCGATTTGGCCGATTATTTAGCCGAACGCGAACATTAATAGAAGTAAGAGTGGGTGTAACCGTTGTTAGCTTTAAAGGATTTATTAACCAACCATGTGCTCATCACCGCCATATTAAGCTGGTTTTGCGCGCAGGTGCTCAAAGTCATTATCTACTCGATTAAACACAAAACCATTAACCCCGAACGGCTGGTTGGGGCGGGCGGCATGCCCAGCTCCCATTCCGCCACTGTGTGCGGGCTGGCCATGTCCACCGCGCGGGTAGCGGGGTTTGGCTCGCCGATTTTTGCCATTTCGGTGGTATTTGCCCTGGTGGTGATTTTTGACGCCATGGGCGTGCGCCGTTCGGCCGGCGAACAGGCAAAAGTACTCAACAATATTGTTTTTAATTTTAATAACTGGCTGGGGGATGACGATGCGGAAGAATCTGCGTTTGCCTCCGGCGAGGATATGGAAGAATTACAGGAGAAAAAACTGAAAGAATACATTGGGCATACCCCTTTGGAGGTATTATGCGGGTCGCTTTTGGGCATATTAATCGCCATCTTGCTTCCGATTGCGTAGAACCATCAAAAGGGAGTGACCAAGTGTGAACCAAAATTATCCATTGCTAAACACCATCACCTCGCCGCGGGATGTAAAAAAGCTCTCTTTTGAGGATTTGGACCGCCTGGCACAGGAAATCCGCCAGTTTATGATTCAAACCATTTCGCAAACAGGAGGGCATTTGGCGTCCAATTTGGGCGTGGTGGAACTCACAATTGCATTGCACCGCGTGTTTGATTTGCCACAGGACCAAATTGTCTGGGATGTGGGCCACCAGTGCTATACCCATAAAATTTTAACCGGGCGCAAAAACCAATTTACCACCATCCGGCAGGAAGGCGGTATATCCGGGTTCCCCAGGCCGCAGGAAAGCGTGTACGACGCGTTTATCGGCGGGCACAGCAGCATTTCCATCTCGGCTGCCGAAGGGCTTGCACAGGCCAAAAAAATGCAGGGGGACGACCATTTTGTCATCGCGGTGATTGGCGACGGTGCCTTAACCGGCGGGGAAGCTTACGAAGCCCTGAACAACGCCGCGCGCGCCAATGCAAAGCTGATTGTTATTTTAAACGACAACCGCATGTCCATTTCCAAAAATGTGGGCGGCGTGTCCAAATATTTAACCTTAATCCGTTCGCGCCCGGGGTATTTAAAATTAAAGCACGGGGTGGAAATCACCCTGGACCACACCCCGCTGGTGGGCGCTAAAATCAAAAAAGGGCTTATCCAATCCAAATCCGCCTTAAAGCAGGTGATTTACCACAGCACCTTGTTTGAAGATTTTGGCTTGGTGTACACCGGCCCGGTGGACGGGCACAACATCAAAGCGCTTTGCACCATGCTTGAGCGCGCCAAACATATGGATTCCCCGGTGCTCATCCACGCCGAAACCGTAAAAGGCAAGGGCTATTTGTTTGCCGAGGAAGCGCCTACGCAGTTTCACGGCATTGCCCAGTTTGATGTGGATACTGGCAGCACCAGCAAGGGCACGAACCATAATTTCTCCAGCGAATTTGGCCAGGCGATTGTACAGATGGCGCAAAAGGATAAAAAAATCTGTGCAGTTACCGCCGCTATGACCGAGGGCTGCGGGCTTACCCAGTTTGCCTCCACCTTTCCCAAACGTTTGTTTGACGTAGGCATTGCCGAGCAGCACGCGCTGACGTTTTCGGCAGCGATGGCCGCCAACGGCATGCGCCCGGTGTTTGCGGTGTATTCCACCTTTTTGCAGCGCGCGTATGACCAAATCATTCACGATGCTGCCATAGACAACCGCCACATTGTTTTGGCTATTGACCGTGCCGGCATTGTAGGCGATGACGGCGAAACCCACCAGGGCGTATTTGACACCGCCTTTTTAAGCGCCATTCCCAACACCAAAATGTATTCGCCCTGCTTGTTTGATGAACTGCCCATGGCTTTAAATAAGGCCATGTATACAGATACAGGCGTGGTTGCGGTGCGTTATCCGCGCGGGGGGCAGCCAAATTTGCCCCAAAAATTGCAAACGGCAACCACAAGCTACGCTTACACGGGCAAAACCGGCAAAATTTTGCTTATTACCTATGGCCGGCTGTTTGGTGAAGCTGTAAAGGCTAGTACCTTGCTAGGAGAAAATGGACTGCAGGCAGACCTTCTGCGTTTGGTGCAAATCCATCCGCTGCTGGATGACTGTGTAAATATCGCCCTGCAATACGATACAATTGTATTTGCCGAAGAGGGCGTTGCCCGCGGGGGCATTGGCGAGCATTTTTTGTATGAATTGTATTCCAAAGGTTTTCGCGGGCAGTTTGCCTTGCGTGCCATTCCCGATGCTTTTGTGGCGCAGGGAACCTATAAAAACGTGTTAAAACGCCTGGGGCTGGACGCTTTGTCCATAGCGCAGGCGGCAACAGGAGATGCAACGTGGAAAAAACTCGATTAGACATTGCCTTGTGCGACAAAAACCTGGCGCCCAGCCGGGAAAGGGCCAAAGCGCTTATTATGGCGGGCAGCGTGTATGTAAACGGCGAGCGCGCCGATAAAGCCGGCCAAAGCGTTTCGGCGGAGGATACTCTGGAGGTGCGCGGCAACACTTTGCGCTATGTCAGCCGCGGCGGCTTAAAGCTGGAAAAGGCCATGCAAACCTTTCCCATATCGCTGCAAAACGCCGTTTGCATGGACGCCGGGGCCTCTACCGGCGGCTTTACCGACTGCATGCTGCAAAACGGCGCGCAAAAGGTGTATGCGGTGGATGTGGGTTACGGCCAGCTTGCCTGGAGCCTTCGCAACGACAGCCGCGTGGTAAATTTGGAACGCCACAACATCCGCCACCTGACACAGCAGGAAATCCCCGATTTGCTGGACTTTGTTTCGGTGGATGTTTCCTTCATTTCGCTAACGCTGGTTTTGCCGGTTATCCAGCAGTTTTTAAAGCCCGGCGCCGAGCTGGTCTGCTTAATCAAGCCCCAGTTTGAAATCGGCAAGGGCAGGGTAGGCAAAAAAGGCGTGGTACGCGATTTAAACGACCATATCGAGGTCATTCAAAAGGTGTATGATTTTTGTACTGCGCATGCCTTGCAGGTGGCGGGGCTTACCTATTCGCCTGTAAAAGGCCCGGAAGGCAATATTGAATATTTGCTGTATTTGCGCAACCAACCTATGGAAAGTGAAATTCCTTTACAGATAATCCCCAGCGTCGTAGAACAATCCCATCAAGATTTGAATGCAGGTGTGTAAATGACAACGGTATTGATGATTCCCAATTCGGACAAAAAAGATGCCATTCAAGGCGCAAGGCAATTTTCCGCCCATTTGGCCAAATTAGGCGGGCGGGTGGTCTCTATTTTGGAGTACCAGCCCCTGTTGCAGGGCGTTTGCGATGGGTTTTATCCCGCAGGCGAGGCTTTGGAGCGCGCCGATATGGTTATCTGCATCGGCGGGGACGGCACCATCATCCGCAGCGCTAAGCTGGCGATAAGCATGGATAAGCCCATTTTGGGCATCAACAGCGGCCGTTTGGGTTTTTTGGCCGCGGCCGAAGCCAACGAGCAGGAAAAACTCACTCGGCTGCTGCAGGGCGATTATTCCATTGAAAACCGCATGATGCTGGAAGTTTTAGTCCACAAGCCGCAGGGCATTGAACGCTTTGTTGCGCTCAACGATGCGGTGGTTTCCAAAGGGCATATTGCCAAAATCATCGATTTAACCGTCACCTGCGGGGGCAAGCTCATTGGCAGCTACAATGCCGACGGCTTGATTTTTTCCACCCCCACAGGCTCAACCGCCTACAACTTATCCGCCGGCGGCCCGATTATGGACCCTTCGCTGGAATCCATCATTATGTCGCCTATCTGCCCGCATACGTTGGCTGCGCGCACCATTGTGTTTTCTTCCGGGTTAAAGCTGGAAGTGATACCCGGGCGCTTAAACGACGGCAAGGAAGCGTTTTTAACCGTGGACGGCAGCGAGTTTTGCGAAGTGGGCGAAGGGGATGTAGTGGTTATCCAAAAGGCCAAGCAGTATTGCAAATTCATCTCCTTTGGGGACAAAGCGTTTTATGAGATTGTCAATCAAAAAATCAAGGGGAAGGGTTGAAACCATGAAAACCAAACGCCATGCCAAAATTTTAGAGCTTATTTCTTCGCATGCGATTGACACGCAGGAAGAACTGTTAAAACAGCTTAAGGAAGCAGGTTTTGAGGTTACCCAGGCTACGGTTTCCCGCGATATCAAAGAGCTTAGGCTTATCAAGGCGCTTTCACCGGACGGCCAGTATTGCTACACCGTGCACCAGCAAAACCGCAACAGCGATATTTCCAACAAATTCAAAAGCCTGTTTTCCGAGGCGGTTACCAGCGTGGATTTTGCTATAAACATTGTGGTTATCAAATGCCATGTGGGCATGGCAAACGCCGTATGCGCCGCATTGGACGCCATGCATTGGAACGGCGTGGTAGGCACCCTTGCCGGGGACGACACGATTATGATTGTCACACGCGATGAAGCGCGCGCGGTGGATTTTGTCAACGAGGTAACCAAACTGGTAACGAGGTAACGAACTATGCTTACATCGCTTTACATCGAAAATATCGCCGTCATCGAAAAGGTGTCCATTGAATTCAAAGAGGGGCTCAATGTCCTAACCGGCGAAACCGGCGCGGGCAAATCCATCTTGATTGACGCCATCCATGCGGTTTTGGGCAAGCGCACCTCCAAAGAACTGGTGCGTGCCGGCGCGCAGAAAGCATCGGTAAGCGCCGTGTTTGAAAACCTGACCCCCCAGGCCAAAGAAGCGCTTGACGAGCTTGGCTATGAACTGGAGGACGGCCAATTAATTTTATCGCGCGACATTACCGCCGACGGCAAAAACACCTGCAAAATCAACATGCGCCCGGCTGTTTTGGCGTCTTTGCGCGCACTGGCGCCGTTTTTGCTGGATATTCACGGCCAGCACGAAAACCAAAACCTAACCGACGTTGCCCATCATATCCAGTATATTGACCATTTTGCGGGGCTGGAAAGCGATTTGGCGCAATACCAGGACGCTTTTGGGCAATATAAAGAAGTAAGCGGGCAAATCCAGTCGCTTTCGATGGACCAGGCGCAAAAAGAGCGCGCCATCGATATGCTGACCTACCAGATAGAGGAAATTGAAAGCGCAAACCTCACCGTTGGCGAGGAAGAAGATCTTTTGGCAAAACGCAGGCTGATCCAAAACAAACAGAAAATTTACGACGCCGTACAGCAGGCGCACATTGCCTTAAGCGGCGACGACGAGCTGCCCGGGGCGTATTCGCTGTTGCAAAACGCCGCGCAGGCGTTAAACGCTGCCAGCGCCGATTCGCCCCAGCTGGAAGCCATCTGCGCGCGTTTGGGCGAGCTTTCTTACGAGGCGCAGGAATTTTCCTCCCAGCTGCGCGACTTTTTGGAGGATGACGCGCTGGAGGGCGTAAACCTGGACGAAATCGAAAGCCGGTTAAACACCATCTACAAGCTCAAACAAAAATACGGCGCCAGCGAAGAGGAAATTTTGCAGTTTTTAGAGCAAAGCCGCGAACAGTTGGAAACCATCACCTTGTCGGATGAGAAGCTGCAATCGCTTATGGAGGAAGAAAAACGCCTGCAAGCTATTTGCCAGCAGCGCGCCGACGCTTTAAGCCAGGCCCGCAAAAAGGCAGGGCAGGCCTTTTGCAAGCGCGTGCAGGAAGAGCTTGCATTTTTAAACATGCCCGCCGTGCAGTTTGAATGCCTGCAGCAAACCGGGAAATTGGGGCAGATGGGGCAGGACCATATGGAATTTTTCATTTCGGTCAACCCCGGCGAAGCGCCCAAGCCCATTTTAAAAATTGCTTCCGGCGGCGAGCTTTCGCGCATTATGCTGGCCATTAAAAATGTTCTGGCTGGCAAAGACGATGTGGACAGCTTGATTTTTGACGAAATCGACACTGGGGTGTCCGGTTCGGCGGCGCAAAAAATCGGGTATAAATTAAAGCAGGTTTCCAAAAACAAACAGGTGATGTGCGTTACCCATCTGGCGCAGATTGCCTGCTTGGCCGACCACCATTATTTAATCCAAAAAACCGCCACAAGTGCCAAAACCTTTACCAACATCCACGAGCTGGAAAAGGAAGAACGGGTGCGGGAAATTGCGCGCATCATCGGCGGGGACAATATCACCGCCCTTACCTTGCAAAACGCAAGGGAAATGCTGGACATTGCACAAAATACTGCCATATAAGGGCTTGACAAACCCCAAAATTGCCCTTATAATCAATCACAATGGCTGTGATAGGAAGAAGTAAAAAAAGCAGGCCGTTCTAGAGAGTCCCTGGTTGGTGCAAAGGGATAACGCCCTTTTTTGAAATACATCCTGGAGCCGCAGCCCCCAACCGCAAGCAGTAGGGGTTGCCGGGTTCGCCCGTTAAAGCGGCAGGGTATGCATGTACCCGTTAAGGCCATATTCCGCAAGGGTATGGTGAACAGAGGTGGTACCGCGTAGAATTTACGCCCTCTATAGAAAGGCAACGGGCCTTTTTATAGGGGCTTTTTTGTTGCCAAAACCAAAAAGGAGACAGGAAAATGACCGTATTTGAAGAACTCAAGGCCAGAGGGTTAATTGCCCAGGCAACCAATCTGGAAAAAATCCAGGAAAAGCTGGACAACGAAAAAGTAACGTTTTACATCGGGTTTGACGCCACCGCCGACAGCCTGCACGTAGGCCACTTTTTGCAGCTTATTGTCATCCGGCATTTGCAGCAGGCAGGGCATACCCCCATTTTGCTGCTGGGCACCGGCACCACCATGGTGGGCGACCCCACCGGCAAAACCGATATGCGCAAAATGCTCACCCCCGAGCAGATTGACCACAACGCCGAATGCTTCCGGCGCCAGATGTCCAAATTTGTGGATATGGACAAAGCCATTATCGCACGCAACGGCGATTGGCTGAAAAACTTAAATTACATCGACTTTTTGCGCGATGTAGGCGTGCATTTTTCGGTAAACCGCATGCTCACCGCCGAATGCGTCAAATCCCGGCTGGAGCGCGGGCTTACCTTTATTGAATTCAACTACATGTTAATGCAAAGCTACGACTTTTTGCGCCTGTACCAAGATTACAACTGCACCATGCAGCTGGGCGGCGACGACCAGTGGTCCAACATCATCAACGGCGTGGATTTGGTGCGGCGCGTATGCGGGGATGAGGTGTTCGGCTTAACCTTTACGCTGCTAACCACCAAAGACGGCAAAAAAATGGGCAAAACCGAAAAAGGCGCCGTTTGGCTGGACCCGGAAAAAACCTCGCCTTACGACTTTTTCCAGTACTGGCGCAACATCGACGACGCGGATGTCATCAACTGCTTAAAGATGATTACCTTTGTGCCGCTTGAGGAAATCGCCGAGTATGAGAAACTCTCCGGCAGCGAATTAAACGTTGCCAAAGAGCGTTTGGCATACGAGCTGACCAAGCTGGTGCACAGCGAAGAAGAAGCCCAAAAAGCTTTGGACGCCGCACGCGCTTTATTCTCCAACAACCAAAACACCGACAACATGCCCACCACCGAGCTTGCCGGGCAGGACTTTACCGACGGCGCGATTGGCATTTTGGATTTGCTGGTAAAATGCGCGTTGGCCTCCTCCAAAGGCGATGCAAGGCGCTTGGTAGAGCAGGGCGGCATCTCGGTGGACGATGAAAAAGTAACCGATACAAAAGCTGCCGTTTCCCTAGAAGCGTTCCAAAAAGGCCATGTGATTATCAAAAAAGGCAAAAAAGTGTTCCACAAAGCGGTAATCGGCCAATAAAAACGCGTATTCTGCGATTGAAAAACAGGGATATCCAAACGGTATCCCTGTTTGCTTGTATAGCACAGTTTATTTTGCATACCCTTAAGGTAGAAAGGGGCCATGCCCATGCAGCATTTTATATCCACGCTTGGCGACCAATTCAAGCGGCTGTTTTATATACTGTTTGCGCTTGCATTTGGGCTTATTTTGCTCAATGCGGTGTTTAATAAGCAATTGTACAACCACAGCGTGGTGGCAACGGTGCTGTTGATGGGCGTTAGCATTGCGGCAATTTTGATTTTTTCCCACCTGGTGCAAAAAACGCTGGATTTTTGGCAGCGGTATTACGACCGCGTTCTTTTGGGTTTTTTGCTAATTTTGCTTGCGGTGCAAATTGCCTTTGGCTTTTTGCTGCGCATCGACCCCATTTGGGATTTGGAGGCCATTTACCAAGGCGCCATTGAATGGGTAAACGGGGGCGATTTTACCGCTTACAGCTCGCAAACCTGCCATGCGGATTATTTTTACATTTTCCCCAACAATTTGGGCGGGCTGGCTTTTTTGGCGGTTTTGTTTAAGTTAGCCAGTTTGATAGGCATTACCGATACTTACGCGGTTGCCATGGTGGTAAACAGCGTGATGATGGTAGCGGCTTTGGGGCTTGCCTCTTTAACGCTAAAGCGTTTGTTTGGCGTGCGCCATGCGGTGGTGGTGCTGTTTTTGTTCTTGATAAGCCCGCCGTTTTATTTTGCAGGCGCCGTTATTTACACCGACTTTTTCTCCATCCTGTTTCCCATTTTGCTGTTTTATTTGTTTTTGCGCTTATACGACAGCAAGAGGTTTTCCCAGTGCTTTGTGCTTGCGGTGTTTATGGGGGTGTTGGCGGCCGTTGGCATGCTGTTAAAGTTTACCGTACTTATCGCTGTAATTGCCGCGGGAATATGCCTTTTGCTCAATAAGCAGTTAAAAAAGCTGTTGATTTTGCTGTTGTGCGTAGCCATTGTGGTGGGCGGCGTTTATGCTGCGTTTGACCATTACATGTACTCAACGCATTTGGACCGCGAAAAGGCCGAAAAGATGAACCTGCCATACCTGCATTGGGTGATGATGGGCTTAAACGGCGGGGGAGGCTTTAATAACGAAGATTTGTTCTTTAGCCTTTCGTTAAACGACCCTGCCACCAAAAACCAGATTGAATTGCAGCGCATTGGCCAGCGCCTTAGCGAGCTGGGGGTAGTGGGCACTTTGGAGCTTATGCTTTCCAAAGCAACCGTTGCCTTTTATGACGGCACCTTTGCCTTATCCGATTTTTTGGACGATAACCCCCAAAACGAAACCGCCCTGCACGATTACCTGCTTTACGACGGCGAACACTACGCCGGTTACCGGCTGCTTTGCACCGGAATTTTTATGGCGGTGCTGCTGTTGATGTTGTTTGGCGCATTTAGCTGCCTGTTTTCGCATGCTAACCGCGCAAGCCCGGTGATGGTTGCGTATTTAAGCGTATTTGGCATTATGCTGTTTTTAACCATGTGGGAAGTGCAAAGCCGGTATATCAACAACATGCTGCCCCTTATTTTTGTATGCGCGGCGTTTGGTTCCCAGCAATTGTACGATGCACTTGTGCGTGTAAAAAAACTCTGGCATATCAAAAAAGCGGTGTAGGAATTTTCCTACACCGCTTTTCTTTTTGCATGTTTTTGTTTTTTCTCCCACCAAAGCCCCAGCACACACGAAAGCAGGTATACCAGTAAAAATATCCACCAGCCGTGGTGCAAATACTGCGGGGGAATGTGGCTGTGTATGCCGCCCAGCAGTTCGCCTAAAAGGTTGCCCAGCACATAGCCCACAAGGGCGGTGTATGCAAAGCGCCGTTTGCCAAACAATGCGCCCAATGCCGAAACAATGGCCGCAAACAGGCAGATATGCCTTGCGGTCCAGCCAAAAGTGTAAACAGGGAAAGGGCCGTTTACATCAAACACCAGCCGGCTTAAAGCATAAATAACACCGTAACACAGCAGGATGTCCGCCGTGTGCAAAAGGTCGTATTTGGTCGGTTTTTTCATGGTAAAACGCCTTTCTTCATGGCATATGTGGCGGCTTGCACAGGCGCCGGCAAAACGCCGCTTAACAAACGGGTACCGGCTTAGGCCGGGGCAGCAGGCAAACACAGGGCCATTTTAAGTTGGTTGCAAATTGCTTTTTAAGCAAATGCTTCTTCCAAGGCGGCCTGTGCGCGAAACAGCTGCGACTGGGAAATAAGCAGGGAAATTTCCGATTCCGAAGTGGTGATAAGCAGCAAATCCACCTGCGCCTGCGAAAGCACCGAAAACACCTTGGCAGCAATGCCGTAGTTTTCGCGCATCAAATCGCTGGAGATGGTGATTTTGCAGTTGCCCGAACTTACCAAAGGCTTCATCGAAGGGAATTTTTCGCGGAATTTGGCGGTAATGTCCAGTACACTGCGCAGCATAGTGCCTTCGGCCGTAAAGGAAATACTGACATATCCGCTGCAGGGAGCTGTTTGAGAAATCATATCAATATTGAGTTTAGCATTGCCAAATTCGGTAAAAATCTGCGAAACAAATAATAAATCGCTGGGCACTTTGTTAAAAGTAATAAGGGTAATGTCTTCTTTTACATCAATTTGAAACGCCTTTTGCATATGTTTCTCCTTTTCTGCTCACTGGGGCGTGTCTTCCACCAGGTTTTGCATGCTGTATAAGCCGTTGGGCTGCCTGCACAAATACAGCGCTGCATTGATGGCCCCCTGGGCAAATACTTTTTTACTCATTGCATTATGGCTAATGGTAATAATCTCATCCGTGCCGGCAAAGACCACTTCGTGGTCGCCCACAATGGTGCCGCCGCGCACCGAATGGATGCCAATTTCCTTTTTATCGCGTTTTTTGCGCACACTGTGGCGGTCGTACACATAGTTGTACTGGTTGTCTAAGGT
>CAJFVS010000031.1 GCA_904420505.1 Candidatus Alloruminococcus vanvlietii | reverse complement strand
TTGCACGGGGGACACTTCTGGCAAAACTTTGCAGTTGATGTTAATCCTTTTAGGGGTTTCTGTGGTATTGATTGCAGCTCTAGTCATTTTTTCTGTAATCAAAAAGAAAAAACGGTAATATCTGTGTAAAAATTAGAATTGAGCGGCCAAGCCGCTCTTTTTTATTGACCGCATTTTCCAGGTGGATTATACTGAAAGTCATCGGGCAAGGAGGTGTTTGTATGTTCTCTGTAAAGAATTTGATTAAACCGGATTGCAGCTGCGGCAAGCAGCACATTTTGCATACACAATACATTGAAATTAGCAGCGGCGCCATTTACAAAGTTTCCGATATTGTGTCGGTTTGCCATTTGGACAATAAAAACGGTTACATTTTGTGCGACCAAAACACCTACAGGGCAGCAGGGCAGTCGGTATCGCAGGTGCTTAATACCAGCAATGTAATTGCTTTACCGCCCCAAAACCTGCACGCGGATGAAACCGCTATTGCGCAGGCTAAGGAAAAACTACAGGATAAACCGGAATACCTGGTTGCTGTGGGCGCGGGCACCATTCACGATATTGCACGCTATTTGTCCCATGAACTTGCCATCCCTTTTATTGCGGTGCCAACGGCTGCCAGCGTGGACGGGTTTGTTTCCACCGTGGCGGCTATGACGTTAAACGGGGCAAAAACCACCGTTGCGGCCAGTGCGCCGGTTGCGGTAATTGCCGATACCGATATCATTTCTAACGCCCCTGTGCGCTTAAATGCTTCGGGTGCGGCGGATATGCTGGGCAAATACACCGCCCTTGCCGACTGGGAAATCGCCCACCTTTTGACAAACGAATACATCTGCGAGCAGATTGTATCTTTGGAGCGCGAAGCGTTAAACAGCGTGGTGGAAGTATTGCCGGGCATCAAAGAGGGCAAGAAGAACGCCTGCGAACAGCTTATCCGCGGGCTTATCATCTCCGGCCTTGCCATGCAGCTGGCCGAAAATTCCCGCCCTGCCTCGGGGGCCGAACACCATATTTCCCATTTATGGGAAATGCACGAAATCAACCCCAGCATCGACGCTTTGCACGGCGAAAAGGTAGGGGTCAGCGAGTGCATGGTAAGCGGGCTGTACCACCGGTTTGCTGCCATTGACAACCTGCGTGCGCACCTGCGCAGCTATGAAGGCATGGATGTGCAAAAAATCAAAGAGGTTTACCCGCACACCTACCAAAGCATATTAAAAGAAAATGAGATGGATGTGCTAAGGGAAGTAGACCCCCAGCGCCTGGTGCAGTGCTTTGAACAAATCAAAGCCATTATCACCACCATCCCCACACCCGAGCAATTGCAAAAGATGCTGCAAACGGTTGGCGCGCCCAGCAGCCTGGAAGAGATTGGCCTGAGCGAAACCATTAAAACCAAAAGCATGGTTTATGCGCCCTATATCCGCAAGCGCCTTACCCTTTTGCGCTTGATAAAATTGACCGACCTGTTATATTTGCCAAAAGAAAATTGAATATACATCCAAACATCCCAAAAAGGCAGATGCTGAAAATAAGCATCTGCCTTTTGTTTTATAGCGCGAATAAGATAAGACCCGGCCGGGCTGGAAGAAATATTTTGCAAAAACAAAGCGCTTGTGGAATCGCTTTCGCAGCACTTCTGCCCGCCTGCCCAACCCATTGCCGCGTGACGGAGGATAACCCCTTTTGTTTTTGCCAAGCCGGAAAGGCAAAGGCACGGCCCCCAAAAGGCGGGCGCAGCTTGAAAAAGAGCGCCAAACGCCCATGCAACGGCGGCTTATTTGATAACGCTTTGAATAAACCCGCCGCCTACCACATAGTCGCCGTCGTAAAACACGGCGGACTGGCCCAAAGCCGGCGCGCGCTGCGGGGTGTCAAACCACACCTCGCACAGGCCGTCGTCCCGCATGTGCAGGGTAGACGTGACCTCTTTTGCAACCGAGCGGATTTTTACCCCCAGGCGGCTTTCTTTTGGCAAAGCGGGGATGGACAACAGGTTTAAGTCCTCCACCACGATGGCGCGGTACAAAGCGTCGTTTATTTCGCCCAGGTAAACGGCATTGTTCACAGGGTCAATTTCCCGCACAAACACCGGACGGCCCAAAGCAATGCCTAAGCCCTTGCGCTGGCCCACGGTGTAGTGCAAAATGCCTTTGTGGGTGCCGCACACACTGCCGTCGGGCGCTATAAAATGGCCGGGTTTGCAAGCGCCAAAATGTTTTTCAATAAACGCGGCGTAATCGTTGTCCGGCACAAAGCAGATTTCCTGGCTGTCGGGCGCCTTGGCGCAGGCAAAATCATGGCGCAGGGCAATTTCGCGCACCTCGTCTTTTTGCAGCGCATGCAAAGGAAAATAGATGTGCTTAAGCTGCTGCTGGCGAAGGCGGTAAAGCATATACGATTGGTCGCGCTTTAAGCAGCTTGCCTTTTTTAAGTAAAACACGCCGTCTTTTTGGGCAATATCGGCGTAATGGCCGGTGGCGATATGGGATATGCCCAGTTCTTCGGCCTTTTGCAGTATCAAATGGAATTTGACCAGCGGGTTGCACACCACGCACGGGTTGGGCGTGCGTCCGCTTTGGTAGCTTTTGGCAAAGGGGGTAACCACCTGCTGCCAAAAACGGTCGTACTCGGTGATGACATGAAGCTGGATGCCCAATGTGTCGGCCGCGGCCTGAGCGGCTTTTACAGCGCCCTGGTGCGCAGGGGAAAGGTTTAACACCGCCCCTTGCACGCAAAAGCCCTGCTCTTGTAAAAGCAGGGCACAAACGGCGGAATCAACCCCGCCGCTCAACGCGACCAACACCTGTTTATTCGGCAAGGTGGCAGGCTTCACAGTCTTCTACAATTTCCCCGGCAATGGGCTTGGGGTCAATGCCCTGGCGGGTGTAATAATCGCTTAATGCCGCTTTTACGGCCTGTTCGGCCAGCACCGAGCAGTGAATTTTTGCCGGCGGAAGGCCGTCTAACGCTTCGATAACCGCTTTGTTGGTCAGCTTCAAAGCCTCTTCAATGGTAGCGCCTTTGATAAGCTCGGTGGCAATCGAGCTGGTGGCAATGGCCGCCCCGCAGCCGAAGGTTTTGAATTTTACATCTTCAATTTTGCCGTTTTGCACTTTGATATACATTTTCATGATATCGCCGCATTTGGCGTTGCCAACTTCACCAATGCCGTTGGCGTCCGGGATTTCCCCTACATTGCGCGGGTTGGTGAAATGGTCCATTACTTTTTGGGAATATAACATAGCTTTCACAGCCTTTCTTACTTATTGGTTGCAGATTTTTTCCCACACGGGGGACATCATGCGCAGGGTATTGATGATGGGCGGCAGCACTTCCAGAATATAATCAACATCCTCCATGGTGGTAAAATCGCCCACCGAAAGGCGCAAAGAGCCGTGGGCTATCTCATGCGGCAGGCCGATGGAAAGCAGCACATGGCTGGGGTCCAAAGAGCCGGAGGTGCAGGCAGAGCCGCTGGATGCGCAGATGCCTTTGGCGTCGAGCATGAGCAGAAGGGCTTCGCCTTCCACTGCCTCAAACGAGATGTTCACGTTACCGGCAAGGCGTTTTTCGCGGTCGCCGTTTAGGCGGGTGTGCGGGATTTTGAGCAGGTTGTCGATGAGCTTGTCGGTCATTTCCCTAAATTTCCGGTTTCTGCCGGGGATGTCGCGGCAGGCGTCTTCCATAGCGGCGCCCAGCGCCACAATGCCCAAAATGTTTTCGGTGCCGCCGCGGTGGCCGCGTTCCTGTGCACCACCGTCGATAAAGTTTTGCAGCTTGATGCCTTTGCGGCAGTACAAAGCGCCAACCCCTTTGGGCGCGTGGATTTTATGACCCGAAAGGGACAACAGGTCGATGTTCTGGGCTTGCACGTCAATTTCCACATTGCCGATGGCCTGCACCGCATCGGTGTGGAACACAACGCCGGCCTCTTTGCAGATTTTACCAATCTCCGGGATGGGCTGGATGGTGCCGATTTCGTTGTTGGCGTACATGATGGAAACAATGGCGGTGGTGGGGCGGATGGCGTTTTTTACATCCTGGGGATTTATCAGGCCTTTTTCATCCACCGGGATGTAGGTGACCTCAAACCCTTCTTTTTCCAGCGCCTGCGCGGTGTGCAAAATGGCGTGGTGTTCAAACACCGAGGTGATAATGTGGTTTTTGCCTTTTTCTTTCAGCGCGCGGGCCACGCCTTTTAAAGCCCAGTTGTCGCTTTCGGTGCCGCAGCCGGTAAAGTAAATTTCATTGGGGGAGGCGGCGTTTAAAGCTTTTGCCACCTTGGCGCGGGCTTCTTCCACCGCTTCGCGCGATTCGCGGCCAATGGAATATATGGTGGATGCATTGCCGTATTTTTCTTTGATAAAGGGAAGCATTGCGTTGTAAACATAATCGGATACCTGTGTAGTCGCGGCGTTATCCGCATAAACAAAACGGTTCATAGAAGGCTCCTTTTTTATGAATTTTGTAAGGGCGTTTGCCCCAAACGATACCATTTTTGTATCTATTTTCAATATATACTATTTTTGTGTTCTTTTCAATATCCTTTGCCGTTATTCTGCGAAAAAAGCGGTTTAAAGCGCTTTGATGGCAGAGGTTGCCAAGGCGTCGCACCGTTCGTTTTCCGGGTGGCCGGCATGCCCCTTTACCCAAACAAATTGAACATCGTGGATGTCCAGCAGCTTTAGCAGTTCCTCCCACAAATCCACGTTCAAGGCCGGGCGCTTGTCGCTTTTTATCCAGTTTTTCTGCTTCCAGGAGTAGACCCACTTTTTGTTGACAGCGTTGCACAAATACTGCGAATCGCTGTACAGCGTTACCTTGCAGGGCTGTTTAAGGGCTTTTAGCCCTTGGATAGCGGCGGTCAGCTCCATGCGGTTGTTGGTGGTGGCTTCTTCGGCGCCAGAAAGCTCTTTTTCGCGGCCGCCAAAACGCAGAATGGCCCCCCATCCGCCCTTGCCGGGGTTGCCGGAGCACGCGCCGTCGGTGAAAATTTCTACATGTAAGGTTTTGGACAAATTGTTCCCACGCTTTCCGTTTGGTTTTTAAAATTATAACCCGAAACGCAGGCCAATACAAGCAAAGAAAAATCGTTTCTGCCGCCAAAATGCTTAAAACCAGGCAGAGACTGCCATACTAAATACAAAATAGCCGTTTTGCGCGTGCAGATATAGCATCTGCGCGGCAAACAAGGAGGAATTTTGTATATGCAGGCAGTGATTATGGCAGGTGGCGAGGGCAGCCGGCTGCGCCCGTTGACATGCGATTTGCCCAAACCCATGGCGAGGCTTTGCGGGCGCCCTATTTTGGATTATATTTTGGATTTGCTAAAAGAAAACGGATGCGAAAAAGCGCACATTACCGTCAAATACCTTCCACAGGTCATCACCTCGTATTACCGGGATTATAACGACAGCCAGCTTTCTTTGCGTTTTGTGCAGGAGGAGAAACCCCTGGGCACCGCCGGCAGCGTGCGCGCGGCCGCAATGGGGGAGATTGAGGACGATTTTATAGTAATAAGTGGCGACGCAATGTGCGACTTTGACCTGCGCGCGGCTTACAATGCACACAAACGCCGCGGCGCCATGGCCACCATTTTGGTGAAATCGGTGCCCGACCCGCGCGAATACGGGCTGTGCGACGCCGAAAAAGATATCATCAAAGGCTTTGTGGAAAAACCCTCTTACGCGCAGGCCATATGCGATACCGCCAACACCGGCGTATATATTTTAAACCCCAAGGTGCTTGCATGTATCCCCAAAGACAAACCCTTTGATTTTGCAAAGGATTTGTTCCCTATTTTGCTGAAAAACCAAATCCCCATCTACACGGTTAAAGAAGACGGCTACTGGTGCGACATCGGGGATTTTGGCAGTTATATCCAATGCCAAAAGGATATGCTTTTGGGCAAGGTGCGCTGCCATATCCACGGCGTGCGCGATGAAAAGGGCAACATCTACAAAGATGACGGCCACACCATTCAAAGCGTGCTGTCCGCGCCTTGCTATATCGGGCATGGGGTGCAAATTGGGCCGGGATGTACCATTGGGCCGGCAAGTGTGTTCGATGACTGCGTTAGCGTAGCCGGAGGGGTAAAAATACGCGGCGGGGTGATGCTGCAGGGGGCGATGGTTGCCAATGGCTGCGATATAAAAGAAGCCCTTATCTGCCAGGGGGCCAGCATCAAAGCGGGGGCGCAGGTGTTTGAAAACGCGGTTGTGGGCGCAAATGCGGTGGTGGATACCCAAAGCGTTATCAAGCCGGGGGTAAAAATCTGGCCCAACCGCAAAAGCGCCCCCGGCGCGGTTATAAGCGAGCACCTGCGCATAAACGACGCACGCGAAAATGTGTTCGGCGAGACGGGTATCTGCGGACAGATGGGCGTGGAGCTGACCCCTGAATACTGCGCCAAGCTTGGGGCGGTTATCGCGTCGGTAAGCAAAAACGGCAAAATGATGCTGGCCTGCAGCGAAGACAACGCTGCTAAGGTGCTAAAAGGCGCATTGGCGGCAGGGGCGCTGTCCACCGGCGGCCAGGTGCTGGATTTGGGCCAGACCTTTTTGGCGGCGTTCCGTTTTTGCTTGCAGTTTGGCGGCTGTTCGCTGGGGGTGTATTTGCAGGGCGGGGAAGAAGCCTCGCTAACCATTTTGGAGGACTGCGGCCTGCCTTGCACGCGCGCTACCGAGCGCAGCATTGAAGCGGGCCTGCAACGGGCGGAATTTACCCGCTGCCGCTGGGACCGCTATTTGGAAAGCGTCAATATGTCGGGCGTTTTGAGCATGTACGAACAGGAGGCCATCCGCCATGGGGGCGAATTGGGCGAGCGTTTTCGCGTGCAGGTGGTATCCGATAACAACAAGGCCGGGCAGATGCTGCAAACGGTGCTGCAAAAACTGGGATGCATGCAAGGCGGCGAGCTTATCATCCAGCTCACCCAAAGCGGGCAGCGCGCAAGCTTTATAAACCAGGGCCTAACCGTGGAATATGAAAAATTGCTGCTTTTGTGTTTGACGGATGAATTTTCCCACGGGCGCGATGCGGTGGCCCCGTTTTGGGCGCCGCCCGTATTTGACAAAGTGGCAAAAGCCTACGGCCAAACCCTTTACCGGTATTTTGACTGCCCGGCCGACCAAAGCGACACCAAAGCGCGCGATTTGCTCCGCCACAGCTTGTGGGTAAACGATGGCATCATTTTGTCTTTAAAGGTGCTGCATATGCTAAAAACACAAGGCAAAACCCTGCAGCAGGCGCTCAAAGAGCTGCCCGCCTTTGGCTTTGTAAGCCACGAATGCCCCACAAACGCCCCTGTTTTACAGGTATTTGCCCGTTTTAAACCCAAAGCGCGCCCCCAGCAGGGGATAGGCGAAGGCATTTGGATGGATGAAAACGGCAAAAGCATTTTGGTGCGCCCATTGAAAAACGGCAAGGGCTTAAAAGTATTCTGCCAGGCCCAGGATATGGAGGCCGCCGAGGAATTTGCGTTGGATATTGGGCGGCAGGTTAGCGAAAACAAAGGTTGACGAAGCGGCGTAAAAAAGGTATTATACTCATAGATGAAGTGATCGTGTTTTCGCAAATGAACTAGAATTTTCAATGTGTGACCGGATACAACTTTATAAACAGCATGACCCCGCCTTCGCGCGTCGAGAAAGGCGGGTTTTCGTGTATTGCAAAAAAACGGAGGGAATGAAAACGTGCAAATCGACGATAAAATATCGAATATAAGCGATACAGAAACCAAAAAACAACCTGCCAAGCAAAGCAGGAAAAAACAAACCCAGGCGCAGGCTAGCGCCAAAAAGCAGGCGTCTACCCAACGCCGGCGCAAAACCAGCAAGCCTGCCGCAAGCGAGCAGGCACAGGCGCCCGCAGCGCCCACACCGGCAAAAAACACAAGCCGGCGCGCCCGCGGGGCCAAAACCGCTGCAAAAGCACAGCCAAGCGCCACACAGGACGCTTTGGCGAAAACCGCTTCGGCAGCCAAAACACGTAGCGGCAAAAGCAGCAAAAAAGAAGGGCGCAAGCCTATTTTAAAAATCATCCCGCTGGGCGGCTTAAATGAAATCGGCAAGAATATGACCGCCTATGAGTGCGGAAACGACATCTTGATTGTCGACTGCGGCATGGCTTTCCCGGATGAAGACATGCTGGGCATTGACATTGTGCTGCCCGATTTCACCTATATTGAGAAAAACCGCGACCGTGTGCGCGGGGTGGTTATCACCCACGGGCACGAGGACCATATCGGCGGGCTGGCGTATTTGCTAAAAACCGCCAACGTGCCGGTGTATGCCACCCGCCTGACCATTGGGTTGATTGAAGGCAAGCTGGCTGAGCACGGCATGCTGGGCAAAGCCAAACTAAACGTGGTAAAGCCCAAGGACGTGGTAAAACTGGGGTGCATGTCGGTGGAATTTATCGCCGTCAACCACTCGATTCCGGACGCCTGCGGCATGGCTATCCACACCCCGGCCGGCATTGTGGTGCAGACCGGCGACTTTAAAATTGATTACACCCCCATCCAAGGGGAGATTATCGACCTGGCGCGCTTTGGCGAGCTGGGTTCCCAAGGGGTTTTGGCGCTTTTAAGCGATTCGACAAACGCCGAACGCCCCGGTTCCACCGTAAGCGAACGCAAGGTGGGCCAAACCTTTGAAAGTTTGTTCGCCATGGCCGAGGGGCGGCGCATTATCATCGCGTCGTTTTCCTCCAACGTGCACCGTATCCAGCAAATTATCGACGCTGCTGT
>CAJFVS010000030.1 GCA_904420505.1 Candidatus Alloruminococcus vanvlietii | reverse complement strand
TTTTTCCAGTTGTAGGCGCGGTAGTCGATATCAAAAATAATGGGCGTGCTGGTTTTTTTGCACAGCATCATGGCTTTTAGCGCCGCCTCGCGCGAGGGGCTTTCGCACAATGCCGTGCCGGAAATAAGCACCATTTTGGCCTGTTTGATGTATTCTTCGTCAATATCGTCCACGCAAAGCTGCAAATCGGCCGCCTGGTTGCGGTACATCAAAATGCTGCTTTCGCTTTCGGTTAAAATCTCGGTAAAGGTAAGGCCCAGTTTTTCGCCGTGCTCGCATTTGAACACATGGGAGGTGTCAATGCCCTCCTGCTCAAACACTTCGGTGACAAATTCGCCAAAGCGGTCGTCGCTTACCCTGGCAAAAAAGCCGATTTTTTTGCCCAAACGCGAAAGCCCCACGGCAATGTTGGCAGGCGAGCCGCCCAAATATTTTTTAAAGGTGGTGCTTTGCGCCAGCGTTTGGAAATAATCCACCGGGTTTAGGTCAATGGCAATGCGCCCAAGCAGAACCATATCGTATTTGCGGGTTTCATCGATATCCAGCCATTTCATAAAACCACAACTCCTATCTGTTGTTGAAAATGCGGATGTGCCGTTTTACATTTTGGCAAACCCCTTCTACCATGGCTTCGTTTAAGCCAAAATAGGTCTGTTTTTTGTCGGAATTGACATATTCGCGCGCATAGTCCACAAGCGCGTCAAAGCTGGCGGTGGCGATGTTAATTTTGCGGATGCCCAAATCAATCGCGTGGCGGAAGTCCTCATCCGTAATGCCCGAACCGCCGTGCAAAACAAAGGGGATGTTAACCCTTTTGCCCAGCTCTTCCAGCACATCAAAACGCAGCTTGGGGCTAACCGGGTAGTTGCCGTGGGCGTTGCCAATGGCCACCGCCAACAGCCGGATGCCGGTTTTTTCGCAAAATACCGCCGCATCGTCGGGGTTAGTGCACTGCACGCCGTGGGTAGCGCCGCCTTCATTGCCGCCTACCAGCCCCAGTTCAGCTTCACAAAAGGCGCCGTACTGGCCGGCAAGCTCGCGTATCTGCCGGGTTTTTTCAATATTCTCTTCAAATGGCAATGCGCTCCCGTCAAACATCACCGAGGTAAAGCCAAAATCCAGCGCCTGTTTGATGACCTCATAGGTGGCGCCGTGGTCAAAATGCACGGCAATGGGCAGCTTGGAAGCTTTTGCCGCGTTTACCATCATGGGCGCCATCAAATGCAAGGGGGAATGCTTTAAGCGCCCCTGTGCAATTTGCAGAATAATGGGGGTATCCATCTCTTCGGCCGCCTGTATAGCGCCCAAAACCATTTCCATGCTGCCTACGCTGAACGCGCCCACGGCGCGGTTTTCTTTCTGCGCCTGTTCAATGAGTTCTTTCATACAGCATAACGCCATAGAGTCACCTTCTTCATCCGTTTTGTTGTTGCAAATTTGGGTATATTATGGGTATATTATACCATTTTATTTGTATTAAATCAATGTTATTGCCCAAAATATAACCAAACGATTTACAAAAACCCACAAATATAGTATAATCATTGTAAATTTACTCATCAAAGGTTGTGGTAGCCCATGAAACATACCCGCATTATGCAAATTTGCGAATATGTCTACCAGCACGATACAGTCTCGCTCGAACAGCTGCAAAAGCAGTTCGGCGTGTCCATGAACACCATCCGGCGCGATGTGGCCCAGCTGGTGGCAGAGGGGAAAATCCAAAAAATATACGGGGGCGTGTGCATTAAGGAAAACACCGGGCGGCTGGTGCCCTTTACCCAAAGAAGCGCCAAAAACCCCGGCGCCAAGGAAAGCATCGCCTACCATGCAGCCCAGCTTATCAACGATTCGGATACCATTTTTTTGGATTCAGGCACCACTACGCTGAACATCATCAAGCACCTGCGCGAGCGCAAAAACGTCACCATCATCACCTACAATGTTTACGCCATTTTCGAGGCCCTGACCATGGACAACCTGCGCATCATCTCCCTGCCGGGGCAGTTAAACCGCGAAACCTGTTCGTTTGTGGGCAATTCGGCCATCAAGGCGCTGGACAATTTTAACATCGACAAGGCGTTTATGGCCGCTACCGGGCTTTCCATCCAAACGCAGGTGTCCAATTCTTCGATGAGCGAAAGCGAAATCAAAGCCCGCGCCATGCAAAAAAGCCTGAAACGCTACCTTTTGCTGGATTCCAGCAAATTCGACCGGGTTTCGATGAACACCTACGCGCAAATTGCCGATTTTACCTCCATCTTCACCGAATCCCCGCCGCCGCAGGCGTATCTGGACTATTTTAAAGAGCAGGGGATTTGCTACACCCTTTGCGATTAAACACCACAAAAAATGCCGGCCATCCTGTTTGGGGAATGGCCGGCTTTTTGTTACAAAACGTGTTTGGATTTGGCAGTCTGTCGATTTTTTTCGACAGATTTTTTTCGTTTTGCGCACTATCATCGAACAAAGAAGCAACCGTTATAACAACAATTCTCCATGTTCGTTTTCGTATTCTTGTACGTATTTCTCCAAGGCAAATTCCATTTCCTTGTTGGTAGAGCGTTTGTTGTAAAACGCAATGGTTTTCAGCTTTTCCAGCAATTCATCGGAAATGCGCAGAGAAAACGGAGGATAATAATTGCCCATTTTCATCATGACTCCACTTAAATTGATATCAAAATTATATCTCGATACATGCAAATATTCAGAATGCATTTTTCTATCTTTATGATGTCATTTTGAAATCGCTTGTGCTCGAGACGAGAGGGGCTATTTCCAATGGCTGTGTATTGTCTTGCCTGCTTTAGGCGCATTTTTGAACAAACCGCTACCGAAAAAGATGTAACGCTTTCGGTTGATAGGCAGCTATGCGAAGGCTGCAAACAATACAAAAGGATGGTTTTGGCTCACCATCCCCGCCCTCATCCCCGATGGGCGAAAGGTTTTTTTCAAAAACGCTGAAAAGCGGTTTTACAGGTTTTAAAACAAGGGCTATACCATTTGGGTTTGCCAAGTTTGTGCTTTTCCCGCAGCTTTTTATAAAGCGTCTTTTACGGGGACGCTGCTTTTGGATACAATAGGTGAAAACGGCGTTAGCAGAACATGCATTGCAACAAGCATACCGCGCCCAAATTGCGCCGCCGCTTTGCAAATGCATTTTTACAGGGTTTTACAACCTATTGCAAGGGCTTCACCTCCCTTTGCCTATGCACCAAAAGGCGCCAAATCCCTATTTGAGCCATAAGGCAAGCTGCTCCCAACGGCTGCCTGCCAAACCATGCACAGCCCTGGTTTGGCAACGTGCAGGCATTGTGTTGGCAGCTTTTTGCTGTATATTCCCTCCCTTTTCAGCATAGCAAACTTCATGGATAAAGACCCACTGTAGAATGCTACCGGGAGCGGCGCACATATAGCCTATGCGCAGCCGGGCTTATGCCCTTTGCGCGGTTAGTGTAAAAACAACGGCAAACATCCCTTTTGGGGTATAATGCTTTTGCAAATAAAAAAAGCCATGTCGAATTGTGTCGAACATGGCTTTTTGTTTTTAGCCTAAGTGGCGGATGTATTGATACACCAGCCTGTGTAGCACCGGCAGGCGTTTTTGCACCTGCCCGGACAGATTTTGTGCAAATTCGGCCGCTTGCCTTGCCTGCTGGGGCAAAGCCGGCTTATTGGAAAATTTGGCTTTTTGCCCAATGTCCAGCACCTCCAAAAGCTCCTGCTGCGAAAGCCATTTTAGCTGCTTTTTGGCGCGTGCGGCATAGGTTTGGGGGGTATCCTCGTTTTGCATGGGGTCAACCCCCATAAAACGCAGCGTTGCCAAAATCCAGCGCAGGCTGTACGCCACTACGGCGTTGGTATCCTCCTGCTCCAGCGCTTTTTTGCGCGCTTTTGCGGCAAGCCTGCGCCATAAAACCGCCGCTGCCGCCCCCATTGCCAGTATTGCCAGCACCAGCAAAACCGGTACAAACACAATGGGGCTAAGCCCGGTTTGTTCCTGGGTTTGCTCTCGCTGCAAAGAAGAGGATTCTTCTTCCTGGCTTTGGCTGGAGGTTTCCGACGAGGCGGTTTCCTGCGAGGAAGTCACCTCCTGGGTGTCGTCGGGCGCGTCTGCCTGCTCGCTTTCGCCGCTGGAAATAAAGCCCATCGCTTCGCTGTAGCCGGGGGTCATTTCCACGGGAATCCATTCCATCTGGGAAGGGCTGTATATTTCCACCCAGGCGTGGGCCCGTTCATCCAAAATGGACAAATACCCCTGCTCGTCGCGGGATTTGCTCAAATCTTCTTCGGTTACCACATAGCCTTCCGCATAGCGCGCCGGAATGCCCAGCGCACGCAGCAAAATGGTGGCGGTGGTGGCAAAATGCATGCAGTAGCCTTCCTGGCTTTGGGTAAGAAAATAAGTGGCAAAGTCTGCATCCTCCGGGATGCTTTCGGGGGTAAGGGTATAATTGCACTGCTCATCCAGCAGCCGGCGCACCCATTCGCAGGTGGCCCCGATATTCAAATACGTGTATTCGTCGCCCAGATTGCCGTAAACCAGATCCAGCCCATATGTTTCCAAAAGCTGGCGGGCGCTTTCTAAGGTTTCTTCGGGCAGGGCGGTGTAGGTGTCGTATACATATTCGCGGTACGCCTGCACCGACTGCCAAAACTCCTCCATCGTCTGGCCGTTTTCCAAAACAAGGTCGCCGTAGCGCTCAACAACGCGGCTGCCGCGCCAGTCGTACAGGTAAATATCTTCCACCGAAAGCTCCTCCTGCGTGCGCGGCAGATAGATGTATTCGGGCCGTTGCGAACACGGGTAAGCCTGCAAGGTGTATTCGGTTACCCCGCCAAAAGCAGAGGTCGCCAGATGGCTGTCCTGCTCAAACCAGGCCCCTTCCAACGAAGTTGTCAGCAGCCCGTTGGGGGCAAATACCACCGAACGGTCGCCAAATACGTTTTGTATGGAAATTTCATACGGGGTCGACCAGCTGTTTAAGTTTTCCTCGTCCTGTCCGGCGGTAATCGCCTGCATGTACAAAGCGTAAAAATTCAAAGGGTTTGTGCCCCCAAACGTGCTGGCCGCCTGGTCGTATTCGCTTTGGGAAGCCTCTTCCCAGCCGGTTTGCTCGTTGTATACGGCCCCCGTCCACCCGCGCAGATACAGCGGCCTGTCCTCGCTGAGCTTGACTTTCAGTACTTCGTCGCCCACATAATGCAGGTTGTCCAGCCGGCGCAAATCGCCTTTGGCCAAACCGCTGCGGAAAGGGCTGAACAGCCGCCCGATATCCAAACTGCGCACCGACTGGAGCAAATTCTCTATCTGCTGCGGGCGCACATAGCCTTCTTCCGGCAATAGCAGCACCGCCGCCACAGCCGATACCACCACCGCCAGCAAAGCCACCAGCGCCACCGAACGCTGCACCAGCCCGGGATAAGGCGCCGGCTGCTTGGTGTGTTCGCCGAGCTGCTGCCAGCGCGCTTTCAGCGAACCTTGCAGCACATAAACCATCACATACGAACAAAGCAGGCAAAACAGCGCCGGCAACGGCGGGGAAATGACAAAAAACATGGCGATGTACAAAAACGGGGCTGTGCACAAAATAAGCCCCAGCGTGCTGCAGCGGCGTATAATGCAAAAGCCGGTGCAAAACGCCAGCACAAACGCCAAAAACAAAGCCGCCAGGGTGGTTTGCTCCACCGCATGCGAACGGATGACCGCATCGGTGGCAAAGCGGTCAAACCGCCAGCTGGAATTTTGTTCAAACAACACAAGCATATGGTTGCCAATGCGCAAAAAGCCCTGTACCAGCTCATCTTTGCACAAAAGCCCCCATATGCCGGCCGCCGCAAGGGGCACCGGCAGCGCCAGATACCACCGCCGCCAGCTGAAAACAGCCGCGGCAACCAGCAAAAACACCCCGCTTACCAGCACCAGGGCAAGGGTGTTTACTTCTATTTGAAAACTGTATAAAAACGAAAACAGGCAGCCGAACAACGCCAGCGCCATCATCGCCACCTGCAAAACAAGGGTGCCTGCGCGCTTGGCAGACGGCGGCGTGGTTCGAGCCTGGGTTATGGTAATGGGCTGGGGCAAAGCGGAAGGCTTGCCCCTGTTTTTCTTTTTCACAGAGCAATCTCCTCCAGTTGCGCAGTTTGTATCTCCTCTTCCAGCCAGTACACCGCACAGCCCAGCATCTGCGCCTCACACGGCCCATCGGGGCGGCGCCCTGCCAGCACCAGGCTTACCTGCACATGCAGCGGCCCGCTTAAAAGGGCTTGTATGTCGTTTACAAGCTCCGGTTCGCTTTGGGGCGAAAAATTGGCCATATACACGATGTGCTCGCTGGGCTTTGCATCCGGCAGCAAGCCGGCCTGCGCAGGCAGGCAGCCAAGCTGCAAAAGCCCGTGGATGGCTTCCGGCAAATCGTCCTGTTTGTATAAATTGATAGTTTGTATACCGTTTGTTGAATTTGACCAGCTAATCCGGTGGGGCACTTCCTTTTCCAACAGCGCCTGCGAAAGGGACAAAACCGCCGTTACCAGCCGGTCGGCCTCATCAACCTGCGCCCCTTTGTACAAGCGGACCATAAAATGCACCCCCGCCTGCAGCGGCAGGCCGAATTCCTTGACCATCGGCTTGTCCAGGCGGGCGCTTAATTTCCAATGCACGCGCCGCAGCGAGTCCCCTTCGCGGTATTCGCGCACGCCAAACAGGTAGGAAGGGTCGTCGCCGGGCTTATAGGGCGAGTAGATGTCGCTGTCCAGCGCCTGCATGGAATAAGCCTCCATATGCGGCGCAACCGGCGGCACCTGGGGCACCACATAAGCGCTTGCTGCGGGGCCGCAAACATTTTTGCCAAAAACGGGCAGGCAGAACAGCCCCAGCATATCGTATACCCGCACCCGCACCACCGAAAGTTCCACCTTGCCGCAGTAGGGGGAAATCACTTCGCTTTGGGCGGTTTGGCTGCCCCTTGCCCCCACCGACAAATACACCTTCTGGCGCATGCGCCCTTGTTTTTCCCCCTGTGCCAAAACATTTTCCGCCAGCACGTCTGCGCGCACAAATGCACAGGGCAAAAAGCTGCGGTTAACCGCCTGGATGGCAAACCCTAACGCCTGGCCTGCCAAACAGGTGTCTTTTTGGGCTTTTATGCGGCAGCGCATGCCAAAACAGCCCGGCAGCGCCAGCAGCAGCGAAAGCACCGGCAGCAGCAGGAAAAACAAAAACAGCAAATGCGACAAATACGCCCGAAAAAACAAGAAAAACAAAAACGCCGCCAGCAAAATGGCGCAGTAGCCAACCCTTCTTACCGCCATAAGCTACACCATCGACGGGGCGCGCACCTGGGCGATTGCCTGGCGCAAAAGCGACTGTTTGTCCACCGCTGTCATACGCGCTTGGGAAGAAAGCAGCAAACGGTGCGCGCATACGTCGGCAAACACGCTTTGTACATCCTGTGGGATTAAATAATCGCGGTCCTGCAAATAGGCGTAAGCCTTTGCCATGCGCAAAAGCGCCAGCGAACCGCGCGGGCTGACCCCTAAATAAATCGAAGGCTGGCGGCGCGTCCATTGGGTCAGCGATGCAATGTAATCCAGCAGCGCGTCGGATGCATATACATCCTGCGCGTCCCTTTGCATGATGAGCAGCTGCTCGGGCGAGAGCACCTTTTGCACATCGTTTAACGAATACACGGCTTTTTGTTTTAACATCTGCACTTCGCTTTTGCGGTCGGGGTAGCCCATAGATAAACAAATCATAAACCGGTCCATCTGCGATTCAGGCAGCAGCTGGGTGCCCGCCGACCCCACCGGGTTTTGGGTGGCGATAACCAAAAAGGGCTGGGGTACCGGCCGGGTGACGCCGTCTACGGTGATGGCGCCTTCTTCCATTACCTCCAGCAGCGCCGACTGCGTTTTGCTGGAAGTGCGGTTGATTTCATCGGCCAAAAACAAATTGCACATGGCCGCCCCGGGCACGTAAACGTTTTTGCCCTCCTGCTTGTTGTATATGGTATAGCCGGTTACATCGGTGGGCATTACATCGGGGGTAAACTGCATGCGTTTGTAGGAGATATCCATCGCTTTGGCAAACGCCATAGACATGGTGGTTTTTCCCACCCCGGGGATGTCTTCGAGCAAAATATGCCCGCCGGCCAGCATGGCCGTGAACACCTTTTGAATAATATCGTCCTTGCCGATGACTACACGGCGTACCTGGTCCATCAAATCCTGTGCGCGTTTCATCCAATGTACCTCGCTTTTTTATATATAAATAAAGGGACCCTTTGGTTAACAGGGCTAAACTATCATTATTCGATTATACAATAACATCTTAAGTACACTCCAAGTCAATAGATTCTCCCCTTTTGGCGCCTAAATTCACACAATATTTACAATACGCACGCCGTTTGGTACAAAAAGCCGGTGCCGGCTGCTTTTTTCTGTTCCAAAACGTCCCTCCAAATTTTTACAAAATTTAGGCATATTTTGTATATGATAGCAATATGATAGCAGCAACATTCCAGCAAAACGGCCCAAATTTATGTGGGTTTCTGACAAAAATGGAAAAAATTAACTTTTCTTGTTGACTTTCGTTCCAAATCATAGTACTTTAAAAGAGTTGGAATTTCCGTATGCCGGCCCAAACTGCCGGCAAAGGCGAAAAGACCTATTTCTTGCGGGGAACGGCATGACATCCAGTTGCGGTAAGAGGAACACTGTTATTTTTGCAATAAACGGTGTATTTTGTTATGCCATGTTATGCCATTTGGGATAATGCGGTATACATGCTGTTTTCTGTTCTGTCTGGTGAATTTTTGATAGGGTTTGGTGTTTTACATGAAATATGAGGTTGTTGTGCGAACGCATTGCTTGGAAGAGAATACCTACACGGCTTATGGCATCCGCTGCGCGGAAGCGTTGATTGAAGATATCTCGTTATGCCGGCAGGCTGTGGAAGGTTTGGCAAAATTATTGAACTTCCACCAAGTATCCCCTGTGCATTTTCACGATGTTATCGAAGATTTTTTAGCGGAATAAACCATGCGTCTGCCGGTGCAGCCGGATAAAACCATCTACAAACCAACCAAAATACACACCACCATCTCCCCCACGCAAACACCAAAAGCGGCTGGGTGGTATTTGTGCGCCGCTTGGGGTTTTTACCCGCTTTGCAGGGTGTTTTCCAAACAGGCGTTTCTCCCCTGCCCGCTTAATCAAAATATAGAAAACATAAAAAGAATCCCTCCTTTTTATAAACCAATGCGCTTTTTGGTTTTATTGGCAAAAGGGGGGTATTTTTATGCCTTTTTGCAGGGCAAACCCCTGTAAAACCGCGCGGCCACCCCATTGTTGGCGCATGTGGGCTGCATAAGCCGGCCATCCCCCTTTTTGCCCAAATCCTTGGCAAAAGGGGGTTTTTCATAAAACTCTAACATTTCACAATCATTTTTTAAACATTGCCTCCTTACAATAAAGGCATCAAATGCAGATACATACAACAAATGTAAACGGAGGCTGTAGAAAATGCAGAAAAAAGATTTTATCACCCTGGTTATGAGTACGGTTGGCGGCATCTTGTTCGCCCTTGGCATGTGCATGGCTTTGCTGCCCGAATGGGGCGCCATGGTTCCCGGCGTTGTGTTGGGCGTCATCGGCGCGGTGGTTTTGCTGGCAATGGTTTTGGTGCGCCGCAAAATGGACGGCAAACCCGCCATTGTTTTTAACGCCAAAGCCATCCTCACCACTTTGCTGGGCGTTGCAGGCGCCATTGTGCTGGGCGTTGGCATGTGCATGACCATGATTTGGAACATGATGGTTCCCGGCATTGTTGTAGGCATTGTGGGCATTGTTGCCCTGCTGTGCTTAATCCCGGCCATCAAAGGGTTAAAATAAAGGAGGAATTTTGGCTATGGCACGATGGATTCTCTTTTTCACCGCCGGCATTGCCGCATTGGCAGGCGCGTTTGGGGCAGCGGTTTGTTTGCTGCGCAAAAGAAAACACGTTTAACAACGCATAAAACACGATAACACATTTAGGAGGAACACAGACATGGCAAACTTTTTAAAAAATGCATTCCAAGATATGAAAGAAAGCGCAAAAGCGCAGCACGAGGTGGACAAAGCCAATTTTGCAGCGGTAAAGGCCGAATCCAAGGCCCAGTGGGAAGAAGCCAAAGCCCAAAGCAACCCGCAAAAACGCAAAGCCGCCCAGCAGGCGCAGCGCGAACAGGCCATACAAGAAGCCAACGAGCGCATCCAACAAGCCCAAGCCCGCATAGACGCTGCCAAAAACAGCCAAGCCCCCTATCAAGAGTAAAATTTTACCAATATGCACCGGGCCTTATCGCTCTAAAGCGCGCTAAGGCCCCTGATTTTTGAAGAAAGGTGCAAATCTAAACAAAACTTTAACAACCGTATGCTATAATACAAAAAAACGCTCAACAAGGGGGCCAAACAGATGTTTAAAATATTGGTGGTGGAAGACGACCGCGATTTAAACAAAACCGTGTGTTCTTACCTAAACCAGCACGGCTACGATACAGTGCGCTGCCTGAGCGCCAACGAAGCGTACGACGCCATGTACGGCGGCACCCTGTTCGACCTAATCCTTTCGGATATTATGATGCCCGGCATAGACGGCTTTGCTTTTGCCAAAACCGTGCGGGAATACAACCAGGAAATCCCCATCCTGTTTATGACCGCCCGCGACGATTTTGCTTCCAAACAGCGGGGCTTCCAAACCGGTATTGACGATTATATGGTCAAACCCATCGATTTGGACGAGCTGCTTTTGCGCATCCAAGCGCTTTTGCGCCGGGCTAAAATTGCCCAAAGCAAAAAACTTACGGTGGGCAGCCTGACATTGGACGCCGAAGAGCATATGGCTTATTTAAAAGGGGAAGAAATCCCCTTGACGGTGCGGGAATTCAATTTGCTTTACAAGCTGCTGTCCTACCCGAAAAAAACCTTTACCCGCTCCCAGCTTATGGATGAATTCTGGGACAGCGCTTCCTCCTCCGGCCCGCGCACGGTGGATGTGTATATGACCAAACTGCGGGATAAATTTTCCGGCTGTGACGATTTTGAAATTGTAACGGTTCACGGCCTGGGGTATAAGGTGGTATGCAAATGAATGAGACGCAAAAATCCAAACGGCGCGCCCGGTGGCTTTTTGCCCTGCGCCGGTATCTCTCGTTTTTTTTGGTAATGGCGTTTGTGATTAGCTGCTGCATGGTTCTGTTTCTCAACCAGGTGTCCCAGGCCAGCGGGCTGGTTTTTTCCCAGGATATGATTGAAAAAGCCGCCAAGCTCACCTTTTTAAATGTGGTGCTGTTAAGCCTGCTTTGCACCGTTATCGACGGGATCCGCCGCAAATTTATGATTGACCGCCCTGTGCGCAAAATTGCAAACGCGGCCCAAAAAATCACAGAAGGGGATTTTTCGGTGCGCATTGCGCCCGGCAACGGCATCGACAGCGCCAACGGCTTTGACGTTATCGCCGGTTATTTTAACCGAATGGCCGGGGAGCTTTCGGGCATTGAAACCCTGCGCACGGATTTTATTGCCAATGTCTCGCACGAGCTGAAAACCCCGCTGGCGGTGATGCAAAACTACGGCACCATCCTCCAGCAGCCGGATTTGCCGCAGGAAAAACGGCTGGAATATGCGCGCGCCGTCACCGATACTTCGCGCCGGCTTGCCAATTTGATTACCAACATTTTAAAGCTGAATAAACTGGAGAACCAGCAAATTTACCCCAAAGCCGAAACCTACGATTTAAGCGAACAGCTTTGCCAGTGCCTGCTGGATTTTGAAGGGGTATGGGAAGAAAAAAACCTGGAAATCCAAACCGATGTGCCGGAAAATGTATTCATCCAGGCCGATGAAGAGCTTTTGTCGCTGGTGTGGAACAACCTGTTTTCCAACGCTGTGAAATTTACCCTGCCTTATGGGAAAGTCTCCCTTTCTTTGCAGGAAAAGGGCGATTATGTAACGGTACAGGTAGAGGATACCGGCTGCGGTATCCCGCCGGAGATAGGCAAGCACATTTTTGAAAAATTCTACCAGGGCGATACTTCGCATGCCACCCAAGGCAACGGCTTAGGGCTTGCTTTGGTCAAACGGGTGATGGACATTGTAGGCGGCGATATTTCCGTGCGCAGCGAAGTGGGCAAAGGCAGCGCGTTTACCGTAACGCTTAGGAGGAAGAAGGATGAAACGCGTTAAGGCCATTTTGAAAAAAATGGTATTTTTACCGCCCTGGCTTACGGTTTTCATCGCTGTGCCGTCGTTTGTGTTTGTGTTCGTTATGCTTGGCACCGGCGAACATTCCCCCCTTTCCTATCTATCCTACCTTCTTTCGGCCTATGCGATGGTAATTTGCGCAACCGGGCTTCCTAGCATTGTAAAAACGGTGCGCGGCGGGATAAACCA
The DNA here is from genome assembly GCA_904420505.1 of Candidatus Alloruminococcus vanvlietii. GTDB lineage: Bacteria > Bacillota > Clostridia > Oscillospirales > Ruminococcaceae > Alloruminococcus > Alloruminococcus vanvlietii. The sequence goes on along the minus strand of CAJFVS010000030.1, from coordinate 4,668 downwards.
AATACCGCTGGTTCAAAAAATCCGCAGCACCGCTTGGGGCGAGCGCCTGCTGGGCGACGCGGTTTTTCGTTCGGAAATCACGCTGCACGGCGGATTGCTGGGCAACCTGTTGTATGCGGCAATCAACCTGTTTTCCGGCATCCGTTACCGTTCCACATGGTTTATTGCGCTTGCTTTTTACTATGCGCTGCTTTCGGCCATGCGCGCATTGCTTGTGCGCTATGTGCACCGCCGGCCGGTTGGGCAGGATATTCCGGCGGAATTTCGCCATTACCGGGCCTGCGGCATCATCCTGTTGATGATGAACCAGGCGCTGGTGGGCATTATTGTTTATATGCTAACCTACAACCGGGGGTTTTCTTACCCCGGGTTTATGATTTATGCCATGGCGCTGTATACGTTTTACATCACCATCACAGCGCTTATCAATGTTTTTAAATACCGCAAACGCGGCAGCCCGGTGATGTCGGCTGCAAAAGTGATTCGTTTAACCGCATCGCTGGTTTCCATGCTCTCGCTGGAAACGGCCATGCTTGCCCAGTTTGGCAGCGGCCAAACGCAGTTTCGCCGCATTATGCTTGCCTCTTCCGGCGGGGCAGTATGCGCGGTTGTGCTGGCAATGGCCATTTATATGATTGTACGCGCGGGCAAACAGTTAAAAAAGCTGCAAAACCGCTCAATCAATCCATAAAGTTTTTTCAACAATTTCCCTGTAAAAAGGGTATTCCCCGTTAGAAAGGAAGATGGGTTATGGAAAACCAAAACACAAACCCTAACGAAACGTTTCAATATACCTACTCGGCAAAACAGCAGGAGGAAATCCAAAATATCCGCAAAAAATACCTGCCGCCCCAAGAAGACAAAATGCAGCAGCTGCGCCGGCTTGACCAAATGTCTACCCGTAAGGGAACGGTGCTTTCCATTGCCGTGGGCGTTATTGGCTGCCTGCTTTTAGGGGTGGGCATGTGCTGCACCATGGTTTGGATGGGTCCGCTTTTCATCCCCGGGATTGTTATCGGCGTGCTGGGCATTTTGGCCGTTGCAGCCGCTTACCCGCTGTATACGCGCATTACCCAAAAACAGCGCCAAAAGCTTGCGCCCCAGATTTTAAAACTGACCGACGAGCTTTCCAAACCCGAATAACGCTTTGGCCGGGCAACGCCTTTTGGTTTGCCCGGCCGCTTTGTTTGCCGCCGCCATCCTTCCCCATTTTTCTCTGGTAAACAAAGCGGCGTGCGCTTTTGTATACGCTTGGTTGCCGCCCAATGTTGGAGGCTTTGCCAGCGCCTTATCGCTTTGGGCGCTGCCGAACACGCAAAGCCTGTTTTTCTCCGGATAGGTTTGCCTTTGCCCCGGTAACCCCCGCGGCGCCGGGCCTTTTCGTAGCAACCGGCCAGTTTTTGGCGGCCATCCATTTATAACGCTTTGGAACAAAATCCTCTTTTCCCAGCCGGGGGGTCAAAACATGGTAATATTGCCCTAAACCAGGTGCTTTTCAAGTTCAATTATGTGCATAATAGTGCTTTTGACCATTTTACAAGCCATTGTAGACATGATTTTTACAAAATATTTGTTAAATATTACAAAAAAACAGTCAAAAGATATATTGACAATCTTTTATTTCTGCGTTAAAATTTGTTCGTTTCCGAACAAATAAAGATAGGTATACTGCCTTGCAATTGGAAGGGGGAAATAAAGAGAATGGAAAAAGATTGTGGGCTGTGGATCAATATCCTGTCCCACAAAATTAAAAAACGGATGAATGCCAATATGCAAGGCCTGGGGCTCACAGGGTTGCAAAGCCGCGTACTGCACTATATCCTTGTCAAATGCGCCGACGGCCCGGTGTTCCAGCGCGATGTGGAAAACGCTTTTGGTTTAAGCCGTTCCACTGCTACCGGCATTTTGCAGTTAATGGAGAAAAACGGCCTTATCCTGCGTGAAAACGTAGCCAACGACGCCCGCCTGAAAAGTTTGATTCCCACGCAAAAGGCGGCGTGTTTGGACGCGCAGGTTGGAGAATGCCTGCATCAAACCGAACAGTGCCTAACACAGGGCCTGTCCAATGCGCAGCTTGCGCTGTTTATGGAAACCGCTGAGCAAATGTCCGCCAATTTGGATAAATAGCCCGCGCGTTGCCTATCTGTTTTTACCATCTTTGTTGCGGTGCTTTGCGCTGTTTGCGCCAATGCACCGGTTAAGGAGGAGGAATGTCACCTATGATAAAAACCCTTGCTCGCAGCATACGCGAGTTCAAAAAGCCGGCCATTATGACGCCGCTTCTGGTTACGGTGGAAGTGATTTTGGAATGCATCATTCCGTTTACAATCGCCAGACTGGTCAACGAGATGCAGGCTGGCTGCGGTATGGACGTCATTATTAGCTATGGCGTACAGCTGTTGATAATGGCCATTTTGTCGCTGCTTTTCGGCGTTGCGGCCGGTAACAGCTGCGCCACCGCTTCCACGGGCTTTGCGCGCAACCTGCGCAAAGACATGTTTTACCGCATCCAGGATTATTCCTTTGAAAACATCGACAAATTCTCGGTGTCCAGCCTGGTTACCCGTATGACCACCGACGTTGTAAACGTGCAGATGTCGTTTATGATGATTATCCGCGTGGCCATCCGCGGGCCGTTGATGATGATTTTCTCGTTCATCATGGGCTTTGCCATGGGCGGGCGCCTGGCGATGATTTTCCTGTTCACTATCCCGCTTTTGACATTTGGCCTGATTATGGTTATCCGCAAAGCCACGCCGATTTTCCGCCGTGTGTTCCGCAAATACGACGCTTTGAACGACTCGGTGCAGGAAAACGTGCAGGCAATGCGCGTGGTAAAAAGCTATGTGCGTGAAGATTACGAGAAAAAGAAATTTTCCGCCGCAGCCGAAAACGTCTGCAAAGACTTTACCCGCGCCGAACGCATTATGGCGTTTAACAACCCCATGATGCAGTTTTGCGTATACGCCGGCATGGTGTTTACCCTGACGTTTGGCTCCTACGCGGTTATCACCAGCCAGGGCATGGAAATCAACGTGGGGCAAATGTCCGCTATCATCACCTACAGCTTCCAAATCCTCATGAGCTTGATGATGCTTTCCATGGTGTTTGTTATGGTTACCATGTCGCTGGAATCGGCCGAGCGTATTGTGGAAGTGCTTACGGAAGAAAGCAACCTAACCAGCCCCGAAAACGCCCTGACCGAAGTAAAAGACGGTTCCATTGATTTTGAAAACGTCAGCTTCAAATATTCCCAAAAGGCAGAGCGCATGGCATTGACCGGCGTAAACCTGCACATCAAATCCGGTGAAGTTATCGGCATTTTGGGCGGCACAGGTTCGTCCAAATCCACGCTGGTGCAGCTTATCCCCCGCCTGTACGACGTTACCGAAGGCTGTGTAAAGGTAGGCGGCGTGGATGTGCGCCGCTACGATTTGGAAGCATTGCGCAACACCGTTGCCGTGGTGTTACAGAAAAACGTGCTGTTCTCCGGCACCATCAAAGACAACCTGCGCTGGGGCAACCCTGACGCCACCGACGACGAAATGCTGGAGGCTTGCAAATTGGCCCAGGCCGATGAGTTTATCCAACAGCTGCCCAACAAGTACGATACCTGGATTGAACAGGGCGGCTCCAACGTTTCGGGCGGCCAAAAACAGCGCCTGTGTATTGCGCGCGCGTTGATGAAAAAGCCCAAAGTATTGATTTTGGACGACTCTACCAGCGCGGTGGACACCAAAACCGATACCCTTATCCGCCAGGGCTTCCGGGAATTCATCCCCGAAACCACCAAAATTATCATTGCCCAGCGTGTGGCCTCGGTACAGGACGCTGACCGCATCATTGTGATGGACGGCGGGCGCATTAGCGACATCGGCACACACGACGAGCTTATGAAAACCAGCGAAATTTACCGCGAGGTATATACATCCCAGAACAAGGCAGGTGATGAAGATGGCCAAGAATAAAGCCACTACCGCTTCTAACCCCACCCCCGTTTCCACAGCCCGCGGCCAGCGCGCGCCCAAAGGCGTTTTAAGGCGGCTTATCCGCACACTGTTTGAATTTTACCCTGTGCTGCTGCCGGTTACGTTGGTATGTATCCTTATCAACGCCATCGTCAGCGCAGCACCTTCGATATTTATGCAGAACATCATCGCCATTGTGGATGCAAGCTATAAATCCGGCGATTGGTCGGCGGTATCCGGCCAGATACTGGGCTTTGTGGGCATTTTGATTGCCATGTATGTGGTCAGCTTGATTGCCGGTGTGTGCTACACCCAGCTTATGGCCATTATCACCCAGGGCTCTTTGAAAAAACTGCGTGAAAAAATGTTCAGCCACATGCAGGATTTGCCCATCCGTTATTTTGACACCCACGGTCACGGCGACATCATGAGCTATTACACCAACGACGTAGACACCCTGCGCCAGATGATTAGCCAAAGCTTGCCGCAGATGCTTATCTCATGCGTTACACTGCTTACGGTGTTCTGCATCATGATGTATTACAGCATGATTTTGGGCTTAATCGTAGTGGTCGGCGTTATCTGCATGGTATTTGCCGCCCGTTACATCACCGGCCATTCTTCCAAATACTTTTTGCGCCAGCAGGTAACCCTTGCAAAAGCCGAAGCCTTTATGGAAGAAATGATGACCGGCCAGAAA
>CAJFVS010000029.1 GCA_904420505.1 Candidatus Alloruminococcus vanvlietii | reverse complement strand
TATTATGCTTTCGGCCAAAAGCCAGGAAATGGACAAGGTAAACGGCCTTATGCTGGGGGCGGACGACTATGTGACCAAACCGTTCAGCCCTTCGGAACTGGTGGCGCGCGTGGATGCGATTTTGCGCCGTGTTTCGCTGGCAAAGGGCAGCCAGGAAGAGCCAAAGGTGCTAAAAGGCGGGGCGTTTGTGCTGGATTTGAAAAGCCGCACGCTTACCAAAAACAACGAGCCCATTGAACTGACGCAGGTGGAATTCCAGATAATGGAGCTGTTTTTGCAGAACAAAAACACCGCTTTGGAGCGCAAGGTGATTTTGAAAAACGTATGGGGCGAAAACTATGTGGGCGATGAAAAAATCGTGGATGTCAACATCCGGCGCCTGCGCATGAAAATAGAAGACGAGCCCTCCAGCCCCAAAAACATACTAACCGTATGGGGCTTTGGCTATAAATGGAACGACTAAACGCTTATCAATAAAAACAGCAGAAAGGGGGAAGGCTTGCCTTGGCGGTACGGAGCATCACCAAGCGTTGGCTCATCAACAGCTTGGGCGTTATTTTGATTATTTTAATCGCAGTCGAGATAAGCTTTACCCTCATTATGCGCAGCTATTATTACGACGGCGTCCGCCAGGCGTTGATGTCGCGGGCGAATGTGATGCACAACACCATTTCCAATATGTCCCAAAGCGATACGGCAAGCTACCGCGCCACCTTGCGCGAAAACGTGGAAAATTTTGCCGACCGCGACAAGATGGAATGCATGGTGGTTTCCAAAGACGGCCAGGTGCTGCTGACCTCCAGCGGGTTTGAAAGCGCGCCGTTAAACGAAGCGCCCGATTTTGTCAAAGCTTCCCTTTCTGCCGACGGCGTGGGCGAATACCACGGCACCATAGGAGGGGAGAATATTTACGCGGTTACAATGGTCTCCCCCTATGCGGACAGCCAGTATTATGCGGTGCGGTATGTCACCTCGATGCAGAATGTGGACAACCAGCTGCTTATGCTTATTGCGGTCATCACGCTGGTGTGCATTGCCATTGTGCTGTTTGTGGTGTACTCGGGTTCGTATTTCATCAAATCCATCGTCATCCCGGTGGGGGAGGTAAACAAAACCGCCGCGCGCATTGCCTCGGGCGATTTTGACGTGCGCCTGACCAAGCAGTACAACGATGAAATCGGCGAGCTGTGCGATACCATCAACTACATGGCCTCCGAGATTTCGGCGGCCGAAAAAATGAAAAACGAATTTATCTCCAGCGTGTCCCACGAGCTGAGAACCCCCATGACGGCCATCAAAGGCTGGGGCGAAACACTGCTTGACTGCGGGCCCTCCGACCAGGAGACGCTGCAAAAGGGCATGCGGGTGATTTTAAGCGAAACCGACCGGCTTTCGGGCATGGTAGAGGAGCTTTTGGACTTTTCCAGAATGCTTAACGGGCGCTTTTCGCTTATGCTGGACAGGCTGGATATTTACGCCGAAGTGGGCGACGCGGTTTTGATGTTTGAAGAACGCGCCCGCCGCGAAGGGGTAAAAATTTTATACGACCAACCGGATGATATCGTGGTTGTCTACGCGGATAAAAACCGCATCCGCCAGGTGCTGGTGAACATATTGGACAACGCGCTGAAATATTCAGACGCAAACGATACCATTTATATAAACACCTGGGTGGAAAACAATTTTGTCAACATCGTCATCCGCGATACCGGCGCGGGCATTGCGCCCGAAGACCTTGCCAATGTTAAGAACAAATTCTACAAAGGCAAGCAAAGCCGGCGCGGATCGGGCATTGGCCTGGCGGTGGCGGATGAAATTATCTCGATGCACGGGGGCACCCTGACGCTTGACAGCGTGCTGGGCGAAGGCACCACCGTAACCATCCGCCTGCCGGTGCAAAACGGCAAACGGGCAGAGGAAATCCCCACCCACCTACCACAGGAAAGAAAGGATTAGCAAAAATATGAACGATAAACAAGCAAAAGCCAAAAAAACCTCCATAGGGGGGCAGGCGTTAATTGAAGGGGTGATGATGAAAGGCCCCTCCTGCACGGCCATGGCGGTGCGCACCCCTTCTGGGGAGATTGACGTGGAGTTGTTCCAGGAAAAAGCCCAACGCCCCTGGTATAAAAAAACACCCATCATCCGGGGCATGGTCAACTTTGTGGTGATGCTGGTGCAGGGCTACAAAATGCTCATGCGCTCGGCCGAAAAAGCCGGGCTGGATGATTTGGATGAAGAAAGCAAGTTTGACAAATGGCTGGCCAGCAAATTTGGCGACAACATGATGAAGGTGATTTCCGGCGTGGCAATGGTGCTAGGCGTGGTTATCGCCTTGGGGCTGTTCATTGTCATCCCCATGCTGGCGGTGTTCTTTTTAGATAAAGTAGTGCCTTTGGGCGGCTGGAAAACCGTGATAGAAGGCGTGATGAAAATTGCGATTTTTGTGCTGTATCTGGCGCTTTGTTCGCGCGTTTCGGATGTACACCGCGTGTTTATGTACCATGGTTCGGAACACAAAAGCATTGCCTGTTATGAAGCGGGCGATGAATTAACAGTGGAAAACGTGCGCAAATACCCCCGTTTTCACCCGCGCTGCGGCACCAGCTTTATTTTAATTGTGCTGGTGGTCAGCATTTTGGTCACATCGGTGGTCACCTGGGATAACCCCTTGCTGCGCATTGTGCTCAAACTGCTGTCGCTGCCGTTGGTGGTAGGCATTTCGTATGAAATTATCAAGCTGGCCGGCCGGTACGACAACATCGTCACCCGCATCGTATCCAAACCGGGGTTGTGGCTGCAGCGCCTTACAACCGCCGAGCCGGATGACAGCATGATTGAAGTGGCAATTGCATCGCTTTTGCCGGTATTACCCAAAGAGGGCGAGGACGACAGGTGGTAACGCGCGCAGAATTGTTCAAACAAATACAGCAAGGCCTTGCGGCTGCAGGGGTGGATTCGCCTGCGCACGAGGCCTTTTGGCTTTTTGAGGGGATTTTGCACCTTACCCGGGCGCAAATGCTGGCGGATCCTGACCGCACAGTGAGCGAAGAAGAGGCAAGCGCCCTGCTGCAAGCGGCCCAAAAGCGGGCGCAGGGCTACCCTTTGCAGTATATTTTGGGCGAATGGGAGTTTTTTGCCTTGCCGTTTTATGTGGGCGAAGGGGTGCTTATCCCCAGGGCCGATACCGAAACCGTGGTGGAGCTTGCCCTGGAAATACTGGCCCCCTGCAAAGCCCCGCGCATTTTGGATTTGTGCGCGGGCAGCGGGTGTATTGGCATTGCGCTGGCCAAACAGATTCCGCAGGCGCAGGTGCTGGCGGTGGAATACGAAAACGCGGCGTTTGGCTACCTTACCCGCAACATTGCGCGAAACGCCGCCAAAAACGCAACCCCTTTGTTGCAGGATGCGCTGGATCCTTCGTTTTTGCAAAAGGGGCGGGAGTTTGACTTAATTGTTTCCAATCCGCCGTATATCGACCCGGCAGTGAAGGGGACCCTTTCCAAAGAGGTCGGCTGCGAGCCGGCATCGGCGTTGTTCGCTCCCCATAAAGGCTTGTATTTTTACGAGCAGATATGCGCCCTTTACCCGCCTTTTTTGGCCAAAGGGGGTACGCTGCTGTTTGAAATCGGCTTTGACCAGTACGAAAGCGTAAAAGGTTTGCTGCTGGGCGCAGGGCTGCAAAACCCTGTGGAAAAACGCGATTTGGGCGGGCATATCCGCGCGCTGGGGGCCAGGCGTTTGTAACGCCCATATTGCTTTTAAAATGGGTTTACAGTATAATAAAGGCGTATGAAATTTAGTTGTGCGGAGGAAGTTTTATGTTGGATAGAGAAAAAGCCCTGGAAACGGCGATTGCGCAAATCGAAAAGCAATTTGGCAAGGGTGCGGTTATGAAACTGGGCCAAAACACCGCACTGAATGTAGAAGCGATTTCTACCGGTTCTATCGGGTTGGATATGGCGCTGGGGATTGGCGGCGTGCCCAAGGGTAGAATTGTTGAAATATACGGGCCGGAAAGTTCGGGCAAAACCACCGTTGCATTGCATGTGGCGGCGGAAGCGCAAAAAGCGGGCGGCGAAGCCGCGTTTATCGATGTAGAACACGCGCTTGACCCGGTGTACGCCAAGGCTTTGGGCGTAAATATTGATTCTTTGCTGGTTTCCCAGCCGGATACCGGCGAGCAGGCGCTGGAAATTGCCGAAGCGCTGGTGCGCTCGGGCGCGATTGATGTGATTGTCATCGATTCGGTGGCCGCGATGGTGCCGCGCGCGGAGATTGAAGGGGAGATGGGCGACGCGTTTGTGGGCTTGCAGGCGCGGCTAATGTCCCAGGCGCTTCGCAAACTCACCGGCGTAATTTCCAAATCCAACTGCGTGGCGATTTTTATTAACCAATTGCGTGAAAAAGTGGGCGTGGTGTACGGCAACCCGGAGGTTACCCCCGGCGGGCGCGCCTTAAAATTTTACTCCTCGGTGCGCATGGAAGTGCGCCGGGTGGAAGCGCTGAAACAGGGCAGCGAGATTATTGGCAACCGCACCCGCGTAAAGGTGGTAAAAAACAAAGTGGCCCCACCGTTTAAAACCGCGGAGTTTGATATTATGTACGGCAAGGGCATCTCCAAAATCGGCGAACTGGTGGACATTGGCGTGGATTTGGGCATAGTCAACAAAAGCGGCGCATGGTTCAGTTACGGCGATATCCGCTTGGGCCAGGGGCGTGAAAACGCCAAGGAATTTTTCAGCCAGAACCCCGAGCTTGCCAAAGAAGTGGAGGAAAAAATCCGCGTAAGCCGCGAAAAGATGGCGGAAGAGAAAAATGCCGAACAGGCGGGGGATGCTGCCCCTGCGCCGGCGGCTACTTCCATTAAACGCGCGCAGGTGCCCAAAAAAGCGGCTGCTGCCAAGAATATCGACATTGAGGTTGACGAATAACCTTGGTTATTATTGAAGCAATCCGCCGCAAAAAGGGTACGGTGTTTGTTTTGTCCACCCAAGGCGGCGAAAAATACGAAATTGACAAAAAAACCCTGCAAGAATACGCTTTGGCCCCCAACCTTGCGCTGGAGGACGAAGCCTTGCAAAACATATTACAGATAAGCCAAAGCCGGCGGGCCAATACCCGTGCGGTTTGGCTTTTGTCCCGCAAGGGGTATTCGTCGGCCGGGCTGGAAAAAAAGCTGCTGGACGTCTGCCCGCCGGATGTTGCAAAGCAAACGGTTGCGCATATGCAGCAGCTGGGCTTTTTAAACGACGAAGAATACGCCCGCACCTTGGCCAGTGACTTATTAAACCGGCGCAAATATGGTGCGCGGCGCGCCATGCAGGAATTGCTGCGCCAAGGCATTGACAAAGAATGCGCGCGCCAGGTTTTACAGGAAACCGACTGCGATGTGCAGGGCAATTTGCAGGCGCTTATTCTGCGCAAATACAAGCATAAGCTGCTGGCCCCCAATGGGCAGGAAAAAGTATATGCCGCGCTTTTGCGTTTGGGCTACGGGTTTGAGGAAAGCCGCCAGGCCATAAAAGCGGCACTTTTAAACATGGAAAACGATGAGGAAGAATACAATGGCTAAAGTAGGAATGATTTCGCTGGGCTGCAACAAAAACCAAATCGATGCGGAGATTATGCTTTCTTTGTTGTGCGAGGAAGGGTTTGAACTGAGCGCGGACGCGAACAATTGCGATGTAGTGATCGTGAACACCTGCGGTTTTATAGAAGCAGCGCGGGTGGAATCGATTGAAAATATTTTGGAAATCTGCCGCTTAAAGGACGAAGGGGTTATCAAAGCGGTGGTGGTCACCGGCTGTATGGCCCAGCGCTACCGCGAACAGATTGCCCAATCCATGCCGGAGGTAGACGTTATTTTGGGTCTGGGCGCCAACAAGGATATTGTGGGCGCTGTAAAGCAGGCGCTTTTGGGCAAGCATATGGAAAGCTACCCCAGCGAATACAGCCTGCCCCTAAACGGCGAGCGCATTTTAACAACGCCGCCGCATTATGCGTACATCAAAATAGCCGAAGGGTGCAACAATTTTTGTTCCTACTGCGCCATTCCCTATATCCGCGGGCGCTACCGCAGCCGGGAAGAGGCCGATATTTTAAAGGAAGCGGAAGAACTGGCCCAGCGCGGGGTAAAAGAGCTCATTGTCATTGCGCAGGACACCACCCGCTACGGCGACGACTTGAAAAACGGCGAAAATTTGGCGCGGCTGCTTAGAAAGCTTGCGCAGATAGAAAAGCTTAGGTGGATTCGCGTGCTGTACTGTTACCCCGAGCGCATTTCGGATGAGTTGATTGAAACCATGGCAACAACCCCCAAGCTCACCCATTATATGGATATTCCCATCCAGCATTGCGCCGACCCGGTTTTAAAGCGCATGAACCGCCAAAGCAGCGAGCAGGAACTGCGCGCGCTGATGCAAAAACTGCGCGCCGCCATGCCGGATATGGCCATACGCACCACCTTGATGGTGGGGTTCCCCGGCGAAACGCAGGAGGATTTTGAGCGCCTGTGCCGGTTTGTGGAGGATATGCGGTTTGACCGCCTGGGCGTGTTTGCCTACTCGCGCGAGGAGGACACCCGCGCATACGACATGCCCGGCCAGATTGATGAGGATGTGAAAAACGAGCGCGCAAAGATTATTATGGATATCCAGGCGCAGGTGGCGTTCCAAAAAAGCGAAGAGCTGGTTGGCAAAACGCTTAGCGTTATGGCCGATGGTTACGACGCCGAACAGGGCCTTTACATAGGGCGCAGCTATATGGACTGCCCGGATATTGATACCCTTGTGTATTTTGAAAGCGAAGAGCCGGTGCTGACCGGCGGCATGGTAAACGTACAGGTGACAAGTGCCGATGGGTACGATGTGTTCGCAAAACGGATATAAGAAAGGGGCAAAAAGATGAATACTCCAAACAAACTAACGCTTTTGCGTGTGCTATTGGTGCCGCTGGTGATGGTGTTTTTGCTTATTGAAAGCATTCCTCACCGGTATTTATGGGCGCTCATTGTTTTTGTTGCAGCGTCTTTCACCGATTTTTTGGACGGCAATATCGCCCGCAAACGCGGCCTGGTTACCACTTTCGGCAAGTTTTTAGACCCCCTGGCAGACAAAATGCTGGTCAATGCCGTGCTTATCTGTTTTGTGCAAAGCGGGTTGGCTTCGGCCGCGGCGGTGGTTATCATCATCGTGCGCGAGTTTGCTGTAACCTCGGTGCGGCTGGTGGCGTCCGGCTCGGGCAAGGTAATTGCCGCCAATATTTGGGGCAAGCTAAAAACGGTTACCCAAATGCTTTCCATTGTGGCCATTTTGCTGCTGGAGGAATTAAACGGCGCCGGGCTTTTGGGCATTGGCGAATATTTGCCGGCCATTTATGCAACGCTTATTTGGCTGTCCACCATTTTGACGGTTGTTTCCGGCATCACCTATATATGGGATAACCGCCAGTTTATCAATACCACCAAATAACTGGGGAGAGGAACGGTTTTATGAAAATATACAACACCTTGACAAGACAAAAAGAAGAACTCAAAACCATCACGCCGGGGGAAGTGAAAATTTACGCCTGCGGCCCTACGGTGTATAACTTTATCCACATCGGCAACGCGCGCCCCATCTGCGTGTTTGACACCCTGCGCCGTTACCTGGAATACCGCGGCTACAAAGTGACCTTTGTGCAAAACTTCACCGACATTGACGACAAGCTCATCAACCGCGCCAAAGAAGAAAACACCACGGTGGCGGAGCTTGCCAAAAAATACATCGCCGAATACAAAATTGACGCCGCTGGCTTAAACGTGCGCGAAGCCACTTACCACCCCAAAGCCACCGAAAATATCGATGAAATCATCGATATGGTAAAAACTTTGGTGGACAAAGGCTACGCCTACGCGGTGGACGGGAACGTGTATTTTCGCTCGTTGAAGTTTAAAGATTACGGCAAGCTTTCGCATATGCCGCTGGAGGATTTGGAAGCCGGCGCGCGTATTGACGTGACCGAGCAGAAGGAAGACGCGCTGGATTTTGTACTGTGGAAAGCCGCCAAGGAAGGCGAGCCCTACTGGGAATCGCCCTGGGGCAAAGGCCGCCCGGGCTGGCACATTGAATGCTCGGCCATGAACCGCAAATATTTAGGCCCTACCATCGACATCCACTGCGGTGGGCAGGATTTGATTTTCCCCCACCACGAAAACGAAATCGCCCAAAGCGAATGCGCCAACGGCGTGCCATTTGCCCACTACTGGATGCACAACGGCTACATCAATGTGGATAACCGCAAGATGAGCAAATCGCTGGGCAACTTTTTCACCACCCGCGACGTGGCCGAAAAGTTCGGCTACGAGCCGATTAAGTTCATGATGCTTTCGGCCCATTACAGAAGCCCCATCAACTACAGCTTTGATGTGATTACCCAGGCAAAGGCCGCCCTGGAACGCTTATACACCTGCCGGGACAACCTTGACTTTGCTTTGCAAAATGCGTCGGATGCGCCGCAAGCGGCCGATGAGGAGCGCTTAAAAGCCATTGAAGCCCGCCGCGAGCAGTTTATCCAGGCCATGGACGACGACTTAAACACCGCCGATGCGCTTTCGGCCATTTTTGAGCTGGTGCGCGATGTGAACAGCTACACCAACGGCGCCGAGATTGCCTCCAAAAAGGTGCTGGAGGCTGCGGCAAATATGTTCGATGAATTAACCGGCGTGTTAGGGATTGTATACAACCGCCAGAAACAAAGCCTGGAAGCGGAAGTGGAAGAGCTTATCCAAAAGCGCCAGCAAGCGCGCAAGGCCAAAGACTTCAAAACCGCTGACGCTATCCGCGATGAGTTAAAAGCCCGCGGCATTGTGCTGGAGGACACCCCCCAAGGCGTAAAATGGCATAAAGAATAAAAAATAAACCCCATACAAAGCCAAAAGCCGTCAAATCCCAAATTTGATGGCTTTTTTGGCAAAGGAAGGAGAAATGGACATGGCAAAAGGACAAAAGGTAGTCATTGTCGGCGGCGTTGCCGGCGGGGCTTCGGCTGCGGCGCGCCTGAGAAGGCTGGATGAACAGGCGCAAATTGTATTGTTTGAAAAAGGCGAGTACATCTCGTTTGCAAACTGCGGACTGCCTTATTACATCGGCGGGGAAATCCGCGATAAAAGCGCGCTTACTTTGCAAACCCCGCAAAGCTTCCACGCGCGGTTTAACGTGGATGTAAGGGTGCAAAACGAAGTGACCAAAATCAACCCCCAGGCCAAAACCGTCACGGTGCAAAACCATCAAAGCGGGCAAACCTACGAGGAAAGCTACGACCAGCTGATTCTGTCCATGGGGGCCGCCCCCATTAAACCGCCTATTTCCGGCATGGAAAGCTCCCGTGTATTCACCCTGCGCAATATCCCGGACACCTATGCCATCAAAGGGTTTATCGATGAGCGCACCCCGAAGTCGGCGGTGGTAGTCGGCGGCGGGTACATTGGCGTGGAAATGGCCGAAAACTTAAAAAATGCAGGGCTGCATGTCACCATTGTGGAACTGGCCGACCATTTGATTGCCCCGCTGGATTTTGATATGGCGGCGGATTTGCACCAGTATGTGGTATCCAAAGGCATTTCGTTGATCTTGAAAAACGGCGTACAGGCGGTGGAAGACACCGGCGAAGGCTTAAACGTTTTGCTGCAAAACGGCAAAAAAATTGGCTGCGATATGCTCATTATGTCGGTGGGCGTGCGCCCGGACAGCCAGCTGGCCAAAGATGCGGGCATTGCGGTAAATGCGCGCGGTTGCATTGTGGTGGACGAGCACATGCGCACCAGCGAACCGGACATTTACGCGGTGGGCGACGCGGTGGAAATCACCGATTTTGTAAGCCAAAACAAAGGGTTTGTTCCCCTTGCAGGCCCGGCCAACCGCCAGGGCAGAATTGCCGCGGACAATATTTGCGGGATAAACAGCACCTACGGCGGCACCCAGGGTTCGGCCGTATTAAAAGTATTTGATATGACCGTTGCCACCACCGGCTTAAACGAAACGGCCGCCCAGCGCGCAGGCATTGCATACGATAAAACCTACACCTATTCGGCTTCGCATGCGTCGTATTACCCGGGCGGCAACATGATGAGCATAAAAATTTTATGGGAAAAAGATTCTTTGCGCCTGCTGGGCGCGCAGATTGTCGGGTTTGACGGGGTGGACAAACGCATGGATGTACTGGCTACCGCTATCCGTTTGGGCGCCAAAGCAACCGATTTAACCCGCCTGGAGCTTTGCTATGCGCCGCCGTTTTCCAGCGCAAAAGACCCGGTGAACATGATAGGCTTTGTGGCCGAAAACGTAATAAACGGGAAAATGAAACAATTTTTCTGGCACGATGTGGCTACTTTGCCGCGCGACGGCAGCGTAACGCTTTTGGATGTGCGCACCAACACCGAGGTTGCGCGTGGGATGATAGACGGTTTTATGCATATCCCGTTGGATTCTTTGCGCGAGCGCATTGGCGAGCTGCCCCATGGCAAGCCGGTATATGTGCACTGCCACAGCGGGTTAAGAAGCTATATTGCCTGCCGCATTTTGCAGGGCTATGGGTTTGACTGCTACAACCTGGCCGGCGGCTGGCGGCTGTACCACACGGTGATTACCGGGCAAAAAGCGCAGGAGTACATCTGCACCGAATGCAAATAAGAAAATAGCAAAAAATGCAAAAAGCACGGAGAAATTTTAGCGCCGGTTAAAACCAAAAAAGGCGGGTGTTTTTCCCGCCTTTGGGGGCGTAAAACCCTTGCGGTTTTGGTTTTCCAGCGGTGTTCTCCGTGCTTTTTTATTTATGCAGGGCAGAAGAAAGGCGCTAGCAGGCAAACGTCTTTATGCGCGTTTTTTGCGGCTGCAGGACAAAAGCAGCTTGCTAATGCCGCACAGCGGGATGCTTAATAAAAACCAGAAAGTGGAGTACAATAAACAAATCTGGCCCATAAAATTATGCGGCTGGTCGGAATAATCCCAAACTTTCATGCCAAGCAGGCGGTTGACAATAAGCCCCACCACCAGTTCCATGCTGGTGATGATAAACGTGCCCACAAAGCATTTTTTCCACCATTTGGTGTTAAAATGCTTGCGGTTAAACCGGTGGAAAAACAAAAAGCATAGCCCGCCGGTTATGCTCATGGTCCAATGCGAAGAGCCGCGGTATAAAATTTCGATAAGAGGGTACCCGCTGGCGCCGATGGAAAACGCGCGGATATCGTCTTTGGTTGTTTGCTTCATTTTTTTCACCCAATCATAGATTGGCCCAAAGGCGCAAATTTATGTATGGGTAAAATTGCTGCAAAAATGGCAAAAAACGCTTTTAAGGCTTTAAAGCCGGCGGTTAGCATTTAAGGGCGCCGGGTGTTTTGCCATAAGCCAAAAAGGAAATTGCAAACGGGCGTTTATGGATTTTGCGTTGCCAATTCAAAAAGCACCGCTGCTTGCCAGCACGCCAAACGCGTTTGCAATCGCGCGCAAAAAACAACAATTGCAAACCGCAACCGGTATGGTATACTATTCTAGGAAAGAAAAAAGGGTGCGCGCACCCTTTGCAAAAGGGGATATTCAACATTGCCAAAAACCGAAAAATTGTATTACCAGGACGCCTATATGCAGGCGTTTGAAGCCGATGTTTTAAGCTGCCAACCGTTTGGGGAACATTTTGCTGTGGTGTTAAACCAAACGGCGTTTTATCCCGAAGGGGGCGGCCAGCCAGCCGATACGGGTGTATTGGGCGACACCCACGTGCTGGATGTACGTGAAAAAAACGGCGAAATTTTGCATATTACCCAGGGGCCGCTGCAGGCAGGCGCACATGTGCATGGCCAAATTGACTGGGACAGGCGCTTTTTGCTTATGCAGCACCACAGCGGCGAACATATCATTTCCGGGGTGGTGCACCGCCTTTATAAGCTGGACAATGTGGGGTTTCACATGGGCAAAGACGCGGTTACCATTGATTTTAACGGCGAACTGCAGCCCGAAGATGTGCAAAAAGTAGAGGACGTCGTGAACAAAGCCATTTACCAAAATGTGCCGGTTACCGCTTCTTTTCCAGATGCGCAAACGCTTGCGGCCCTGGATTACCGCAGCAAAAAAGAGCTTTCGGGGGATATCCGCATTGTAGAGGTACAAGGCTATGACCTTTGCGCCTGCTGCGGCACCCACACCAAAACCACCGGCGAAGTGGGGATTGTAAAATTCCTTTCCTGCCAACGGTACAAAGGCGGCGTGCGCTTAAGCCTGTTGTGCGGCCGCCGCGCCTTGGAAGATTACCGGGCAAAAATGGCCAGCACAAACGCCATTTCGGTGATGCTTTCCACCAAAGAAAGCGCCATTGTTGGCGCTGTAGAGCATTTGAAAGACGAGATAAGCCAGCTGAAAATGCAGCTTGGGGCCGCCCAAAACGAGCTGTACGCCTTAAAAGCCGAAAATATTCCTCCTTGTGCGGGCAACCTTGCCCTGTTTGAAGAAGGCCTTTCGCCCGACGGGCTGCGCCGCTTTTGCTTAAAGGCGTGTTCCAAAGCGGCGGGGGTAACAGGGGTGTTTTCCGGCAGCGAAGAAAGCGGCTACCAGTATGCCGTAGCCAGCCAGGGGGCTGACGTGCGCGCCTTTGGCAAAGAGATGAACCAGGCGCTTAATGGGCGCGGGGGCGGCAGCAAAGAGTTAATCCAGGGTTCGGTAAAAGCCAAAAAAGCCCAAATTGAAGCTTTTTTTGCAAAATAAAAAGCAGGCCATCGCTTTTTGGATGGCCTGCTTTGTGTTTTTTATATGGTTTTTTGAAAACGGATCGCCCAAAATAGGATGAGGTTTGCGCGCAGAGGCAAAGCCGCAAGCGGGGCAACTTCGCCGTTTTTTAGCCCAAAAAGCAAAGCGCTTTTTTAAAAACAAAACCCGCGCCTGCATGCCAGAAAACCCGCTTATACAAAGGAAAAACACGTTTTTTCTATAGGGCAAACCCCTAAAAATGGGCAAAAAAATGCCGCCCCCGCTATTGCAGGAACAGCACCCCTGGTGGACGCTAAGGAACTCGAATCCCTGACCCTTTGCACGTCAAGCAAATGCTCTACCAGCTGAGCTAAGCGTCCAAAAACAACATAACGAATTATACCCCATAATCCCAAAAAATGCAAGTATTTGGGCAAAAATTCTCGCAATCATTTTTGGTTTTCCCTTTTTTCACAAAAATATGTTCTTTTCCATAGGATGAACTGGGAAATCATAAGAGAAAACCACGTTTACATTGCCACTTTTGGGGGGTTATGCTATAATACTAAGGATATAGATTTATAAAATGGGGTAATTTTGGAAATGGTTGTTTTAGGCATCGACCCCGGCTATGCCATTGTAGGCTGGGGCGTGGTGGAATACGTTGGCAACAAGTTTCGCACCATCGATTACGGCGCGATTTTAACCGATGCAAAAATGCATTTTGAGCACCGGTTGGAAAACATTTACGATGAACTTATGGATATTATCGCACGCTTTAAACCCGACGCCATTTCGGTGGAGGAGCTGTTTTTTAACTCCAACCAAAAAACGGCCATTGGGGTGGCATGCGCCCGCGGGGTGATTTTACTGGCCGGGGTAAAAAGCCATGTGCCGCTGTATGAATACACTCCTTTGCAGGTAAAGCAGTCGGTGGTGGGCTACGGCCGGGCCGAAAAGCGCCAGGTGATGGAAATGACGCGCATTTTGCTGCATTTGGAAAAGGTGCCAAAGCCCGACGACACGGCCGACGCCTTGGCAATTGCCATTTGCCATGCGCATACCAATTCCTCCACGCTTATGCAGAAAAACGCTTATGGGATGGTGAAATATTAGATGTTTTACAGTATACGCGGCCGCCTTTTGCATGCCGAACCCGGCTTTGCCGTAATCGAAGCGGGCGGGGTGGGCTATAAATGCGCCATCACCTTCCAAACGCTTTCCAAACTGCCGGCGCAAAACAGCGAAGTGATGCTTTACACCCATTTGAATGTGCGCGAAGACGCCGTTGACCTGTTTGGCTTTTACGATGAAAGCGAACTCAACTGCTTTAAAATGCTTATAGGCGTAAACGGCGTGGGGCCAAAAGCCGCGCTTTCCATTTTATCGGACGCCAGCCCCGAAAAATTTGCGCTGTATGTGGCCACGGGGGATGTTAAATCCATTACCCGCGCACAGGGCATTGGTCCCAAACTGGCGCAGAGGATTGTGCTGGAATTAAAAGACAAAGTCACTGCCCAAGATGTGGGCAAAGGCATTACGCAAAACGCCGTTCCCGGTGAAGTGAGCGGGGGCGACGCGGGCGAAGCCATTAGCGCGTTGCTGGTGCTGGGGTATTCCCAGGCGCAGGCCGTGCAGGCAATTTCGCAGTTAAACCCCAACAGCCCGGTAGAAGAGCTGATTAAAGAAGCGCTGAAAATTTTGGCAAAAGGATAAAATATAAAGAGGTACATAATACATGGCAGGTTTTCAAGCAGAAGATATGGATTTGGAAAATCGAATTATGACGCCCGATTACACCCAGCAGGATTCTGAGGTGGAGTTTTCTTTGCGCCCCAAAGTACTGGAAGAATACATCGGGCAGGAAAAGGCCAAAGAAAACCTTTCGGTGTTTATGCAGGCGGCCAAAGGGCGCCAGGAGCCGCTCGACCACGTGCTGCTCTATGGGCCGCCCGGCTTGGGCAAAACCACTTTGGCAGGCATTATCGCCAACGAGATGAATGTGAACATCCGCATCACCTCCGGCCCGGCCATTGAAAAACCGGGCGATTTGGCGGCGCTGCTCACCAATTTGTCCGAAGGGGATGTGCTGTTTATTGATGAAATCCACCGCCTTTCGCGCGCGGTAGAGGAAGTGCTTTACCCGGCTATGGAGGATTTCGGGCTGGACATCATCATCGGCAAAGGCCCTTCGGCGCGCTCGATTCGGCTGGATTTGCCGCATTTTACGCTGGTGGGCGCCACCACCCGCGCAGGCCAGCTTTCTTCCCCCTTGCGCGACCGCTTTGGGGTGATGCTGCGCCTGGAGCTGTACACGGTGCAGGAGCTTTCGCAGATTGTGTTAAGAAGCGCCAAAATTTTAAACATTGAATGCGACGAAGGGGGGGCATGCGAGCTTGCCAGGCGTTCGCGCGGCACGCCCCGTATTGCCAACCGCTTTTTAAAGCGCGTGCGCGATTTTGCCCAGGTGCTGGGCGAAGGGGTCATTACCAAAGAGATTGCCGCGATGGCGCTTAGCAAACTGGAAGTAGACGCTTTGGGGCTTGGCCAGGTGGATAGGCGCATGCTTATGACGATTATCCGCAACTACAACGGTGGGCCGGTTGGGCTAGAAACCCTGGCTGCGGCCTGCGGGGAAGAAGCCGTTACGATAGAAGACGTTTACGAGCCGTATTTGATGCAGATTGGCTTTTTATCGCGCACGCCAAGGGGGCGCTGCGCCACCAGCCTGGCTTATGAACACCTGGGGATGAAAATGCCCAATAAAGAAACCAAAGAGGCCTCCGGGCAACTGAATTTGTTGGATTTACAGGGGGATATAGATGGGTAGACTATTTGGTACCGACGGCGTGCGGGGCGTTGCCAACACGCAGCTAAGCTGTGCGCTGGCCCTCTCGCTGGGCAAAGCGGCCGCCGCGGTTTTAACAAAACATACAAACCACAAGCCGAAAATTTTAATCGGCAAAGATTCGCGCGTGTCTTCCGACATGCTGGAAAGCTGCCTGGCGGGCGGCATTTGCTCCATTGGGGCGGATGTGATGGAACTGGGCGTTGTGCCCACGCCGGCGGTTTCCTACCTCACCCGGCTGTATCAGGCGGATGCGGGGATTATGATTAGCGCTTCGCACAACACGCCCGAATACAACGGCATCAAAATTTTCAATGCCGAGGGCTTTAAACTGTCCGACGAGCTGGAAGACGAAATTGAGGCCTTTATGCAAAACGAGAGCTTAGAAACCGTTGTGCCGGGCGATAAAACCGGCCAGGTGCATTTTTGCCGCAGCGGCGCGCAGGATTATGCCGACCATCTGCTTGACTGCGCGGATGTGGATTTGACCGGTTTAAAGGTGGCGTTTGACTGCGCCAATGGCAGTGCCGGGCGCACAGTACATAAAATTTTTGAAAAAACAGGGGCCCAATGCTTTATCTTTTGCGATGAATGCGACGGGGCGAAGATCAACCAGGGGTGCGGTTCCACCCATTTGGAGAATATCTCCCGCTTAACGCGCGAACACGGCTGCGACATCGGTTTTGCCTTTGACGGCGACGCCGACCGCTGCCTGGCGGTGGACGCGCAGGGGGAAGAAATCGACGGGGACAAAATCATCGCGATTTTGGCGCATTTTTTAAAGGCCCAGCAGCGTTTGAAAAACAACACGGTAGTGGTTACCGTGATGAGCAACTTAGGTTTTTTTGAATTTGCCAAAGGCCAGGACATCGACTGCGTGCGCACCAAGGTGGGCGACCGCTATGTGCTGGAAGAAATGCTGAAAGGCGGGCACAATATCGGCGGGGAACAGTCGGGCCACATCATACTGCTGGACTACATGAACACCGGCGACGGCCAGCTTTCCGCCCTTATGCTGCTAAAAGTATTAAAGCAAACCCAAAAAACCGCCAAAGAGCTTGCCAACTTGATGGAGCATTACCCGCAGGTGTTAATTGGCGTAAAGGTGCCCAACCACCAGAAAGAAACGGTTTTGGCCGACCAGGATATTTGCACCGCCATACAAAACGCGCAGGCGGTTTTGCAGCAAAACGGGCGGGTGCTGGTGCGCGCATCGGGCACCGAGCCGCTTATCCGCGTGATGATTGAAGGCAAGGACACCGAACAGATTCAGCAGCTGGCGCAGCAAATCGCCGCGAAAATCAAAGAAAGGTATTCATAAATTATGCGCATTGCACAGGATTGGAACGATTATGCGGTATTGGATGCATCCGGCGGGGAAAAGCTGGAGCGCTGGGGGGATACCATCCTCATCCGCCCGGACCCGCAAATCATTTGGAAAACCCCTAAACTGGACCCCAACTGGAAAAAGGCGTCTGCACGCTACCATCGTTCTTCTTCCGGCGGCGGCCAGTGGGAAAACCACAAGCCGATGAAAGAAAGCTGGACAGTTTCCTACAAGGGGCTTACCTTTAAAATTAAACCAACGGGTTTTAAACATACCGGGCTTTTCCCCGAACAAGCGGTAAACTGGGATTTTTTAAACGAGCAGATTTTAAAAAACAAAGGGCCGGTAAACGTATTAAACCTGTTTGCTTACACCGGCGGGGCAACCCTTGCTTGTTTGCAGGCGGGGGCGAGCGTCTGCCATGTGGATGCCTCCAAGGGGATGGTCTCCTGGGCGCGGGAAAACGCCGCGCTTTCGCATTTGGCGGACAAGCCGGTGCGCTGGATTGTGGAGGATTGTTTTAAGTTTGCCGGGCGGGAAATCCGCCGGGGCAGCCGTTACCAGGGCATTGTTATGGACCCGCCCTCTTACGGGCGCGGCCCCAACGGCGAAGTGTGGAAGCTGGAAGAGCAGATTTACGATTTTGTGGATTTAGCCAGCAACCTGTTGGCGGACGACGCTTTGTTTTTGATACTCAATTCTTACACAACGGGGCTTTCCCCCAGTGTGATGTCGTATATATTGCAGTCTGTAATTGTAAAAAAACGCGGCGGAAGCGTTTGGGCAGATGAAATCGGGCTGCCGGTAAAGGCTTCGGGCCAGGCGCTGCCCTGTGGGTCTACCGCCATTTGGATGCAAAACGGAATATAAGGAAAGGACATGCTATGGAAGAACTATTAAAAGCCGAACACCTTTCGTTTGCCTACCGCAACAACGAAGAACGCGAGGAAGACGAGCAGACCAATGTGCTTGACGATGTTTCTTTAAGCGTTCCCAAAGGGCAGTTTTTGGCGGTTTTGGGGCACAACGGTTCGGGAAAATCCACGTTAGCCAAGCATTTTAACGCCATACTGCTGCCGCAGGGCGGGGTATGCTATGTAAAGGGGATTGACACCAAAGAGGAAGACAAGCTCTATGATATCCGCCAGACGGTGGGCATGGTGTTCCAAAACCCGGATAACCAGATAGTGGCCACCATTGTGGAAGAAGACGTGGCCTTTGCGCCCGAAAACCTGGGGCTTCCTCCGGAAGAAATCCGCAAGCGGGTAGACGAAGCGCTAAAAGACGTAAACATGTACGAATACAAAGACCATGCGCCCCACCAGCTTTCGGGCGGGCAAAAGCAGCGCGTTGCCATAGCGGGCATTATCGCTATGCGGCCTGAGTGCATTGTGCTGGACGAACCCACCGCCATGCTTGACCCGCGCGGGCGCCAGGAAGTGCTTTCCACCATCCGCAAATTAAACCGCGAATACGGCATTACCGTGGTGCTTATCACCCATTATATGGACGAAGCGGCCAAGGCCGACCGCGTGGTGGTCATCGATTCGGGCAAACTGCTCATGGACGGCACCCCCCATGCGGTATTCAAACAGGTGGATGCGCTGAAAAAGGTCGGGCTGGACGTGCCCCAGGCCACCGAGCTTATGAAGTTTTTGCAGGAAATGGGCTTTGATGTGGATTTGGAGTGCATCGATGAAAAAGAGGCGGTTGAACAGATTAGCAAGTTAATGGAGGAATTGCATTGCCAGTAATACAAACAGAGCATTTGACCTACACCTACAGCCCTGGCACGCCTTTTGAAAAGACGGCCATTGACG
>CAJFVS010000028.1 GCA_904420505.1 Candidatus Alloruminococcus vanvlietii | reverse complement strand
CTCAGATATGCCCGATCCAGATCGTCCTGTGCTATAATCGTGTATATAGTGTGGAGAGCAATGCACCACGGTGATTTTTTATCATCGTTGACGTCTTGACACAGACTGAGTCTGAACGCAATTTGCGTTCAGGCTCTTTTCTTTTTGTCCGGGCAAAGTGCTCACGCCAGGGGTGGCAGCTAAGGTATCCACCTTTTCCAAATCTGCGGTGAGCAACTCGCCGCTGCGCAGGTTTTTCTTTTTTACAGCAGTCTGCCTATATTTTGGGGCGGGCACCTAAACCGCTCACCCAGCCAGGCTCTTCTCTTTTGCGCTGGGTTAAACAGCATTTTGCTTGCTGCTTGCCCCTGGGCCAAAAAACATGGCATACCCGGGCTTTTGGGCCTGGGCAGCCCGCTACGGTTTAGGCGATGGAAAGATAGCGCCCCCTTTGGCTGAAAAGGCTGCAGCAGAAAACGTATAAAGTGCAAAAGCAATATTCCCATTCAGATGCCAAAATTTCAGAAATAGGGCGGATTATTTGGATAAAAGCTATGAAATTTGTATAAAATAAATATTTATATTGACATTAGTTGAAAGAATTTTTATAATAAAGACAATCGGAATAAGCGGTGGAGTCTGTCATAGGGCATATAGGTGCTCTATTTATTCCTGCATTTTGTATGGCACAATGGGCTTATGGGTTTGCCGGGCAATCCGGGAATCCGCAGGCCAGGGTTGGATAGAAGCGATGGGCAGAACTCTTGCATAGGGTTTTGCCTTTTCTTTTTTCAAAGGTGTTTGCCATGCAAAACCAGGCAGACAAAACCGGGACGTCTTGGTATTTTTCAGCAGAAAGGGGTATCATTTTATGGACAATCAACTGGCACTGTTTTACGGCCTTTCCGTCCTAACAGCGGCAATTGCCTTTGCATTTGCGGCTTACCTGTATTTGTGGGTAAAAAAGCAAAAAACGCAAAACGCAAGGATTCAGGAAGTTTCTGCCCTTATTAAAGAGGGTGCGAACACCTTTATGCGCAGGGAATACGGCGTGCTTGCCAAATTTGCAGCCGTTGCCGCCGTTTTGATTTTGATTCTTCTGCCTTCTCCTATCTGGAATGGAAATATTTTGGACAACCTTTCCATGGCCATTGCCTATTTAGCCGGCACTGTGCTTTCGGCTATAGCGGGCAAAATCGGCATTATGGTAGCTACCCTTTCCAACGGGCGTTCGGCCGAAGCGGCGCAGGAAGGCATTAAGCCGGCATTTTTAGTGGGCTTCCGCGGAGGCGCCGTAATGGGCCTGCTGGTTGTCGGGTGTTCTCTTTTGGGGGTTGCGGCCGTTTTGATGGTCACAGGCAACGCCTCTATTTTGCTGGGATTTTCCTTCGGGGCAAGCTCGCTGGCGCTGTTTGCCAAAGCCGGCGGTGGCATTTTTACCAAGACAGCGGATGTTTCCGCCGATTTGACCGGCAAGGTTGAATTGGGGATTCCGGAAGATGACCCGCGCAACCCCGCCGTTGTTGCGGACAACGTGGGCGACAATGTAGGCGATGTAGCCGGCATGGGCGCGGATTTGTTTGACTCCAACGTGGCGGCCATGGCTTCGGCGCTGGTCATTGCCCAGTCGCTTTCGGGCGATTATGCCAATGTCTCGATGGTTTTTTGTTATGCTATTTTAGGGCTTTTGTCTTCCATTATCGGCATTGCCGCTGCGCGCATCGGCAAGCATGGCAACCCCACAAGGGCCTTAAATTCCTCTACTTATGTTACAACAGCGGTTTTCCTGGTACTGACCGCCGCTGCAACCGCCATTTTTGAAGGCTTCTCTTGGCGCATCTGGGGCGCTTCGGCCACCGGTTTGCTGGTCGGCGTCATCATCGGCATTACCACCGACTATTTTACCGACGACACCAAACCCATTGTGCGCAAGGTAGCGCGTGCCTCCGGTTCGGGGCCTGCTTTTACCATTTTATCGGGTGTTTCCTATGGGTTTATCTCCGCTTTGCCCGCTATGGTAGGCATTGCGGTTTCGGCATTGGTTGCCTACCAGATTTGCGCCCCCATGGGCGACGGCTATGCCATTTTTGGCATTTCCATGGCGGCGGTCGGCATGCTTTCCATTGTGGGGATGATTATCTCCAACGACGCTTACGGCCCGATTGTGGACAACGCGCGCGGCCTGGCAGAAATCGGTGGGCTTGGGGAGGATACCATCCGCACGGCCGATGAGCTTGACAGCGCGGGCAACACCGTAAAAGCGGTTACCAAAGGTTTTTCCATTGGCGCGGCAGGGCTGACGGTTATTTCGCTGCTTGGCGCTTTTATGTCCGAAGCCAATGCGGCGCTGGCCGCTGTGGGCAAAGAGCTGATTGTTGGGTTTGACATTATGTCGCCCACGGTATTTTTCGGTATTTTAATCGGCGCGGCCATTCCGGCGGTGTTTTCGGCCATGCTTATTTTGGGTGTGGACAAAAATGCCCAGCGCATGGTGGCGGAAATCCACCGGCAGTTTGATAGCATCGAAGGGCTGCGCGAAGGCAAAGAAGGCGTAAAGCCCGACTACGGCAGATGCATTAACATCGCCACCACCGGCGCGTTAAAAGAGTTGATTCCGGCCGGATTGATTAGCATTCTGGCCACGGTTGTTGTGGGCTTGATTGGCGGGCCGCAGGCCATCGGCGGGTTTTTGCTTGGCAACATTGTAAGCGGTTTGCTTTTGGCGTTGTTTATGTCCAATTCCGGCGGCCTTTGGGACAATTCCAAAAAATACATCGAATCCGGGCAGGAGGGCGGCAAAGGCAGCCAGGCCCACAAAGCGGCTGTTATCGGCGATACGGTAGGCGACCCCTTTAAAGATACCGCTGGGCCTTCCATCAATACCCAAATTACGGTGGTTTCGCTGGTGGCTTCGCTGCTTTCAACCGTGTTTGTACAATTCCATTTGTTTGGCTAAGGATATTCCCGCACGCAGATGCGCCGCCCAAGGATCCGTGGTTTAAGCCAGGGGTTAACCGGGGCCGGCCGCTGCGGCACAGGCGTTGGATGACGGCATTTTGTCCGGCTGTTGTATGGCCGGGCAGAATGCTGTTGTTTGTTTGGGCGCAAATACCGGGCATGCAAACGTCTCTTTTTTTGAAAAGCCGCAGGTTTTAGCTGTTTGACAAAAAACGCTTGACTTAGAGTATACTCTAAGTTGTAAGATACCCATATAGCAAACGCCTGGCAAAAAGGCTTTATGGCAAGAGATAGCCCAACAGGCGAAAAACAAAGTATTTTGCAAAGCCAAAAAGGCCGGGTTTGCTTGTTTTTGGCCGTTTGGATATATTTTGAAGCGATGATAAAAGGAGACGATTGTATGAGCAAAGCATTGGTAGCCTATTTTTCTGCAAGCGGGGTAACCGCAAAGCTGGCCAAAACCCTGGCAGACGCCATTGGCGCCGACCTGCATGAAATAAAACCCCAGCAGCCTTACACCGCTGCCGACCTTGACTGGACCAACCCCAAAAGCCGCAGCACGGTAGAGATGAAAGACAAATCCTTTCGCCCGGCCGTTGCCAACACGGTGGAAAACATGGCGCAGTATGATACCATCTATGTTGGGTTCCCCATTTGGTGGTATGTAGCGCCCACCATCATCAACACGTTTTTGGAGCAGTACGACTTAACCGGCAAAACCATTGTTCCGTTTGCCACTTCCGGCGGCAGCGGCATGGGCAATACCAACCAGGAGCTGGCGCCGTCTTGCAAGGGCGCGGTTTTAAAAGAAGGCAAGCGCTTTCGGGCTTCGGCCGGCCAGGCAGAATTAAAAAGCTGGTGCGACAGCCTGGCTTAACAAAGCCGTTTGCCCCACTAAAAAGGCAAGGCGTTTTTCTGCCGTATTTTGCGTTTTACAGGCCCATCGCTTTTAGGCGGTGGGCTTTTTGTTTTGGGCTACGGCCAGGGCGCTCAGGCGGTTTTGCAAAGGAATTTACGGCCAAATAAGCGCTGTGTATACAGCGGCAAAAATTCCGCCGGGGATTATTTAAGGCAGCCAAACCCATGGGGCGGCCATTGGGGCATCCGCTGTTTGGCCAAAGGGCAGGCACTTGCCAAGCAGGGGCAAAGCGGCTACAATACAAAGTAGCAGTACCGTTTTTAGGAGGGTTTTATGAAACTCATCATTTCCCCGGCAAAACGCATGCGCCAGCAAACGCTGGATGGCCTTAGCATGAGCACGCCCGCGTTTTTAGGGCAAATGCAGCGCATTTTACAGGTGATGCAATCCTTTAGCCCCTGGCAGCTGGAGCAGGCTTTGGAAATCAACAGCCAGCTTGCTTTGCAGGCGTTTGCACAGTACCAGGATTTTGAAGTTTTGCCGCAAAGCCCTGCTATTTTCAGCTTTTGGGGATTGCAGTACCAGCATATCCAAGCGCTGCAAATGCAGAAAGACGATTTGCGGTTTGCACAGGGCTGCCTGCGCATTGTCAGCCCGTTTTATGGCCTTTTGGCGCCCCTGGATGCCATGAAACCCTACCGCTTGGAACTGAAAAGCCGCGTGCAGATAGAAGGCAAAAGCCTGTATGCTTTTTGGGGCGGCCGCTTGTGCGGCGCTTTATACGAAACCGACGATGTGGTGCTGAATTTGGCCTCGCATGAGTATTCGGCGGCGGTTTCCCGCCATGTAGGGGGCCGGGCGTTTATCACCTGCGACTTTTTAACCCCTAAGCGCGGGCGTTTGCGGATGATTCCCACCAACGCCAAAATTGCCAGGGGATGCATGGCGCGGTATATTATCCAAAACCGCATTACCAACCCCCGGGATGTACAGGCATTTGACGAACAGGGGTTTTGCTTTGCCAAAGAGATGTCCACCAGCAGCCGGTATGTGTTTGTGCAGCAAAACGCCCCGCTTTGAGGAAAACCGTATGCCCAAAGCGGAATGCAAACGCTGTTTGCCAGAGAAATAGATAGTTTTATCTAACGAATTTGTGGAAACTTCTGAATTTGATATATTTTGCCAAAACAATTGAAGCGCAGGGGAAAAAATGATATACTAAACCTATAACTTAAAAGGTTTTATTAATTTGGGGTGCAGTCTGCTGCACATAAAAAGGAGGAAATTTTGTGATAAAGAATGTTGGTTTTGTAGGCCTTGGCATGATGGGCCTGCCGATTGCGAAAAATATCATCAAAGGCGGGTATAACCTGTATGTAGGCTACCATAACAACCGCGGCCCTGCCGAAGAAATGGAAAAACTGGGCGCAACCATTTGCGAAACCTATAAAGAAGTTGCCGAACACAGCGATTTTATCATTACGGTGGTTCCCAACTCCGCACAGGTGGAAGAGACATTGTTTTCGGAAAACGGCCTGGCAAAAGGGGCAAAACCCGGCACCATCATCGCGGATATGAGCACGATTGATTTGTTTGCAAGCCGTTCGTTTGCCGAAAAACTGGCCCAGCAAGGCGTAGAATTTATGGACGCCCCCATTAGCGGCGGCCCGGAAGGCGCTGCAGCAGCCACCCTTGCCATTATGATTGGCGGCAAAAAAGAAGCGTTTGAAAAAACCAAACCCGTGTTTGATATCATCGGCAAAACCATCATCTACTGCGGGGACAACGGCCTGGGTTTGGCCGCCAAATTGGCCAATAACCTTATCGTCGGCGCACAGATTGTCGCTATTTCCGAAGCGGTCTGCATGGCGGTAAAAGCCGGGGTAGACCCCTCCCAGCTGTACGATGTATTAAAAGGCGCAACCGCCAATTCCTTTACCTTAAACGGCAAATTCCCCATCTTCTTAAAAGACGATTACAGCCCCTCGTTTAAATTAAAATTGATGACCAAAGACTTGGGCATTGTAACCGACGTTGCCAGAAAACTGGGCAGCCCCTTGATGATGGGCGCGGTGGTTGAGCAGATGTTCGACGTTTGCAACAACGAGCAATACGCCGATTTGGACTGTGCGGCAGTTGCCAAGTTCTACCAGGAACATGCGGGCGTTTCTTTCAAAGCCAAAGACTAAATTTCAAAACAAAACTCCTGTGCCAAATGAGCAGGGTTGCTAAGGACAGTTATGTTTTACAGGAACGCTGAGCATTGCGAAGGGCAAGAGAATAGAGAGAAGTTTAGGCTT
>CAJFVS010000027.1 GCA_904420505.1 Candidatus Alloruminococcus vanvlietii | reverse complement strand
TTTTGCAGCGACTTCTGCACGGTTTTGGCATACAAGGGCGCTACCGCATCGTCGGTTACAATCACCGGCAGGTGGGACAATTGCTTTAACATGGGCACGGCCGAAATATCCAGCGTATTGCGGGTTTTGGTTTCAAAGGTGCGGATGCCCCTTTCGCACAGCATGATGTTCATATTGCCGCCCGCCGCAATGTATTCGGCGCTCATCAACAGCTCCTCAATGGTGTTGGCAAGGCCGCGTTTTAATAAAATGGGCTTGCGGGTATGGCCCAGCTCTTTTAACAGCTCGAAGTTTTGCATGTTGCGCGCGCCCACCTGGATGACGTCCACATCCTCGAACAAATCCAGATGCGAAACGCTCATAATCTCGGTGACAATGGGCATGCCGGTGGCTTTTTTGGCTTCCAGCAGATATTCAATGCCCTCGGCGCGCAGGCCCTGGAACGAATAGGGGGAAGTGCGTGGCTTAAACGCGCCCCCGCGCAAAAAATGAGCGCCAGCCGCTTTCACCCTTTGGGCCACATAGGTAATCTGCTCGCGGCTTTCCACCGAGCAGGGGCCTGCGATGACCTGGAACTCCTCCCCGCCGATGCAGTGTTTTCCTACCTGCACAACGGTGTCATCCGGATGAAATTTGCGGTTGACGCTTTTAAACGGGTCCTGGATGCGCTTGACGTCTTCCACATAGGCGTTGTTGCGCACCATATCCATATCAATTTTGGCGGTATCGCCTATCAAACCGATGATGGTCATATGCGAGCCGCGCACTACATTCACATCCACCCCAAAGCTTTCCAGCCACTGGGAAACCTCGTTGATTTTTTCTTCTTGCAAATGGGGCTTTAAAATAACAACCATTTTTTCTTCCTCCTAACAGCAATAAAAAACCGGTGCTTTCGGGTTGCCCCAAAAGCACCGGCCTATTCTCGCGTATATTACGAGCCTATCCCACTTTTTACAGCAACCCTTTTTTCTTCACGCCAAAAAAGCTCATGCTAAAGAAAAAGCAAAAGCTAAAGAAGAATGTAAAGAAAACGGCTGCAAATGTGTGAAGCATCGTATAAATCCTTTCCAAAAGGTTTCTAGTACAGAATACCCCTATTTGGGGTATTTGTCAAGAACCTTTACCAAAAGTTGATTTTGTTTTTCTCCGAGGCATACTCCTTGGTATCGGTGGGCAGATTTTTCTTTTTCAGCCGCTTGTAAATAAACTCGCTTGCCAGCATATAAATCACCGCGAACACCGGCACGCCCAAAAACATGCCGGCCACTCCAAACAGCCCACCGCCTACCAATACGGCAAAAATCACCCAAAAAGCGCTTATGCCAATGGAATCGCCCAAAATTTTGGGGCCCAGGATGTTGCCGTCAAACTGCTGCAAAAGCATTAAAAAAATGCCAAACCAAACCGCTTTGATAGGGGATACAAAGAAAATCAAAATCAAGCTGGGGATAGCCCCGATAAAGGGCCCGAAATACGGGATGACATTGGTGACCCCCACCACCACCGAAACCAGCACCGCCAAAGGGATATTCAAAATGCTCATGCCGATAAAGCACAAAATGCCGATGATGGTGGAATCCAGCAGCTTGCCGGAAAGAAAACCCGAAAAGATTTTATGGCATTTTTCGGTTACGTCAATGGCGCGGTCCACATGGCTGGGTGAAAAAAACGCATACAGCAGCTTTTTGGTGCGCGCAAACAGCTTTTCCTTGCTCATAAGCGTGTAGACGGAAATCACCAGCCCCAAAACCAAGTTGTAAAACACCGACGTCACCTGCACCGTAATGCCATACAAATACGGCAGGCATTGCTGTGCCAGCGAGACAATTTGGGTAAACCACGTTTCGGCCGACTGCACCAGCGCCAAAACCTGGTCGATAATCTCCTGCGGCAGCCCCATGTTGGAGACAAACTCCCGCAAATTGCTTTCCAAATTCACAATATAGCTGGACATGCTGCTGACAAGCCCCACCGTACTGGTGACAATTTGCGGCAGAACAATATACAAAAACACGCCCAGCACCAGCAGCATTAAAACAAACGCCGCAGCAATGGAAAGTGCGCGGCGCAGCTGGTAACGCGGCTTTTTCTTTACCAAAAAGGCAAACACACGCCTTTCAAACCAGCTGACCAAAGGGTTCATCAAATAGGTGATCACCAGCGCGTAAACCACCGGGGATAAAATGGCCAGCACCCGGTTTACAAACGAAAGGACAACCGAAACATTCAGGCAGAAAAACACCAACAAAATGGAAAGCGCAATAACGGCAAACGCATATATGGCAATCACGGTGTATTTTTTCTGGAATGCAAGCCCCCATTTTCTTGCTTTTTCCTGCTTGTTCTCTTCTTGCATGGCTTTCCCCTCCCCTTGGCTGTCTAAAAATGCAAAATTTGTGTATTTTTAGTATAACACGAAAAAAGCCATGCAGGCAAATGCTATTCCTGCGCCAAAAATGCGTTTACCTGTTCCAAACAAGGCATCGAGGCGATTGCCCCTTTGTTCTGAACCGAAATAGCCGAAGCAAATACCGCAAAGCGCAAAACCTCGCCCACCGCCTGGGGATCCTGCAGCTGCTGGGGCGAAAGGGCTATCAAGCGCGAAAGCATGCTGCCCGCAAAGGTATCGCCTGCGCCGGTGGTATCCACCGCCTGTACCCTAGGGGACATGCAGTCAAGCGAAAAGCCATGGGTATACACGCTTGCGCCGCGGCTTCCCTTGGTGACAAACACCATCTGGCAGCCCTTGTCAAACGCAGCCTGTACGGCTGTTTCTTCGTTGGCGGTATCAAAAATAAATTCGATTTCCTCATCGCTTACCTTCAACACATCGCACCCTTGCATAAACTGCCAAACCGTGTCTTTAAGCGCCTTATGGTCATCCCAAAGGTTAAAACGCAAATTGGGGTCAAAGCAAACGCGCCCGCCGGCTGCTTTTATGCGCTCTATGGCGCGCGCATGCGCCTGGCGCGTTGCACTGGGAACCAGGCAAACCGAGCAAAAATGCAAAATATCCTCTTTTGCAAAGGGGATATCCTCCACCAAAGCGGCATCCAGCAGCATATCTGCGCCCGGGTTGCGGTAAAAGGCAAATTCGCGCTGGCCATCCGCCTTTAAAGAGACAAACGCCAAGGTGGTGTTGGCTTGATTGGTTTTGTATAGATAAGAAGTATCCACCCCGGCGTTTTGCAGCGTTTCCTGCAGATGTTCGCCAAAGGCATCCTGCCCCACCATGCCCACAAAAGAAGCCGCAGAGCCTAATTTTGCCGCTGCTGCGGCCACATTGGCGGGCGCGCCGCCCGCTGCGCGCAAAAAGCCCGGCACATCTTTCAGCGCCACCGAATGCTGGGTGGGGATAAAATCAATCAACGCTTCCCCGATTGCATAAATACGTCCCATAGTCGTTGTCTCCTGTTCTGTTATAATGTATAGTAAATTTTCAAGCGGTTTTCCTCTACCAATTGGCTGGCAAATGCAATGCATTCGCGCATGCCTTTTTCCCCGCTGGGTACAAACGGCAAAGAAACCCGCAGCAAACAGTCTTTGTTTTCGTTTTCATAAAACAGCATCCTGCGCCGCACCATTTCCAATGCATTTTGCGCACCCGCAAACGGCTCAGCGCTTTGGCAGGGCAAAATGCTTGCGCCGATGGTATGTTCCGCGCCCAGCAGCCGCAGCATATACCGCGGGTAATTTTGCAAAAACGAAGAATCGCACAGGCGCATGTTTTCCATGCAAAACGCACCCGCTACCGGCTGGGGCGCCAAAGAAGCGCGCAAAGCGGCGCTTATATCAAAATCATCCACCACTTTCAGCTCGCTTGCATCCAGCCGCAGATGCTTGCAAAACGCCACCAGCCTTCCGCTTTGGATATCCACGCAGCAGATGGCCATCGCCGCACGCAGCCTGCTGCGCGCCACGGGGCATGCCAGCGTTTTTTGGATTTCTTTTAACAGCGCATCTTTGGCGGGGCGCTTGCGTTTTTGGGCAATCCAGCGGCGCCATTTGCCTTTGCTGGAACACGATTTGGCTTTTTTCATCAAGCGCAGCAGCGCCTGGATGATAAATTCCTCGCTGTAGCCTTTGGCATACAAATACGCCGCATACGCCGCCGTGCCGCTGGCGCTAATAAACGATATTTCAACCCCTAAGCTTTTTAGGGTTTTTAGCACCCCTACCGCGGCAATTCCTTCTAAGCCGCTTGCTGTTAAGGCAAGCCCTGTTTTCATACACGACCCCCTCCTTTTTCCTCCATGCTTCATCATACGGGAAAAAGCAGGGTTTTGTGCCCTTAAACCCGGCCGCTTTGAAAGCTTTGTATAATCGCGCTGGCCACCTTGATGCCGTCCACCGCGGCGCTCATAATGCCGCCTGCATAACCTGCGCCTTCCCCGCAGGGGTAAAGGCCCAAAAAGCCCGCTGCCTGCAAATTGTCCAAACGCGGTATGCGCACGGGCGAGGAGGTGCGCGTTTCCACGCCGGTCATCACCGCATCGGGCGCGGCAAAACCGTGTATGCGTTTGTCAAATGCCGCCAACCCCTGTTTTAGCATATCGCACACAAAGGGCGGCAAAATGCTGTGGAAATCGCACGGGGTTACCCCCAATGCATAGCTGGGCGACACCCTGCCCAACGAAAGGCCCTTGCCTTTGTTTAAAAAGCTGCAAACCGTTTGCATGGGGGCCTTGTAGCCGCCACCGCCTGCCAAAAAGGCGCTTTTTTCCAGCTTTCTCTGAAACGCGATGCCGTCCAACGGGTGCAAACCAAAATCTTCAGGCGTTACCCCCACCACCAGCGCGCTGTTGGCGTTTTGCGCGTTGCGGCCGTAGTTGCTCATGCCGTTGGTAACCACCATGCCCTCTTCCGACGCCGCCGGCACCACCAGCCCGCCCGGGCACATGCAAAAGGTGTATACCCCCCGCCCGTCCACACGCAAAGACTGGGTATATTCCCCCGGCGGCAAGGCCGGATGCCCTGCCTGAGGGCCGTATAGGGCACGGTTTATGTCTTCTTGCCGGTGCTCGATGCGCACCCCCACCGAAAACGCTTTGGGAACCACTTCCACCCCGCTTTCATACAGGGTTTGTATGGTGTTGCGCGCGCTGTGGCCCACAGCCAAAACAAGCGCCTGTGCGGGGATTTCTTCCCCGTTGGCCACCACATGGCTAAGCCTGCCGTTTTGCACGCCAATGCACTGTACTTCCTTTAAAAAATGCACCTGCCCGCCTAAGGCGATAATCTCCTTTCGGATGTTTTTGACCACCTTGCGCAAATAGTCGGTGCCGATGTGCGGTTTTGCCTTATATAAAATGTCTTTTGGCGCGCCAAAATGCACAAACTGCTGCAAAACCCAGTCGCATAAGGGGTCGTTGATACGGGTGGTAAGCTTTCCGTCCGAAAAGGTGCCCGCGCCCCCTTCCCCAAACTGTACGTTGGTGGCAGGGTCCAGCCGGCCGCTTTTCCAAAATGCTTCCACCGCCGCCACCCGCGTGTCCACATCTGCGCCGCGCTCAAGCACGATGGGGGCATACCCATACCTTGCCAGCAAAAGCGCGGCAAACATGCCCGCCGGGCCAAACCCGGCGATTACCGGCGGGTGCGAAAGCTTTTCCTTGCCCGGGGTAAGGGCAAAACCCCGCTGCGGCTTATACTGCACCTGCGGGCTGTTTTGGCTGCGCGCAAACGCCTGTTCGTCAACCAAAAGTTCCAAACGCACCGCGTTGGAAAATACAATGTTGCCCCTTTTGCGCGCATCCACCGAGCGCTTGACCACATGCGCGCTTTTTACCGTTTGCGGCGCAATGCGGTATTTTTTCAGCGCGTATGCAATGGCGGCGTCCGCCGCTTCGTTTAGCCCTGTGGCAATACCGCTAATAATAACTGCCATAATTTCTCCTATTCTCAAAATTACCACAACATTTGCATGCTGTGGTAATTTGGGGTTTTATGAATCTTGTCTTACCGTGACTACAACGGAATATTCGCCGTAAATCCATACGTCGTTTTTGCCCGGCACCACAATATGCGCCGGCATCTGGTACTGGCCGGTGGATATTTCGCTGGACAAAAAGTCAATTTCTGCCACAATATCCTGCGAACTGAGCGCTTCTATGGTTTCGGCGTTGCCGATGATTTTTACTTTGTTGATTTGACGGGTGTTCACCGTAATGGTGTAATTGCTGGGTCCGTTTACAACGCGGATATCCTGCACGGTAAATTCTTTTTCGATTTTGTCTTCCATATTAAAGGTCACGCCGATTTTATCCACGCTTTGGATGTTCAAGTACCCCACCGGCAGGATAATGTCAAATTCCTGGAAGCCCTCTGTCGAAAGCTGCTTAAAGTCGATATACCCTAAGTTGTATTCGCTTAAGTTGGCCATTACGTCGGTAGGCCCGGCGATTTCAATGGTATCCTGCGAAAGGGTGTATTCCAGGGTGTCCATATCAAAGCCGCTTGGCATGTTGATAAAGCTGACCTTTACCGGCAGCGTTTTAATTTGCAGTACCGGTATGGTTACATCCACCGTTTCGCGGTCAACTGTCACCTGGGACATATCGCTTGGCTGCCCGTCCACATTGTAAAATTCAAGCTCGGTGTTCACCACGGCGGTTTGGGTAAGGTTATCGCCCCTGGAAACCTTTGCCACGCAGCGGGAAATATTTTGCACAGCGCTTTCCGGCCCGGACACGGTTACTTCCCTTACCGAAGCGTATACCGTTTCCATCAAATACCCTTCGGGCGCCGAAGTGCCGGTTATATCGATTTCAATGGTGAGTTTTTTGCTGGTTTCGCGGTCAAACACCATGCGCACCGTCTCCGGGCGCACCGAGATAATCTGGTAATCGTCGTTGGCATTGTTTTTGCTTACATTCACCTTTAAATCGTAGGTGCCGGGGGAATCAATCCCGGTCAGTTCCAGCACAGCGTTGATATCTTCCGGCTGCAGATTGCCTACAACCGTGCGTTTGCCTTCCACCACCACTTCGATTTTCTGGTCGGCCCCTTCAATGGGCACCAGCCCCATCTGCCGCAGGTCGGCCATCTGGCTTTCAATGTCCAGCGAAACGCCGGAAATCGAACGCGGGGCTTCATCGCTAATTAAGTTGATGACTGCAAACCATATGACAATTGCAATAACAACCGAAAAAACCCGCAGGTACCGGTCGTCATCAATGAGTTTTTTGAGTGAAAATTTTTTGAGTTTTTTTTCGATTTTCATCGGCCTTTCCCTTTCCGAAATATCGGCCTTCTTTCGTTTTTGCCTTCTTCATTTTCGCTTTCGGGAAGCATGTCCTTTAACAGCTCGCGTTCCAAAGTAACCACATCGTAATCGCGTGTCAAACGTCCGCCTTTTGCTACCGAAATCACGCCGGTTTCCTCCGAAACCACCACCACTACCGCATCCGATTCTTCGCTCATCCCCAGCGCCGCACGGTGGCGGGTGCCAAGGTCTTTGCTAATGGTGTGGTTTTCCGACAAAGGCAAAAAACACCCTGCCGCGTAAATTTTGCCGCCGCGCATCACCACAGCGCCGTCATGCAGCGGTGAATTGGGGAAAAAGATATTGCCAAACAGCTCCGCGCTGGGGGCCGAATCCACTACGGTGCCGGTTTTGATAATCTCCCCCAGACGGGTTTGGCGTTCCATAACAATTAAAGCGCCGGTTTTGCGCTTGGAAAGTGACGCAGCCGCGTTGCAAATGGCGCTAATCGCTTCTTTCCAACGCCGCTCGTCATCCTGTTCATCCAAGTTCATACTGGAAAACACGCCCAAATTGGAAATTTTGGTGCGCCCCACTTGTTCAAGTGCGCGCCGCAGTTCCGGTTGGAATACCACCAGCACGGCCACCATACCAAATTGGAACACGCTTTCCAGCAAAAAGCTCATGGTTCTAAGCCCCAAGGCCGATGCCAGCGCATAACCTACAATTAACAGCAAAATGCCCTTTACCAGCTGGCCGGCCCGTGTTTCGCGAACCAGCTTTATAAATTTATAAACCAAATACGCCACAAAAATTACGTCCACAATGTCCATAATCCATACTGTGCGAATGGTTCCTACTAGTTGTTCCCTGAATGTGGCAAATATCGATCCCATATTCTACATCCTTTTATTCATCTAAGATTATTCTATCATAATCTTAGTGAAATTCAATCATTTCACTTGGGTTTTCACAATTTTTTTAAGCTCATCAAGAAAGGTTTTTACCTGTATATCTGTATTGAAAACCCCTGTGCTTACCCGCACGGCCCCGCTTTGTATGGTGCCCAAAAAGCTGTGTGCCAGCGGCGAGCAATGCAGCCCTCCGCGCAGGCAGATGCCTTTGTCGCTCATCTGGGTCACAATTTCTTCTGAGGTAAATCCATCGGCGGTAAAGCACAAAACCGGCGCCGCTTTGCCGTATTGGGGGCGGGCGGTGTAGAGTTTTACCTCTTCCATCTCCACCAGGCCGTCGTAAATCTGGGTAATCAGCTTTAGCTCATGGCGGTATACATTTTCCATGCCCCGGTTTTGCAAAAACGCAAGCCCCGCGCCCAAGCCGATAATCCCGGCGGTGTTGATGGTGCCGCTTTCAAATTTATCGGGCGAAAAATCGGGCTGTTCCAGCTGCATGGAAGCGCTGCCGGTGCCGCCGGTGTAGATGGGCTCCAGCACCTCGGGGCATTGGGCGATTAACACCCCGGTGCCCGAAGGCCCGTACAGCCCCTTGTGCCCGGGCATCGCCACAAAGTCAATCGGGGTTTCTTCCAAATGGATGGGCAGCATGCCCGCGGTTTGGGCGGCATCCACCATATAATACAGCCCGTAGCGTTTGGCCATGCGGGCAATTTTTTCAATGGGCAGCACAATGCCGCACACGTTGGACGCATGGGTGGTAACAATCAATTTGGTGTTGGGCTTAATAAGCCGCTCGATGTTTTCCACCGTTTTATCCTCATCGTTGGGCACAATCTGGGCGATGTCGTAGGCAACGCCTTTGGTCAAGCTCAGGCGGTGCACCGGGCGTATAACCGAATTGTGCTCCAAACATGTGATGATTACGTGATCATTTTCTTTCAAAAGCCCGCCAATCACCATATTCAGCGACTGGGTGCAATTTTGCGTAAAAATAATGTTCTGTTCGCTTTTGGCACAGAACATTTCCTTTAGCTGGGTGCGTACTTCAAATACCTTTTCGGCGGTTTGCAGCGACAAAAAATGCCCGCTTCTGCCGGGGTTTGCCCCATACACATCCATTGCCTTCATCACGGCCTGTTTTACCGATTCTGGCTTTGGAAAGCTGGTGGCGGCGTTGTCTAAATACATCATGGTTTCTCCTCACCTTCGGCTGACTTTACAAATGGGATATTTTCTTTTTCCAGCACCGAAAGTGCGTCGTTTAAACAGCCTATATAAATGCGCAAACAGTAGCCGCACCCGCAGGATGCGATAAATTTAGGCGTTTTAATCACATCGCCGTATATGCCGTACCTGCCAAGGGCTTTTTGCGCCATCATTGCATAGGTAATGGAATTAAACAAGATTAGCGGTTTGCTCATCTTGGTCACCTCTAGCCGTTTTTTCTACATCCTATGCAGGCAATTGGGCAGATGTTCTTGTTTTTACCAAAACGCAAACCGCGTGCGCGGCCATGCCCTGTTTGGCGCCGGTAAAGCCCAGCCCCTCTTCGGTGGTGGCCTTGATGTTCACGTTCTCTGTTATTGTATGCAAAACGCCGGCAATATTGTGCCGCATTTTTTCCTTATACGGGCGCAGCTTGGGCGCCTGGGCCAAAATGGTGGCATCGATGTTGCCGATTTGCCAGCCGGCCTGTTGCATAAGCGTGTAAACGCGCCCCAGCAGTTCTAAACTGTCGGCCCCCTTGTAGTGCTCGTCGGTGTCGGGAAAATGCAGGCCGATGTCGCCCAAGCCCAAAGCGCCCAAAATGGCGTCCATAATGGCGTGCAGCAAAACGTCCGCGTCCGAATGGCCCAAAAGCCCCGTCTCATGGGGGATTTGCACCCCGCCTAAAATCAGCTTGCGATTGCTTGTTAAGCGGTGCACGTCGTAACCATGGCCAATGCGCATAGGGGGTTCCTCCTGAAAATAGGTATTTTGTAAAAAAGCGATGTCCTCGCTTGTGGTGATTTTGATGTTCTGGTAGCTG
Source organism: Candidatus Alloruminococcus vanvlietii (assembly GCA_904420505.1). GTDB lineage: Bacteria > Bacillota > Clostridia > Oscillospirales > Ruminococcaceae > Alloruminococcus > Alloruminococcus vanvlietii. The sequence continues at coordinate 26,433 of CAJFVS010000027.1, read as the reverse complement.
CCCTGCACAATCAGCACCGGCAAACCCAAAAGCTCAAACAGCTGGCAGTCGTCGGTAAAGGTAAGGCCCTGCTCACATGCGTGCGCATACCCCTTTAAATACAAAGCCTTGTCCATCACCTGCGGGGTTTGGATGCAAAAAAGCCCTTCGCGCGCGGGGGTAGCCTGCACAAAACCCTGTGCATCCGCCTGCTTGATGGTATCCTTGCTGTTGACCCCCAAGGTGGCCGCCCCGCAGGCGTACGCCGCTTGTATCACCGCCTGTATATCTTTTTGCGCAGCACAGGGGCGCGCGCCGTCGTGCACGCAAAGAAATTGGCATTTGGGGTCGGTGGCGTCCACCCCGTTTTTCACCGATTGCTGCCGGCTTGCCCCGCCAAACGCCAGTTTTACAGGCTTTTTTAGGGCCATCTTTTCCACCAGCGCCTGTACTTTGTGTGCGGCCTGTTGGCTGGTTACAATGATGATTTCATCCACCAGCGGGCAGTCGTGCATCGCCCGGATGCTGTAAGAAAGCACGGGCTTGTTTTGTATCAGCAAAAACTGCTTGTCCTGCCCCATGCGGGTGGATGCCCCCGCAGCGGCAATCACCGCCGATGTAAACGGATGTTTAAGCATGGTTTGCGCCTCCTTGCATGGGTGATACTTGTATTATCCCCCAAATGGCAAAACGCGTCAAGCATGGGTTCTATTGGGCGCTATTTGGCGTGCTGGCAGCCTTTAAAATCAATGGTGTATTCCCCTTTTAAAATAAGCTGGCTCACCGGCACAATTTCATACCCCTGCGCTTGCAGATATTCCAAAATCCTCCCCAAAGCCGCCGGGGTGTTTTTGGCCCCTGAATGGAACAGCGTAATCGACCCGGGCGCGATTTTTTCTTTCATCCTTTCCACCATTTCATCCACCGTGGGGTTTTTCCAGTCAATGCTGTCGGCGTCCCACTGGATGACCTCGTATCCCAATTCGCGCACCGTCTCAACAGCCAAATCGTTGTACGAGCCCGACGGCATGCGAAACAGGGTGGGGCGCACACCGGTCAGGCCTTCAATCACATCCGCGGCTTTTTCCACCTCTTCAATAATTTGTTCCCGGCTTAAAGCGGCAAAATCCTTGTGGGAATACGAATGGTTCATCACCTCGTGCCCGTGCTCATGCAGCGCTTTTACCGATTCGGGGAACTCCTCGGCCCACTGGCCCACCACAAAAAAGGTGGCGTGCACCCCGTAAGTATCAAAAATTTCAATAAGCTCGTCGATGTCCTCGTTGTCCCACGCGGCGTTAAAGCCCAGCGCCACCGCTTTTTTATCGGTATCCACCGAATAAATGGGCAACTGGCGCTCGCTTTTTTGCACGTTGGCCACCGCTTGTACCGCCTGTTTTAGCATAACCACCCCCAGGCACAGCCCTACCACCAGCGCCATCAACAGCAAAATAAACGTATGCTTTTTAAGGACATGGTAATGTCCTTTTAACTTTTTTCCGGTACGCATAGCATTCCACCTCGCTTGTTTTATCCTATGCAAAGCGCCTTTCCATCATACCCGCGGGGCCTGCCCCTTTGTGAAAAAGGGCAAAAAAAGCCCCCTTGGAAAACTCCAAGGGGGGCTGCAACTATTCGCTTTGGGCAATGCGGATGCGGTTGAGCGCTTTTTTCAGCTTCCATTCCAAACGCTTTTGCTCGCGGTCATCGCTTGGCTCTTTTAAAGCGTTTCTGGTCCTTTCAGCCGATTTTTTCGCGCGCTCTATGTCAATCTCGTCTTTCCATTCCAGCGTGTCGGCCACAAGGGTGGTTTTTTCTTTGGTAACGCTAATAAATCCGCCCGAAACAGCGCCCAAGCGCTGCTGGCCATCCTCAAGCACCAATTTTACCGGCCCCACCCCGATGGTGGACACCAAATTGGTATGCCCGTGCAATACGCCGATGTCGCCTTCGGTGGTGCGCACGCTTAAACGCTGCACCTGCCCTGCAAACGCTTCGCGTTCGGGGGTTACGATATGAAGGGTAAAAGCGGACATACGCCTACTCCCCTTTCTTCGCCTTTTCTACGGCCTCGTCGATGGTGCCTACGAACAAAAACGCCGATTCGGGCAAATCATCGTGCTTGCCTTCCATAATTTCCTTAAACCCGCGGATGGTTTCTTTTAGCGGCACATACTTGCCCTGCATGCCGGTGAACTGTTCGGCCACCGAGAACGGCTGGGACAAAAACCTTTCAATCTTTCTGGCGCGGCTTACCACCAGTTTGTCTTCATCCGAAAGCTCATCCATACCCATAATGGCGATGATATCCTGCAGTTCGTTGTAGCGCTGCAGAATCGACTGCACCGCGCGCGCTACTTCGTAATGTTCCTGCCCCACCACATCCGGGCTTAAAATGCGGGAAGTGGATTCCAGCGGGTCCACCGCCGGGTAAATGCCCAGCGATGCAATGCGCCTGGACAAAACGGTGGTTGCGTCCAAATGGGCAAAGGTGGTGGCGGGCGCGGGGTCAGTCAGGTCGTCGGCCGGCACATAAATGGCCTGCACGGATGTAATAGACCCCTTTTTGGTGGAGGTAATGCGCTCCTGCAAAGCGCCCATTTCGGTTGCCAGGGTTGGCTGGTAACCTACCGCAGAGGGCATGCGCCCAAGCAGCGCGGAAACTTCCGAGCCCGCCTGGGTAAAGCGGAAGATGTTATCGATAAAGAGCAGCACGTCCTGCCCTTCTTGGTCTCTAAAATATTCGGCCATGGTAAGGCCCGAAAGCCCTACGCGCATTCTGGCGCCCGGCGGTTCGTTCATCTGGCCGTATACCAGCGCGGTTTTGCTCAACACGCCCGATTCCTGCATTTCCAGGTAAAGGTCGTTGCCCTCGCGGGTGCGTTCGCCAACGCCGGCAAATACCGAGATGCCGCCGTGTTCTTTGGCCACGTTGTTGATGAGTTCCATAATCAAAACGGTTTTGCCAACGCCCGCGCCGCCAAACAAACCGATTTTGCCTCCTTTGGCATACGGGGCGATTAAGTCAACCACCTTGATGCCGGTTTCCAAAATCTCGGTGGAAGTTTCCTGCTCCTCATACGAAGGCGCCGGCCGGTGGATAGGCCATCTTTCTTTGGTTTGGGGCGCTTCGCCGTTGTCGATGGGCTCCCCTAATAAATTAAAAATCCTGCCAAGGGTTTGGTTGCCTACCGGAACGGTAATCGGCCCGCCTGTATCGACAACTTTTAAGCCCCTTACCAGACCATCGGTCGAGCTCATCGCAATGCACCTAACCACATCGTCGCCCACATGCTGGGCAACTTCTACGATGATTTTCCTGCCATCGTGTTCTATCTCAAGCGCGTTGAGAAGGCTGGGCAGATGTTCGGCCGGAAACTGGACGTCAAGAACAGGACCAATAATCTGTATCACAGTGCCAATATTTTGCTCTGCCATTGACTTGTCTCCTTACTCAATTATTTTAAGGCTTCCGCGCCGGCTACAATTTCGGTCAGTTCCTGGGTAATAGCCGACTGTCTTGCCCGGTTGTATCGAAGGCTGAGGTCCTCAATCATCTCCTGCGCATTGTCGGATGCATTTTCCATCGCTATGCGCCTTGCCGCTTGTTCGGCTGCGTAGCTTTCGGTAATGGCGCCATAAATCACGCCGGAAAGGTAGGAAGGGATGATTGCATCAAACACAACCTGAGGGCTGGGCTCGTACAAGGTCATGGAATGGTTTGCGCCTTTGCCGGAAGAAAAATCCAAAGGCAATACTTTTAAGCTGGCCGCTTCCTGCACCAAAGGGGAAACAAAGTTGGTGTACACAATGTGCACTTCGTCAATTTCGCCTTTGTTGTACAAATCCAGTACCATATCGGTAATTTCACGCGTATCCTGCAGCTTAATTTCCTCTGCCATGGAATAGTACTGCCCTAAAAGCTCTACCGGCCGCTTTGCAAAATATTCGTTGGCCTTTTTGCCAATGCTTATCACTTTGGGGGAAATCCCCTGCATCATCGAGCTGGCCAGCCGGTTGACATTGGCGTTGTAGCCGCCTGCCAGCCCGCGGTCGCCCGCAATGCAGATAAACAATTTTTTAAGCCCCGGGGTGTGTTGGATATAAGGGGAAGAAAAGTCCTTGGTGTTGTCCGCAATTTCCACCATGGTTTGGTAAATGGTTTCAAAATACGGGCGGGTGTTCTCGGCCCTCTCTTTTGCACGCCGAAGTTTCGAGGAAGCAACCAGTTCCATGGCCTTGGTAATTTGCATCGTGCTTTCCACGCTTTTGATGCGCCGCTTGATGTCTTTCATACCAGTTCCTGCCATTTGCGTCGTCCCCCTTTCGTTACTTGCGCGCTAAGAATTTTTGCTTAAATTCTTCTATGGCAGCATGCAGCGCCGCCATGTTATCGTTGGTCAAATCGTTGGCTTTCTGCATATCCTCTATAATCTGCGGATAGGACAAATCGATAAATTCATACAGCTCTTTTTCAAACTGGGAGATATCCTCCACCGCAATTTCTTTAAGCATGTTGTGCACAACCGCATAAATAATCACCACCTGGTGGTACACCGAGATGGGGCTGTTGCGGTTTTGCTTTAACACTTCCACAATGCGCTCGCCCATGGCCAAACGCTCTTTGGTGTCGCGGTCCAGGTCGGAACCGAACTGCGCAAAGCTTTGCAGCTCGCGGTATTGCGAATACAAAAGCTTCAGCGTGCCCGCCACCTTTTTCATCGCCTTAATTTGGGCGTTGCCGCCCACGCGCGAAACCGAAATGCCCGGGTTAATCGCCGGCATAACGCCTGCGTGGAACAGCTCGGTTTCCAAGAAAATCTGCCCGTCGGTGATGGAGATGACGTTGGTGGGGATATAGGCCGAAACGTCGCCCGCCTGGGTTTCAATAATCGGCAAGGCGGTTAACGAGCCGCCGCCCAATTCCGGCGAAAGTTTGGCCGCGCGCTCGAGCAGCCTGGAATGCAGATAGAATACGTCGCCGGGGTATGCTTCGCGCCCCGGTGCACGCCTTAACAGCAGCGAAAGCGCACGGTAAGCCACCGCATGCTTGGATAAGTCATCGTAAATGCACAAAACGTCCTTGCCCTGGTGCATAAAGTATTCGCCCATGCTGCACCCGGCATAAGGGGCAATGTACTGCAAGGGTGCGCTTTCCGAAGCCGTTGCGCAAACCACAATGGTGTAGTCCATTGCGCCGGCTTTTTGCAAGGTGTCCACGATTTGGGCAACCGTAGAACGCTTTTGCCCAATGGCCACATAAATGCAGATAACATCCTTGCCCTTTTGGTTGATAATCGTATCGGTGGCGATGACGGTTTTGCCCGTCTGGCGGTCGCCGATAATCAATTCGCGCTGACCACGGCCGATGGGAATCATCGAGTCAATCGCCTTGATGCCGGTTTGCAGCGGCACGTTAACCGGTTCGCGCTCAATGATGCCGGGGGCAGGCGATTCAATCGGGCAAAACGCCATGGCTTCTATTTCGCCTTTGCCGTCCACCGGCTGGCCCAAGGCGTTTACCACGCGCCCGATGAGGTTTTCCCCCACCGGCACCGAAACCACGCGCCCGGTGCGCTTTACGGTATCGCCTTCCTTAATCCCTTGGTCGTCGCCCAAAATAACAATGGACACCGTGTCTTCTTCCAGGTTCAACGCCAGCCCAAAAGCGCCGCTTGTAAATTCCACCAGTTCGCCGGCCATGCATTTTTCCAACCCGGAAGCACGCGCAATGCCGTCGCCCACAACGATAACAACCCCGGTTTCACTTTCTTCTATTTTGGCTTCGTAGTTTTGTATTTGGTTTTTAATAATCTTGGTTATTTCTTCGGGTTTTAATTCCATACTGTCCCTGCTTTCTAAATCAGAGTACGGTGTTCTTCAGCAGGCTGCGTATCGACTCCAGCCGGTGCGAAACGGTGTCGTCCAAACGCTTGCCGTCGAAGTCCAGGCGCACACCGCCAAGGCACGACGAATCCACCCGGTTTACCAGTTGAATGGTTTTGCCGGTAATCTTGGCCAGTTTTTCACTTAAACGCTGCGCCTGTTCGCGGGTCAGCGGCACGCTTGTAACAGCACTGACAGGCAAAATTTGGTGGTCTGTATAATACTGTTCCCGAAAAGCCGCATAGCACTCGGGAAAATGGCGAGCATAGCCTTTTTCGGTCAATATCTTTAAAAAATTGAGCAGATAAGGGTGCATCTTTCCACGAAAGCTATCGTCTAAAATCCGGCAGCGTTCCTGTTTGGCCAGGTTGGGGGTAGAAATCAAGCGAAGAAACCTCGGCTCTTCCTGCAGGCTTTGGCTTAAAGCCTCCATTTCCTCCAGCAGCGGCTGCGTTAGGTTTTCTTCCTTGGCAAGGCTATACAGCGCCTGCCCGTAAACACTTCCAATTCTGGTCATATCTCATCACCCAATTCGTCAATGAACTGCTCGACCAGCTGGTTTTGGTCCTGCGCGTTGATTTCACGCCCCACCACCTTTTCGGCAATTGCTATGGCAAGGCCGGAAATCTCGTTTTTGGCATCGTTTAACGCCTTTTTCTTTTCCATTGCAATGTCCATCTGGGCTTTATCCCTCATTGCAGCGGCATCAACGGCAGCTTTTTGCAGGATTTCCTCTTCACGGCGCTGGCCGCGTGCTACAGCCTCTTTTACAATGTCTTCGCCCGTCTGCTTGGCCTCGGCCAGTTTCTGCTCGTACTCCGTTTTTAACGCTTGGGCGTTTTGCCTGGAGTCATCCGCCTGGCTGTACATATCGTCAATTTCCTTTTGCCGTGATTCAATCATGCGCATCACCGGCTTATACAGAAATTTTTTCAGCACCAAGAACAGAACAATCGTATTTAAAAGTACAAAAAAAGCCGTCCAGAAATCTACCCCAATGAAACTTTGAAATTCTCCCATGGTTTCGGCTCCTTTCTTTTTGCGTTTGTATGCGCCTTAGTTGACAGCAAACAGCAGCAAGAAGGAGATGAGCAAGGAGTAGATACCGGTGGTTTCGGTAATGGCGCAGCCCAAAACCATGGTTGTGCGCAAATCACCGGTTGCTTCCGGCTGGCGTGCAATGCCCTCAAGCGCTTTGCCAACTGCGTGGCCTTCGCCCAATGCCGGGCCGATAGCGCCAATACCCATACAAAGACCTGCAGCAATCGCACATGCCGCTTTCATAATTGCATAACCCATGTCCATAAATAAATTCCTCCTGTAAAAAAATGTTTTTATATTTGCATTTTTGGTTGCCAAAAATTATTGCTCGGGTTCCGGTTCCGGGCAGGAGCCGGCGATGTACACCATCGTAAGCAGGCTGAACACATATGCCTGTACAAACCCCGAAAACACATCAAAATAAACCGAGATAATGGCGGGGATGCCAAGAGCCAAAACCGGCACGTTAGACAGCACGCCCATGCCCTGCAAAATGCCGAACAGCCCCAAACCAAAACTGAGGATGCCCAAAATATCCACCAGCATCCTGTGCTTTTTCATCCCCAGCACAAATAGGGCGACGCCCACAACGATTAACACGATGCCCACTGCCCAGCCGCTGGAAGCGATGAGATTGAGCACCAGCGCCGAAAGCGCGGAAAACGCTGTGTACAAAATGGTGGTAATTACGCCGCCGCCCGCCACGTTGCCAAAATGACGGAACGCCATCGAAAACGGCTGGGCGACCTCCGAGACTAGGTTCATAGGCGTCATCACCACAACCGGTTCGGTAAAGCCTTTAAGCCAGCCCACAAAACCGTTGTTTTTGATGTTGTTGTACCAAATAATCACGCTGACCATCACCGCCCAGGTTAAGGTGCAGCTCAAATCGGCGGTAGAAGAACGCAAAAAGCCGGTTAAACCAATCAAGCTGCCGCCTACCGACGACACAAAGATGGTTAAAATAAACGGCGTCCAGTGCACGTTATGCGCCCCCATGGTGCTGACCACCATGTTTTGCATCATCGAAATGCCTTTTTCCAACAACACCTGCGCTTTGCCCGGGCGTTTGGTAAGCTTGCGGCCCAATACAATGCAGGCAATGGAAAAAATCACCAGCACCAAAAACGAGGACACCGTTGTTTGGGTGATGTTAATGCCGCCAAACAGCGGGATGGTAAAATAAATAAATGCACCGTCTACACTAACACTCATGGCTTGGATTCACCTGGCTTTCTAAAAAATTCAGTTATGCTAATAATGGGGCGTGTAAACACAAGCGGAAGCACCAAAGCAATGGGGTTGCACAAACCGCTTTTGGCAAACGCAAACAAAATGACAAACAGCAGAACATACCGCAGCAAAAACGAAAGCTGGATGGTTGCCTTGCCGCCTTTTGTGTTTTGGTTTGCCGCTTTGTCCGCCGCAAGCGATGCGCCGACAGCCATAAAGAAAAAATTCAAAATTGCCAACACGGCGCCTACTGCACCGCCCAGCAAAACCGATGTATTATACTGGCCGAGCAAGGCAAAAATGCCAACCATAGCGCCAACGCATATTACCTGCCCTATGCTTATAAAGGCGGTTTCCTGCAAAATAAATTTACGCGAATCCATGGGTCTTCCTCCGGTTGTATGAAATGGTTAGGATGAGCCGTTTTTCTTTTTGTTTTGGCTTATGCGTTCCATGGCTTTCAGCGAAGCGCGCAGGCCGTCAAACGCGCTGACAAGCCCCACCACTACGCCGGCAATGATCACCCAGTTGCCCCAGCCAAAATGGTTTTTCAGCCAAACTGCTAACAGCACAAACCCCGCCAGCGGAAAAGCAACCGATAAACCCAACTGTGTCAGCCAGGCCAACATGGTAATATCTTTTACTAGCTGCTTTTTCATAAATTGGCTCCCTAAAAATTTTATAGAATTTTTATATTGTTTATATTATAATATAAGGTTAAGCTTTATTGCAAACGTTTGTCTTTTTTGGCAATGCCAAAATTTTTGGTGAAAAAACAGCAACATATACAAAAATCAAAATTCCTATTACCGCTATTTGTGATAAAAATAACAAATCCTCCGGGTTTCCCCGGAGGATTCTATTTTTCAATCCACTGTATGGACGGCTGCCAGCAAGTACGGCGCCGCATGAAGAAACGGTTTAAATTGTTTTTGATACGTCCCCCGCTGTGCAAGGCAGGCCACCCCTTTCATGTGCAACCCCAGTACTTGCGATCCAAGCTGCGGTACTGGATTGCCTCCAGAATTTCCTCATTATCTATTATAACAGTTTTTTCCATATCTGCAATGGTTCTGGCAACTTTCAGTACTTTTGTATAACCACGGGCGCTCATTCCTGTGCGTTCAAACGCAATTTTTAGCGTTTTAGCTGCTTTTTCAGTCATTTTACAGTGCATTTGCAACAAATTTCCATCCAGTTGCGCGTTGGTAAAAATACCGGTGCTGGCATAACGTTTTTGCTGGATAGCCCGTGCGGCAATCACCCTTTTTAAAATTTCCCGGGAACTTTCCCCGGGGGTTTTGTCGGCCAACTGCTCAAACGGCACCGGCAGCACCTCTACATGGATATCCACCCTGTCCAGCAGCGGGCCGGATACTTTTGCAATATACTGCATGCGCTTTTGCGGTGAACAGGTGCACGCCTTGGTGGGGTGGCCAAAATACCCGCAGGGGCAGGGGTTCATCGCCGCTATGAACATCACTTTGCACGGGTAGGTTACGCTGCCGCGCGCCCTGGCGATGGTTACTTCCCCGCTTTCCAGCGGCTGGCGCAAAATCTCCATAGCCGTGCGGGAAAATTCCGGCAGCTCGTCTAAAAACAGCACCCCATTGTGCGCCAAGGACAACTCCCCCGGTTTGGGGGTGGCCCCGCCCCCGCACAAGCCAGCCGGTGAAATGGAGTGGTGCGGCGCGCGAAACGGCCGGTGGCGGATAAGCCCCGCCTGGCTTGGCAGCTTGCCGGCCACCGAGTAAATCTGGGTGGTCTGCATGGCTTCTTCAAAACACATGGGCGGCAAAATGGATGCCATACGGCTGGCAATCATGCTTTTGCCCGCCCCGGGCGGCCCGATTAACAGCATATTATGGCCGCCGCTTGCACAGATTTCCGCTGCGCGTTTGGCTTCGTACTGGCCTTTTACATCCGCAAAATCGTTTAAAAAGCAAAGCTCCTGCTCGTCAAACGGGATGGGTTGCTGCGGCTGCAAAACGGTTTTGTGGGTTAAAAAGTCCACCAGCTGGCACACATGCCCAATGGCATACACTTCTATACCGCTTACCACCGCGCCCTCCAGTGCATTTGCACGCGGGATAAACACCCTGGTAAAGCCCTCCTTTTTGGCGCACAGCACCATGGAAAGCACCCCGTTGACCGGGCGCACCTCCCCGTTTAGGGAAAGCTCCCCCATAAAGGCGCTTTTGTGCCCTTCTTCTTTTGGCAGGACCCCGCTTGCCTGCAAAAGGGCGATGAATATGGGCAAATCGTATAAAGGGCCTTCTTTTTTCATATCCGCCGGGGCAAGGTTTACGGTAATTTTGCCCAAAGGGAAGGTAAAATCGCAGTTTAGGCAGGCGGCTTTCACCCGGTCGCGTGATTCTTTCACCGCCGCGCCGGGCAGGCCTACAATTTCAAACGCGGGCAGGGCGTTTACAATGGTCGCCTCCACCTGCACCGGATATGCCTGTATGCCAAAAACCCCGAAACTGTCCACCCTTGCGTACATGTTTTTCACCCGCCCTATTGGTTCAAAAGTTTGTTTAACAAATCAAACGCCTGTTTGCGCCGGCGCTGGGTTTCTTCCCTGTCAAGCGCAAAACCGTTTTCATCCTGGCGCAGAACATCGCCTTCTTTTACCCCCTGCGGGAGCATTTCCAGTGGGATATTCTCAAACGTTTTGTTTTCATTTTCGCAAACGGCAAAGCCGTTTTCAATCCGGTCGATGCTGAGCAGGCGCATGGCAAATTCTCCTTATTTTTCGCATTTTACCGATATGGTATTGCCGTCGGCATAAAACACAATGCTGCCGCTTTGGTCGGTGCGGTACACAACCACCCCAGCATCCTGCAAGCGCTTGATGATGCTGGGCGTTGGGTGGCCATAGGAATTGCCTTCGCCTACGCAGATGATGCCGTAGCGCGGGCTGACCGCCTGTAAAAATTCTTCGCCGGTGGAGGTTTTGCTGCCATGATGGCCAACTTTCAGCACATCGGCGTTAAGCGATTGCGGGTCGCTCATAAGCAGGCCGTCTTCCGCGCTGGTTTCGGCATCGCCCATAAACAAAAACGAATTGTTCTTGTACTCCACCCGCAGCACCACCGACATATTGTTTAAATCCTCATACTCAGCCGTGGGGCCCAACACCTCGATTTTTACATCGTCAAAGTCAAAGTTCAAACCCACTTCTGCTTTGCGCACTTTCACGCCCTTTTCGGCAATCACTTCCAGCAAATCCAAATAGGTTTTGGTGGTTGGCGTAATGCTCTCGGGCAGCGAAGGCAGCAGCACGGTGGAAACTTTAAACTGCTCGATGATATAATCCAGCCCGCCAATATGGTCCGAATGCGGGTGGGTGCCCACAACAAGGTCCAATTTATCCACGCCCAGTTCGCGCAGGTACTCGGAAACCGTTGGGCCTTGGTCGTTTTCGCCGGCGTCTATCAAAATGTTCTTGCTACCGGCTTTTATGTAAATGGAATCGCCCTGGCCCACATCGATGGCATGCACCTCCAGATGCGTGCGCCCGGCTTCATCCGTCTGCGCTTCGGGGTTTACCATTTGGTGAAGCTCGTCCCAGGTGGGCACGTAAAACGGCAGGGTGATTTTGTCCGCCAGGGTAATCAACACCGCCAGGGTCATCAACACAACCCCGCAAAACACCACCAGCTTGTTCACTTTTGCCTTTTTGGCCTTGCGTTTGCGTTTTGCCATGGTTTACCCCCTTTTGCGCTTTTTGTTTGCCGCTTGATTTTGTTTTTGCCTGCCGGTTGGGGCTGTATTTTTCGAAAAGCCCGCCTGGCGGCCTTTGCCTGTTTGGTGCGCAGCCCTGGCATTTGGGACGCCTTTTGCCCCGTTTTTGGCGCTTGTCTTGCTGTTTGCCGCAGCAAAACGCGCGTCCGGGCGCACTAAGCATTCCTTGCCAAAGCCGATTAAATCCTCCCGCCCGGCGGCTTTTAAGGCCGCGCGCACTTTTGGAGCGTTTTCGGGCTTATAATATTGCAGCAAAACCCGCTGCATGGCCTTTTCCTGCGGGGTTTTGGCCACATACACCGGCTGCATGGAAAAAGGGTCCAGCCCGGTGTAAAACATGCAGGTGGATACCGTGCCCGGGGTGGGGTAAAAATCCTGCACCTGCTCGGGGTGGATATGGTTTTTCTTTAAAAATACCGCCAGGGTCACCGCGTCCTGCAAAGTCGACCCCGGGTGCGAGGACATCAAATACGGCACCAGATACTGCTCCTTGCCGCACTGGCGGGAAAGCTCAAAAAACCGCTTTTGGAATTTTTCATACGCTTCAATGGGCGGCTTGCCCATTTTGGCCAGCACGTTGTTGGAACAATGCTCCGGCGCTACCTTTAACTGCCCGCTTACATGGTACTGCACCAGCTCTTTAAAAAAGGTTTCGTCGGGGTCTAACAGCATATAGTCAAACCGCAGGCCAGAGCGCACAAACACCTTTTTTACGCCCTTGATGGCGCGCAGTTTGCGCAAAATCTGCAAATATTCGCGGTGGTCGGCCTTTATCTGCTTACACGGGGTAGGCGACAGGCACTTGCGCCCCTTGCACAGCCCCTGCGTAATCTGCTTTTGGCAGGAAGGCCCCCTGAAATTGGCCGTAGGGCCGCCCACATCGTGGATGTAGCCTTTAAACCGCGGGCTTTTTACCATTTCTTCGGCTTCTTTTAAGATGGATTCTTCGCTTCTGCTGGTGACATGGCGCCCCTGGTGGAACGCAATGGCGCAGAAATTGCACGCGCCAAAGCAGCCGCGGTTGTGCATAATGGAAAACTCCACCTCTTCAATGGCGGCAATGCCCCCGCAGCTGTCGTACTTGGGGTGCCAGCGCTTTTGAAAGGGCAGCTCCCACACCGCGTCCAGCTCTTCGCGGGTCAGGGGCGGCTGGGGCCGGTTTTGCACCAAAAACTGTGTGCCGTGCTTTTGCACAATGGCGCGCCCGTAGATATAATCCTGCTCCTCGTACTGGATGCGCGTGGCGTTGGCATAAGCTACTTTGTCGGCCGCCACCTTTTCAAAAGACGCGCAGCTCACCGCGTTTTGGGGCAGATGGTTCCCGTCATCCAAATAACACACCCCGCGCACGTCCCGGCATTCCTCCAGCCAGTTTTTGCGGGTAAGGGCACGCGCTATCAAAACCGTTTGGCGCTCGCCCATGCCGTAGGAAAGCAAATCCGCTCCGGAATCCAGCAAAATGGAGGGGCGCACTTTGTCGTCCCAGTAGTCGTAATGGGCAAAGCGCCGCAAAGACGCTTCCACCCCGCCAATCACCACCGGGATTTCGGGAAACAGGCGTTTGAGCGCCTGTGTATACACAATCACCGCGCGGTCGGGGCGCCGCCCCGCCTTTTTATTAGGGGTGTACAAATCCTCCGAGCGTTTTCGCTTGGCAACGGTGTAGTGGTTGACCATGGAATCGATATTGCCGCTGGACACCATAAACGCGTAGCGCGGGCGGCCAAATTCCAGATAATCTTCGTCCTTTTGGGGTTGGGCCACAATGCCCACTTTATAACCCGCATGTTCAAGCACCCGCGCAATAATGGCTACCCCAAAGCTGGGGTGGTCCACATACGCGTCGCCCGATATGAGCACAAAATCCATATAATGCCAGCCCTGCGCCAGCATCTCTTCGCGGGTAAGCGGAATAAATCCTGCCATATGTACAATCCTTCTATCTATTCTTGTTGGGACGCGCCCTGCTCGTTTTCGCGCATCTTCATTTCCATCCACTGCTGGCGGGAGATGAGCACCTGCCGGGGCTTGCTGCCCTCAAACGGGCCTACAATGCCGCGGCTCTCCATCTCGTCAATGATTCTGGCGGCCCTGGCATACCCCAGCTTTAACCGCCTTTGCAACAGCGATGTGGATGCCACCCCGGCTTCCACCACGCATTCAATGGCATCGGGCAGCATCTGGTCGTCCGTGCTGGCAGCAGCGTCGGCCCCGCCGGCGGATTTTTTGCCCCCTTCGGTGGCAACGGCGCGTTTTTCAATCTCTTCCATCACGTTTTGGTCGTAGTTTACCTGCACCTGCTCTTTAATAAATTTCACCACATGCTCAATCTCGCTGTCGCCCACAAAGGTGCCCTGTATGCGCTGGGGTTTTGGGGCTCCCACCGGGTAATAAAGCATATCGCCGCGTCCCAGCAGTTTTTCCGCGCCGCCTTGGTCCAAAATGGTGCGCGAATCCACCTGCGAAGACACTGCAAACGCAATGCGGCTGGGAATATTGGCCTTGATAACGCCGGTGATGACGTCCACCGACGGGCGCTGGGTGGCAATCACCAGATGCATGCCCGCAGCCCTGGCCATCTGCGCCAAACGGCAGATAGCGTCTTCCACGTCGCTGGGGGCGGCCATCATCAAATCGGCCAGCTCATCGATGATGATGACGATATAGGGCAGTTTATGTAAGGTATCGCTTTGCGTGCAAAGCTCGTTGTAGCCTTTTAAATCGCGTACGCCGTTTTCGGCAAAGATTTTGTAGCGGTTTAGCATCTCGGTTACGGCCCAGTTTAAGGTGCCAGCAGCCTTTCTGGGATCGGTTACCACGGGTACCAGCAAATGCGGGATGCCGTTGTACACGCCCAGCTCCACCACTTTGGGGTCAATCATAATGAGTTTGACATCCTGCGGGGAGGACTTGTACAGTAAGCTGACAATAAACGAGTTGACGCACACCGATTTGCCCGAGCCGGTAGCCCCGGCAATAAGCAGATGGGGCATTTTGGCCAAATCGGCCACCGTTGCATTGCCTGCAATGTCGCGCCCTAACGAAACGGTAAGCGCGCCGGGGGAATTTTCAAATTCGCTTGAAGAGATAATCTCGCGGATGGTCACGGTCTCCACATTCTGGTTGGGCACTTCGATGCCCACCGCCGCCTTGTTGGGGATAGGCGCTTCGATGCGCACCCCGGCGGCCGCTAGGTTTAAGGCAATGTCGTCGGCCAGGCCGGTGATTTTGCTAATCTTCACCCCTGCCGAGGGTTGCAGTTCATACCTTGTAACAGCAGGCCCGCGGGAAATATCGATCACGCGGGTCTGCACCCCAAAGCTTTTGAGCACGTCCACCAGCCGCTGGGCGTTTTCTTTCAATTCCCGGGTGATGTCTTTGTTCGAGCCCTGGCGGCCTTCTTTTAACAAATCAATGGGCGGGAACTGGTAAGGCGGCTGTTCGGGGGGCGTTTGCCCGTCCGTGTCTCCATTTTCTTCCGCGCCCTCTGCCGGCAGTCCGTCCTCCTTGGGGGCGTTTGCCACAGGGGCTTGTCCGGGTGTGTCGTACGAGGGCACCACCGGGGTGTTTTCCGGCACCAGGGTAAAGCCGCCGGTGCGCCGGGCCACAATTTCGTCAATGCTCTCATGCTCCTCTTGGGGCGGCTGGATGGAATTGACGGGGTTGGCGTCCAAATACTGCTCGCGCCGCCAGGTGGGCAGCTCGGGCTCGTCCAGCGAAGATACCGGCTCCTGCGGTTTTTCATTTAAAAGCTCCTGCAAGGTGGGGGCGGGTTTTTCCCTGCCCTTTTTCTTGCTGGGTTCGTCTATGGGCACGTCGATGTCAAAACGCGCTTTTAAATTTTCCACCCGCTTGGCTTCGCGCTCGGTGCGCACCTCCTGCAAGCCGGTGTAGGCTTCCTCTAATTTTTTCACCGGTTTGCTGGCCGAATGCAAAAGGTCGTACAGCGTGGCGCCGGTGATAATCATGACAAATACAAACAGCAAAATACAAATGGTAATTTTGGCGCCCAAATCGCCAAACAACGCGATAAGCGGCCAGCCCAGCAAACAAGAAACAAACCCGCCGCCTTTTAACGCCGTACCCGATGTATATAAAGTAGAGATGCCTTCAGCAAAGCCAAGGCCTTCAAAATTGATGCCCGAAAACACCGTAAAGCAGGCGCACAGCAGCACCAAAAAAATGCTTACCTGCCAGGTGCGGCTAACATAATTGGGCTTATCCATTGCCAGCAAAACCGCTATGTATACCAAAGCCGGGCCAACCAGCCAGGCGCACAGGCCAAACAGCCCAAAAATACCGTTGTGGAAAAAGCTCCACACATTCTGGCCTTCCACAATGCAAAGGGCAAACGCAAAAAGCCCTACCGCAAACAGCGCAATTGCCGTGAGCTGGCGTTTGGCCTTTTGCTTGGCCTTGTTGCGCGCGCGCGTGGCGCTTGCCTTTTTGGAAGCGCTGGTGCGCGAGGCGCTGCTGGTTTTGGATGAATTTTGGGTTTTAGATGCCATGAGTCAGACGTCTCCCTTTTTCTACAGATAATGCAATCTATTAAAACTTCTCAATCACGCCGATTACGACGGTAAACAGGCCTAAAATCAAGGTGTAGTAGGCAAACAGCTTAAAGTGATTGGATTTCATAAACCAGCGCACCAGCGCAATGGCCAAATACCCCACCACGGCCGATACCACAACCCCTACCAGTATCACCACCGGGTCGATGGACATGGTGCCCGCGCCCACAGCGTCTTTGGCCTCCACCAAGGAAGCGGCCAGGATAACCGGCAGGCCCATAATAAACGAAAACGACACGGCAAATTCACGGTTTAAGCCGCACAGCACGCCGGTAGAGATGGTAGAACCCGAACGCGAAACGCCGGGCAGCGCCGCCACACCCTGCATTACGCCGATGGCAACCGCATCGCGGTAGCGCATGTTGGCAGCGGTTTTTTTGCCGTCTTTTTTGGCGCAGGCCATAAACAGCAGCACCGAGGTAATCAAAAAGCAAATGCCCTCCACCACAATGTCCTCATCGGTGGAAAACTGGCCGAAAAAGTCCCTGGCAAAGTAAAACACGCACATGGGCAAAGTGGCCACCACCAGCAAAAAAATCATGCGGCGCTTGGGCTGTGCGCCTTTAAACGAAAACTTGCCGGTAAAAATATCTTTAATCATCACGCAAAATTCTTTGATAAGCGCCCACAGCGTTTTGCGAAACGCCACCACCACCGCTAAAATGGTGCCCACATGCAAAAACAGCGAAAACAGCAGGGAGCTTTCCCCCGCCGTGCCGGTAAAATGCTGCACCAGCGATAAATGCCCGGAACTGGAAACCGGTAAAAATTCGGTTAAACCCTGCACAATGCCTTGAATAATTGCGTCCAGTATGCTCATAGACTGCCTCCATTATTATGTAGCGCCTTGCGGCGCATGAAATGTCAAATCCTGCTGCCAGGGGAATAATTTGCGTTTAAATAATCCTTTGGGTTGGTGGAAAGCAAACGCCGGACACAGGTTTGCTCCCCGCTTGTAACGCATTCCAGCGTTACGCCGTTTTTTTGCACCCATTTGGTTTGGCACATAAACTCCGGGCGGCTTTGCATATCGGGGATCGAAAACGAATAATAATCCATTTTACGGTTTCTCCCCTTTCACATACAAAGCCTCTACATCCGGGTGCCAGGCAGAATCTTCCTGCACCAGCGCAGCCGCCTGGTTTCTTTTTACAAGCTGCGCATCCGGGTGCCAGGGGGTCTCTTCCAACGGCCCTGTGGCCGGGGTATTGCCGCGCGCTTTGGCCTTTGCCCCTTTTTGTGGCGCCTGCCCTTCGGATACCCACATGGCCAGGGCGGCTTTGCCCTCTTCTTTCACCGCAGCCTGCCCCATCGCCGGGGAGTCCGAACGGGTTTTGCCCTGTTTTGCGCCGGCTGCCTTGGCTTTTTTCCCCTGCTTTTTGGATGGCTTTTTGCCTTTGTTTTGTTCTATCAATTCGTATAAGCATTCCAGCGCCTGCGAAAGCCCGCCCAAATGGTCGATTAGCCCTTCCTGCACAGCCGCTTCGCCGTCGAGCACGGTGCCTACGTCGGTCACCAGCTCGCCGGTGGTCATCATAAGCTGGCGGAAACGCTCCGGTTTTATCTTGGAATTTTCCACCACAAAATGCACAATGCGCTCCTGCATCTTGTCAAAATAAGACATCGTCTGCGGGATGCCCAGCACCAGCCCGTTTAAACGCACCGGGTGGATGGTCATGGTGGCGCTGGGCGCAATAAACGAAACCTTGGCGCTTGTTGCCAGCGGCACGCCGATGGAATGCCCGCCGCCCAACACCAGCGAAACGGTGGGGGTTTTCATGCCCGCCACCAGCTCGGCAATGGCAAGGCCTGCCTCCACATCGCCGCCCACGGTGTTTAATATAATGAGCAGCCCCTCGATAGAGGGGTCTTCTTCAATGGCCACCAACTGCGGGATAACATGCTCGTATTTGGTGGTTTTGTTCTGCGGGGGCAAAATGTAATGGCCCTCCACCTGGCCGATGATGGTTAAACAATGGATGGTACCGCGCGCGTTTGCTTTGGTAACCGAACCCATCTCCACCATCTGGCTTTGCTGGGCGTTTATTTGCTCTTGCGCATCCGGCTCTTGTACCATCGGCTGCGGGTCAGCCTGCGGCATAGGGGATTCGCTTGTATTTTTGGCGCATTTTTTTGCTTTTTTCATCCTAAACACTCCTTATAAGCTGTTATAAGGTAGTGTTGCCAAAAATAATTCGTTCATGCCAATGCAAAAGAACTCTTGTTTATTATAACAAATCTGCCATTTGTTCACAAGTGCGCACTTTTTGCCCATCCTGGCGCATACAGCGCAAAACGGGCTGCAATATAAACGCCCAACACGGCTTTTGATGCGCGTTTTGCAGGAAATACTTCATCACTTTAGCGTGCGATAAAAGATTGACAAGCCACCCGCTTTGCGATAATATTTAGTAGTAGCCGGCGGCTGCTTGCTTTGCTTGCAGGCTGCCTTTACATGGGTGCTGTTTATCAAATCATAGATTTCCGCTGTACCCTTTCCGCCAGCCATTCGCCTGGCGGCTCTTGGGGCGTCGAGCGTGGACAGCACCGCCGTAGTTGGCGGCGGCTGCTTGTTTTGCTTGCAGGCCGCCTTTACATGGGTGCTGTTTGCCAAATCGCAGATTTCCGCTGTACCCCTTCCGCCTGCCATTCGCCTGGCGGCTCTTGGGGCGTCGAGCGTGGACAGCACCGCCGTAGTTGGCAGCAGCTGCTTGCTTTGCTCGCAGGCTGCCTTTACATGGGTGCTGTTTGCCAAATCATAGATTTGGACAGCACCGCAATGTAATTTATGCGTTTATACAGAGAGGGGCGTCTGCTATTATGGGACTTACTATTGCTCAAAAAATCATTAAAAACCACCTGCTTTCGGGGGAAATGGTTCCCACGCAGGAAATCGGGCTGAAAATTGACCAAACGCTCACGCAGGACGCTACAGGCACCATGGCATACCTGGAATTTGAAGCCATGGGCTTAGCGCGCGTAAAAACCGAGCGCTCGGTGGCGTATATCGACCACAACACCCTGCAATCGGGCTTTGAAAACGCCGACGACCACCGGTTTATCCAGTCGGCCTGTAAAAAATTCGGCGTGTACTATTCGCGCCCGGGCAACGGCATCTGCCACCAGGTGCATTTGGAACGCTTTGCCGTTCCGGGCAAAACGCTCATCGGGTCGGATTCCCACACCCCCACCGCCGGCGGCATGGGCATGCTGGCTATCGGCGCAGGCGGCTTGGACGTTGCAGTCGCCATGGGCGGCGGCGCGTATTACATTCCTATGCCCAAAATGGTGCGGGTAATCTTAAAAAACAAACTTTCCGGCTGGGTGGCTGCCAAGGATATTATTTTAGAGGTTCTGCGCCAGCTTTCGGTAAAAGGCGGGGTTGGCAACATTATTGAATATGCCGGCGACGGGGTAAAAACCCTAAGCGTGCCCGAGCGCGCCACCATCACCAACATGGGCGCCGAGCTGGGCGCTACTTCCTCCATTTTCCCCAGCGACGAAAACACCCTGGCCTTTTTAAAAGCCCAAGGGCGCGAAAGCGATTATGTGCCGCTGCAACCGGATGAAGACGCCGTTTACGACCAAACCATCGAGATTGATTTGGCCGCGTTAAAGCCGCTGGCCGCCTGCCCCCACAGCCCGGACGCGGTAAAACCCGTATCCGAACTTGCCGGCATGAAGATTGACCAGGTGTGCATCGGCTCCTGCACCAACTCCTCGCTGCTGGATATGTTGAAAGTGGCCGAAATTTTAAAGGGCAAAACGGTGGCGCCCAATGTATCGCTTGCCATCTCGCCCGGCTCCAAACAGGTGCTCAACATGCTGGCGGACAACGGCGCTTTGTCCATTATGATTGCCGCCGGCGCGCGCATTCTGGAAAGCACCTGCGGGCCTTGCATCGGCATGGGGCAGTCGCCCAATTCGGGCGGTGTGAGCTTGCGCACCTTTAACCGCAATTTTGAGGGCAGAAGCGGCACCAAGGACGCGCAGGTGTATCTGGTAAGCCCCGAAACCGCTGCGGCATCGGCCATTGCCGGGGTATTTTGCGACCCCACCAAAACCCTGGGCCAAATGCCCGCATTCACCCTGCCCGAACACTTTACCATTAACGACAACATGATTGAACCGCCGGCCTCCCCCGAGGAAGCCAGTGCCCTTGCCACTATCAAAGGGCCCAATATCAAAGAGTGCCCCAACGGCAGCCCCTTGCCGGAAAACATCTGCGCCAAACTGGCTTTGAAGGTGGGCGACAACATCACCACCGACCATATCATGCCCGCAGGCGCCAAGATTTTGCCGTTCCGTTCCAACGTGCCCAAAATTTCCACCTTCTGCTTTACCCAATGCGACCCGGATTTCCCCGAGCGCGCCAAAGAACTGGGCCAGAGCTTTATCATCGGCGGGGCAAACTACGGGCAGGGTTCTTCGCGTGAGCACGCCGCGCTTGCACCCCTGTATTTGGGCGTAAAAGCGGTTATCACCAAAAGCTTTGCCAGAATTCACCGGGCAAACTTAATAAACGCGGGCATCCTGCCCCTCACCTTCCAAAATGAGGCCGACTACGACCGCTTTGATTTGCTGGACGAATTGTGCCTGCCCAATATCCAGCAGGCCATTGCAACCGGCGGCCCGATTGTGCTTCAAAACAAAACCAAGGGCTTTGCAGTTGAGCTTGACTGCCCCTTATCGGATAGGCAGAAGGACATGATTTTAGAAGGCGGATTGTTAAACTACACCAAAAACCACGCGGGCAACTAACCGCCATATAAAGGAGGACGCATTGTGGATAAAATACAAGCAAGCACCGAAAAATTTGCCAAATTGATTGAGCAGCAGCTAAAGCGCGTAGAAGCGCTGAAGCAGGAAACCGAGTTTATCGATTACCAAAAGCTCCCCACCATCGTCATCGGTATCTGCGGGGGCGACGGCATTGGGCCGGTGATCACCCACTGCGCCGAAAACGTTTTGCGCTTTTTGCTAAAAGAGGAAGTGGCCTCGGGCAAAATCCAGTTTAAGGAAATTGCCGGCCTCACTATCGAAAACCGCATCAAAGCGGTAAAAGCCATCCCGGACGATGTGTTGGAGGAACTCAAAAGCTGCCACATCATCTTAAAAGGGCCTACCACCACCCCCGATGCCAACTACCAGGGCCCCAACATCGAAAGCGCCAACGTGGCTATGCGCCGCGAACTGCGGCTGTTTGCCAACGTGCGCCCGGTGCGGGTACCCGAACAGGGCATTGACTGGACCTTTTTCCGGGAAAACACCGAGGGCGCTTACACCCTGGGCTCCTGCGGGTTTGACGTAGACGAGGATTTGGCGTTTGACTTTACCGTTACCACCACCCAGGGCACCAACAACATCGCCCGCCTGGCGTTTGAATACGCCAAAAACAACGGCAAAAACCGCGTGTCCATCGTCACCAAGGCCAACATCATCAAGGCAACCGACGGCAAGTTTTTGCGCCTGTGCAAAGAGATGGCCAAGGAATACCCCGGCATCACGGTGGACGACTGGTACATCGACATCATGACCGCCAAGCTCATTGACGAAAAACGCCGCCGCGATTTCCAGGTGTTTATCCTGCCCAACCTCTACGGCGACATCATCACCGACGAAGCGGCCGAATTCCAGGGCGGCGTAGGCACAGCCGGCAGCTCCAACATCGGCATGCGCTATGCGATGTTCGAAGCCATCCACGGCTCGGCCCCGCGCATGGTACAGGAAGGGCGCGCCCAGTACGCCGACCCGTGCTCCATGCTGCGCGCAGCGGCCCTTTTGCTCAAACACATCGGCTATGTGGACCGTGCCGAAAAATTGGAGCGCGCATTGGACTTTTGCACCAAAGAAGAACGTGCGGTGGTTATCACCGGGCGCGAAGGCGGCGCTACCAGCGAGCAGTTTGGCGAATATGTGATGCGCGTAATTGAAAAAATGGCATAACTTTGTTATAGTATTCACAAAGGCAGCAGAAAAGGAGGGAAACCGATGCCCAAAAGCAGCAAAGACGTCTCGGTGTGGGTTATACGCAGGCTTCCGCGTTACTATCGGTTTTTAAATGAACTTTTGCGCAACGGCATCTGCCGGATTTCTTCCCGGGAATTGTCGCAAAAGATGGGGCTGACCGCCTCGCAAATCCGCCAGGATTTAAACTGCTTCGGCGGGTTTGGCCAACAGGGCTACGGCTATAATGTAGAATTGTTGCACAACGAAATCGGCAACATTCTGGGGCTTAACAAAAAAATTCCCATTGTGCTCATCGGCGCGGGCAACTTAGGGCGCGCGCTTACCATCCACATGGATTTTGACTACCGGGGCTTTAACCTCATCGGCATTTTTGATGTAAACCCGGCCATCATCGGCACTGAAATCGGCGGCGTAAAGGTAAGCGACATGAGCGAGCTGGAAGCTTTTTGCAAAAAAGAGCACCCGCAGGCAGCCATTTTGTGCATTCCCAAGGCGGCCGCGCACGATGTGGCCGAAAACCTAATTTCATGGGGCGTCAAGGGGTTTTGGAACTTCTCGCATTACGATTTGAGCTTCCATTTTCCGGATGTTATCACCGAAAACGTGCACCTGGGCGACAGTCTTATGACCCTGTGCTTTATGATCAACAACGACACCTCTTCAGACCCTGAACCGAAAGACGAATAACCCCACCGCATCCCGTGCCCACCAGCGCGGGATGTTTTGTACCCAAAGGCTTTTTTGTGCGGGATAAATATGCTACACTAAAAGGAAGAACTAGCGCGGATTTTGCCGCAATCCGCCTTTGGCAGCACACAGGCTGCCACGAAAACCCATCCCTGTTAGGAGAAAACTATGCAAGAAATGCTTACCAAAAATACAACCCACACCCTTACGATTACCGGCATGACCAGCGAAGGCCTGGGGGTGGGGCGCCTGGGCCAGATGGCCGTGTTTGTGCCCCATGCCGCGGTGGGGGACACCATAGAGGTTTTGCTTACCAAGGTTCTGAAAAATTACGCCTATGGCAAAATGATTCGGGTGCTCACGCCCTCGCAAACGCGCATTCTGCCCGACTGCGAGCAATTCCCCCTGTGCGGCGGGTGCGTGTACCGGCATATTTCCTATGAGGAAGAGCTGAGGATAAAAGAAGAGCTGGTAAAAGAAAATTTTTACAAAATCGGGCATATCCAAATCCCGTTTGAACCCATTCTGCCCTCCCCCCTTTTAGACGGCTACCGCAACAAGGCGCAGCTGCCGGTGGGCTACACCAAGCAGGGCGCGCTTACCTGCGGGTTTTACCAAAAGCGCTCCCACCGCATTATCCCCAACACAAGCTGCCTGCTGCAGCCCAAGGCGTTTGGCCCCATTGAGCGGGAAATTCTGTTGCATATGAAAGAGTACTCCATCCCCCCTTACGATGAAGAGACCCGCAAGGGTGTGGTGCGCCACATCTACCTGCGCCGGGGCGAAAGCACAGGGGAAATTATGGTGTGCATTGTTGTAACCGGCAAAACCTTGCGCAAAAGCGATATTCTGGTTTCCCGCCTGCACGCACTGGATAAAAACATCGCATCCATTGTGTTAAACCACAACCCCAAAAACACCAACGTCATTTTGGGGGAAGAATGCACCACCCTGTGGGGGAAAGACAGCATTGAAGATGTGCTGTGCGGGGTAAACATTCAAATTTCCCCCTTGTCGTTTTACCAGGTAAACCGCCAGGGCGCACAAAAGCTGTACCAAAAGGCCGCCCAGTACGCCGCCCTTACCGGCAGCGAAACCGTTTTGGACCTTTACTGCGGCGCGGGCACCATCGGCCTTTCCATGGCCAAAAGCGCCAAGCGCATCATCGGGGTGGAAATCATCCCCCAGGCGGTGCAAAACGCCCAGGAAAACGCCAGGATAAACCAAATCCAAAACGCGCAGTTTTTCTGCGAGGACGCATCCGGCGCGGCAAGCCGCTTGGCAAAAGAAGGCATTCGCCCCGACGTGGTGGTTCTTGACCCGCCCCGCAAAGGGCTTACCCCCCAGCTTATCGATGCGGTGGTGCAGATGGCGCCTTCGCGGGTGGTGATGGTCTCCTGCAACAGTGCCACCGCTGCGCGCGACTGCGCCGTTTTTGTCCAAAATGGGTATGCGCCCAAGCGGGCCTGCGCGTGCGATTTGTTCCCCCGCACCGCCCATGTGGAATGCGTGGTGCTGCTGGAACAAGAAAAGGAAAACCTCCATGCGCGCTAAAAGCCGCTTGCCAAAGCAGCTCACCGGTATCTGCTTAATAAGCCTTTGCACCTGTGTGCTCTGCTTTTGGCTGTATAACATGCTTGCCTATGCGTTTTTACAGGCACTTGCCATCACCGCGCTGACAATAAGTTTCCATTTGGCATCGCGGCTGCTTATCGGGCTGGCATTCCAAAAAAGCTGCAACAACCAAATGAATTTTTGCCGCCCGTGGTTTCGCCCCAGGCCGTGGGAAGCCCGGCTTTACAAAATTTTAAGGGTAAAACAGTGGAAAAACCACATGCCAACCTTTTCCCCCGAAACCTTTGCGTTTGATAAACAGCGCCTATCCTCTATTCTGGGGGGCAACCTGCCAGGCGGAAATGGTGCATCTGTGCAATATCGCGGTCAGTTTTGTGCCGCTGCTGTTTGCCAAATGGTCCGGCGCCTTTGCCGTGTTTGCTGCTACTTCGGTGCTGGCCGGCCTTTTGGACAGCGCGTTTGTCATTCTTCAGCGGTACAACCGCGCGCGTATATGGAATTTGCTAAATAGAGTACAAGCAAGGGAGAATCCACAATAAAAAAAGTAAAAATTACCGTGTTAAAAACCACATTGGATCAAGAACTGGCAGACGAATACGGCGTAAAAGGCCTTGGCCCTTGCCCCATGCTAAAGGCCGGGCAGGTGTTTTATGCCGACTATGCCAAACCCCAGGGCCTGTGCGACGAAGCCTGGAAAGCCATTTACCAGTATGTGTTTGCGCTTGCCCACAGCGCGGGCGAGGGTTTGTTTTATTACGGCGACTGGATCAAAACCCCCGGGGTTGCCATCTGCTCGTGCAACGACGGGCTGCGCCCGGTGATTTTTAAACTGGAAGCCACAAATGAAGATTCCGTCATCGATTATACCCCTGTGCGCTAACGGGACAATCTGCAAGTGCAGGCATTGCCCGCCCTTTGGGGCAAACGCCTGCTTTTATGGCTTTTGCATACGGCGCAAAAAGCAGCGCGGGTTGGCAGCTTTAAAGGGAGCCAAACCGGCTGAGGTTGGCATTTTCCCTGCTGTAAAAACAGGGGATTGCAAAAGATGTCAGAAATTGATAAGATTTGTCCCATTGCATTTTTGCAGCATTTCCAGTATGGTAGAAGAAACCCCTTTTGTTTTTTGGGGAAGCGATGCAACCCAAAGGAGCCTTTTTATGGCGTTAAAAACCACCTTCACCAAACCAGATGAGGTATTTCCTCCTAAATATAAAAAAGCGCCCGTTGCAGATGGGTGCGTAAGCAAACCATCGGGCGATGCGCCCCAAACCATGCGCTGTTTCTCTGGCGGCCTTCTGGCTGTTATAAAAAAAGGGCCAAGGGCTTATACAGTGGGCAAAACCCAAAATGGCGCGGCAAAACGGCCCAACCCCTGCAAAAGCCCGCCTGCGCTTTTGCTGTAAACCCGCCAAACATTTTGCAGACGCGCGGGCGCCAGGCCAAACCGGCCTTCCCGCTGCGATGGCGATTGCATGCCCGGCTGCCAAAGGCCTTTGCCACAAACCGGGCTATTGGGGCGGCGTTGCCAGGGCGCTGCGCCTATACAACTGGCTGTAAGGGGGGAAATTTGTGCAAAACAGCAAAACCATATACAAACGCGTGGCCTTAACGGTTGTCGTGGTTGTGCTGTGCGCCGCTTTGGCGTACATCGGGTATTATTACTACCGCCAAAGCCAGGTGGATATTTACCCTTACCAGGTGTTTACCCTGACAAGCCAAACCCCTATCACCTCCGCCCAGGAAA
>CAJFVS010000026.1 GCA_904420505.1 Candidatus Alloruminococcus vanvlietii | reverse complement strand
GCTGCAAACCCGCATGATTTCTGGGTTTTGTGGGGTTTCCCCCTACTCCCATTCTATCGTCGCAGGCGGCTTGCTTGTGATGTCGTAGACGATGCGGTTGATGTGACGCACTTCGTTTACAATGCGGCGCGAAACGGTGTCCAATACATCGTAGGGAATGCGCGCCCAGTCTGCGGTCATGAAATCGGTGGTGGTCACGCTGCGAAGCGCCAACGTGTAATCGTAAGTGCGCCCGTCGCCCATCACGCCCACCGAACGCATATCGGTAATCACCGCAAAATACTGGTTAACGCTTTTATCCAACCCCGCTTTGGCAATTTCCTCACGGAAGATAAAATCTGCATCGCGCAAAATGTCCAGTTTTTCTTTGGTCACTTCCCCAATGCAGCGAATAGCAAGCCCCGGGCCTGGGAACGGCTGGCGCCACACCAGATATTCGGGCAGGCCCAGCTCTAAGCCAAGGCTGCGCACTTCGTCTTTAAACAAAAGCCTTAACGGCTCAATAATTTCTTTAAAATCCACATAATCGGGCAAGCCCCCTACATTGTGGTGGCTTTTTATCACTGCAGCGTCCCCTGTGCCCGATTCAATCACATCCGGGTAGATGGTGCCCTGCGCCAAAAAGTCCACTTTGCCGATTTTTTTGGCCTCTTCTTCAAATACGCGGATAAACTCTTCCCCGATGATTTTGCGTTTTTGTTCCGGCTCGGTAACGCCGGCCAGCTTGCTTAAAAAGCGTTTTTCGGCGTTTACGCGCACAAAGTGCAAATCGCTGTTTTGGAAAGCGCGTTCTACCTCGTCGCCTTCGTCTTTGCGCATAAGGCCATGGTCTACAAAAATGCAGGTGAGCTGGCTGCCAATTGCCTTGCTTAACAAAGCCGCTGCAACCGAGCTGTCCACCCCGCCCGAAAGCGCCAGCAAAACCCGGCCGCTGCCCACCTTTTGGCGGATGCTTTCCACAGCGGTTTTGGCGTAGTCGCCCATTGTCCAGTCGCCCTTGCAGCCGCACACTTCATACAAAAAATTGTGCAGCATCTTTAAACCGTTTTCGGTGTGCATTACCTCGGGGTGAAACTGCATGCCATACAGCTTTTTAGCAGGGTTTTCCATTGCCGCACAGGGGCAGTTATCGGTATGGGCAACCGATACAAAGCCTTCGGGCAGTGTTTCCACATAATCGGTATGGCTCATCCAAGAGACAGCTTTTTCCTCCAGCCCTTTAAACAGCAGGCTGGCGGTATTGTAATAGGTTTGGGTTTTGCCGTATTCACGCGCGGGGGCAGGGGCTACTTTACCGCCTAAGGTATAGGCCATCAACTGGTTGCCATAGCAAATGCCCAGCACCGGCACCCCTAATGCAAACACCTCGCGGGAGATGCGCGGGGCGTTTTCTTCGTATACGCTGTTTGGCCCGCCGGTAAAAATAATGCCAACCGGCGCTTTGGCTTTCAGCTCTTCTAAGGGCATGGTGTAGCGGAACACTTCGCAGTACACGCCGCATTCGCGCACCCTGCGCGCGATAAGCTGGTTGTACTGCCCGCCAAAATCCAGTACCGCAACAAATTGATGTGCCATAATCCTTTTCCCCAACTTTCCCAGGTTTTTGCATAAACCCTTGCTTTTTTTCGTAAGATTTTTTAAGCGAAATTCACTTCATTTCCGTATATTATATTGCCATTTTCGCACCCAAATTGCAAGGTTTTCTTACCACAATTTCGCCTAAAGCCATACATTGGCGCGTTTTGCCCAAAAAAGGAGGACGCTTTTATGAAAAAATGGACGATTTGTTTGTGTGCCTTAGGTTTGTGCCTGGCCCTTTACATGGCAAACCTTATCTGCAACCCCCAAACGCCGCAGTTAAAAAGCCAGGAGGTCTCCTTGCAAATCCCGATGGTAAAAAATGAAGAATTGTCTTTATCCTGCCAAATGCTGGAAGAGCGGCTGCAACTGGAAGAAGGCGCGCTGGTGGGCATTACCCTTACCCAGCTGCCCGACCAAAGCGAAGGGGCCTTATATGTGGGCAACACATTGGCAAGCCCTTACCAAAACCTTACGCGCCAAGACATTGAACAGCTTAGCTTTGTGCCCACGCCCGATGCCGTTCACCCGCGGTTTTGTTTTATCCCGCAGTCATCCGGCCAGGTGGTGGCTACGGTTTCGCTTTCCATTGTGGAGGAGTCCTCGCCCTCCCCTTTGGCCCACAGCGAACACTTTATCACATATGCATCCATCCCCATCTATGGGGATTTTCCGGTTTCTTCCCCCAGCGGGCAGGAGCTGTCCATCGTGGTGCTTACCCCACCGCAAAAAGGCACGCTGAAAATTACGGGGAATTCCTTTGTATACATCCCTTACCCCAACACAAGCGGTGAAGACGCCTTTACGTACTGCGCACAGGATACAAACGGCCAGCGCTCGCAGGAATGCTCCATCGCCCTGCAAATAGACACCCCCTCCGGCGCCATCGCCTATGCGGATATGAAAACCCATCCCAGCGCCTATGCCGCTTTTAAGCTGAACGAAGCCGGCATTATGGGCGGGCAGGACATTGGCGGGCAGACCTATTTTTCGCCCCAGCGCCCGGTTACCAACGCCGAATATTTGCTGTTGCTGCTTTCCAGCCTGCAAATTCAAGTTCCCAGCACCTGCTTGAATACCGGGCTTTCCAACGATACCGATATCCCCTTATGGCTCAAACCCTCGGTACAGGCCGGCATAGACGCGGGCATTATAACCGAAAGCACCTTTGCGCCCGACGCCACCCTAACCCGTGCGCAGGCGGTTGTACTGGCCAGAAAAGCCATGGATATTTCGCCGGTGAAGGTGCACAACCTGGATTTTTTGGATACAAGCGAAATTCCTGACGAGGCGCTGCAGGCCTATATGGATTTGGACGCTTATGGCATTTTAACCCCGTTTGAACAGTGCATCTACCCGTTAAAAACCCTTGACCGCGCCGGTGCAGCCGACCTTATCTGGCAAATATACCAATACGCCCAAAGCCAAACCGCATAAAAGCCCCGCAGCACAAACTGCGGGGTTTCTTTGTAATGCATAGCCAAAGGCTGCATTTTCCATAAAGTTTTGCCCAAATGCGGCCCTAAAGGCCCCAGCACGCAGCCCTTTACGGCAGCGGCTTTTTGTAAAAAGCAGGCCGTTTTCCCTTGAAAGGCGGCCGCGCACCGCCTAAAACGCCTTTTGTACGCTTGGCGGATTCATTCCCCGCCTTTTTGCCAGCGCATAAGCGCCTGCATGCAGCCGGTGTCAGGGTCCGGCTGCTGCTGCAAAAGCACAAACCCGTTTTGCTTATAAAAGCGCACAGCGCCGGTGTTTTGCGTATACACATGAAGGGATAAATCCTCATACCTGCTCTGGCAGTATTGCAGCAATTCTTTGCCAACGCCCTGACGCTGGCATGCGGGCTTTACAAACAGCCCGGCAATATAATTTTCCTCTACAATGCCAATAAACCCCTGTATCTGCCCGTTTTGGCAGGCATAAAACACCCGGGCGGCAGGCAGTCCGTTAGTGGTTACATCCTCATAATGCCCAAGCCAATACTGCGCCGGCACAAACGCATGCGCCTGCAGGTTAGCCGCAAGCCATATCTGCCCCAGTGCGTTTACGGTTTCTGCATCCTGCTTTTGCAACTGTAAAATCAATCCGATACCTCCGCTGTACGGCGTTTTTTCTGGAAAGTAAACAGCGAACCCACCACAATGGGTAAATAAAACGTAAGCAGGCGCCAAAACACCATGGCGATGTTGATAAGCGACCCTGGAAAAAACATCTGGAAAAACAGGTAAAAGCTGCCCTCTGCCGCGCCCATGGCCCCAGGCAGCGGGATAAACGACGAAACCAGCAGAATAAACGCCTGGGCCGAAATCATGGTGAAAACATCGTTGCCGGGCAGGCCAAACGCCTTATACAGCATAAAGGCAATGGCAAAATAAAACGTAAGCTGTATGGCCGAAAGCACACAGCTTTTTACCACCAGCCAGGTGTTGTTTTTGATAAACTGGAAATTTTCGTAGAAATTTTTCAGCTCGTTTTCTGCTTTTTCCATGGTTTTTTCGGGGTTTTTCACCACTTTGATTTTGGCAAGCAGCCGCACAAAAAATGCCACAACGCCTTTTACCTTGCCTTTAAAAATGGCAACCGAAATAAGCAGGAAAATCACAAACGAGTTTACTGCAAACCCCACAATCGCCAATAGGGAAAACCCCGGTATCTGCGCGTTCAGCTGGCCGAATTTAAAAATCAAAACAATCAACGAATAAATGGTAAGCACCAGCTGGTAAATGATAAATTTAATAAGCAAAGCCATCGCGGCGCTGCCCAAAGGGATGCCGTCTTTTACCATGTAATAGGCTTGTATGGGTTGGCCGCCGGAGGCAAAGGGGGTAATGCAGTTGAACAGCTGCCCTATCATGGATACCCGCAATGTTTGGTGAAATTTTTGGCCCGGATGCACGCGCACCGTTACCAAATGCAGCACCAGCGCTTCCAGCAGCCAATATACCACCATGCACATTAAAGCGGCGAACATCCAGCCCAAAATCAAATTGCTGCAGGCGCTTACAATGCCGTCTATGCCGGTGGTCTGCACCACATAAACAATCAATATGACAAACGATGCCACACAAAGAAAAATATTGAATTTGTTACTCTTCATTCTCATACCCTCCAACCCGCAGGTTGGCGCAAGCCATTATTTTTTGGCTTTTTTCTGTGTCCTTTCTGCTACAACGCGTTGATAAAACTCTTTCCACATCTGCGCAACATGCTCGCGCGAATAATACTCATGCCCGCGCCAAGAGTTTTCGCTGGCCTGTTTGTAAAAATCCTTGTCATTCTTTAGTTTTAACAAAATTTCTTTAAATTCTGCATTGTTGGTGCCGCGGCAGTAAAAATCGAACAAAATATTTTTGTACAGTTCAATATCCCGCAATAGCAGCGGCTTTGCGCAGTTCATGGATTCGAGCACCGTCATGGGGAACAGCTCCTCGTATGCGGGCAAAAACATCACATCGCACAAATTGTACATCTTGTTCATATCATCCCGCGGCACAATGCCGGTAAAGGTGATGTTTTTTGGCGGGTCATCCAAAATTTTTTTAATCTCCTTATACCCGTCGGTCATGGCGCCAAACGAAAACCCGCCCGCCCATACAAAATGCAGGTCGGTCAGTTCTCTGGCAATTTCCACAAAGTCAAAAATGCCCTTGCGCGTCTGCATCTGCCCGGCGCACAACACCACAAATTTGTCTTTGGGGATGTTGTATTCTTCCCGGTATTGCATGCGGGTTTGTTCGTCCACCGGGTAAAACTTTTGGGCGGAAACAAAATTGGGAATCGCGGTGACGCGCTCTTTTTCCACCCCATAATCGGCCAGGCGTTCAATAAAATACGGGTTCACCACCACCAGATGGTCCATGCTTTTGTAAAACCTTAGCATATATTTATAAAACACTTTGCGTGCGAATTTTGGCAGATTCAGGCTGTTGTCCACCGTTTCGGGCAAAAAATGCACATACCCCACCGCCACCCCGTGGCGTTTGGCAGAGGGGATGCTTAAGAAAAAAGTGGGGTTGATGGTGTGGTAATGGGTGATATCCGCGCGTTTGTGCGCATTTACGGTAACATCAAAATACTCTGCTAAATCGGTTTTCACCAAATTTACCTGCTCCAGATAGGCGGACAATACGCCCTGCCCTTGTACTTTATCGGCGCCGGACTTCATGTTGATGGTGATTTTCATAGCATTCATCCTCTCATACTGCATCCGTTCATTTCTATTCCCAATGGTAGCAGAAGAATCTTTCTTTTTCTTTACATTTTTCTGAACATAGGCACACAAAACGCACCCATTTTACGTATATAGTTTATTATCGCATAAACGCCCGGCACTTTCAACTTCAAATTCCGGCGGCAACCCAATTTTTGCCCGAACATGCGGCTGTGCTTTGGCAAAAGGCGGCTGTTTTTCCCCATCTGGCCGTTTGGGAATTTTGATGCAAAATTTTATGTATTTAGCATAAAAATATTAAACATAAATGGCAAGTGTTACGCAAACTTGTTTAAATAATAAACACCCCACCCCGCTTGTACTTGTTTACAATTTCTGGTATACTTACAGTGTACAGTTGGTTTTTTAGCAGACATTCCATTCTGCAATAAAGCATAAAGAGAGGTTGTAATTATGAAACAAATCAAAATCGGCAACGGCGAATTGGTTGCTTCCCAATTGATTATGGGCTGCATGCGAATTGTCAAAGTTCCCAAAAGCGATGCAGATGCTTTGGTGCACACCGCTTTGGACAACGGCATCAACTTCTTTGACCATGCGGATGTTTACGGCGGCGGCAAGTCGGAAGAAGTATTCGGCGAAATTTTGGATTTGCGCTCCTCTATCCGTGATAAAATCATCATCCAAGACAAATGCACTTTGATTCGTGACACACAGCAGACTTTGTACAACGACACCACCAAAGAGCACATCATCGCTTCGGTTGACGGCAGCCTGAAACGCTTAAAAACCGATTACCTGGATTCTTACCTGCTGCACCGCCCGGATACCTTGATGGAAGCCGACGATGTTGCAGAAGCGTTTGATTACCTGCACCGTTCGGGCAAAGTCCGTTACTTTGGCGTTTCCAACTTCAAACCCATCCAGATTGAACTGCTGCAAAAATACATCAACCAACGCGTTATCGTCAACCAGGTGCAGCTTTCCATCGCCCACACCGATTTGATTGACGACCAGGTTACCATGAACCTGCAAGACCCCTTTATGCCGGAAACCACCGGCGACGTGCTGGATTACTGCCGCTTAAAAGACATCACCATCCAAGCATGGTCTTCGCTGCAGTACGGCTTCTACGGCGGCGTATTTATGAGCGAGGAAGGCAGACAGCTTTACCCCAACCTCAACCGCGTAGTAGACCGCATGGCACAGGAGAAAAACAGCTCGCCCACACAGATTGGTTTGGCTTGGATTATGCGCCATCCGGCAAAAATTATGCCGTTGATTGGCACCACCAACAAAAACCGCATGGCGGACAGCTGCAAAGCCTGCGATGTAGAGCTTTCGCGCGAAGAATGGTACGAACTGTACCGCATGACCTTGCTGGACGAAGGCAAAGCCGTGCTGACCAACTCCAACACCAAGGAAGAGCAAGCAAAAGCCGCGCAAGGCAAATAAAATTTTCCAAAGCGCCAAAGGCCCTCTTGATTAGAGGGCCTTTTTGTTTTGCCTTTAGCGCATGGCTTTTTGAAAGGTTTTGACATTGCCCTTGGTGATGCAGCCAAATAGCCTAAGCAGCGCATAATACAAAATTCCGGTTAACGCAATGGCCAAAACCATCTGTAAAACGGCGTTAGGCACCGCCCGCCCCAACAGCAGCATACCCGCACGGGACAACAACACCGCAAACGCAATGGCGATAATGGGCTTTAGCACCCACATCCACAAATCCAGCTGGCAATCGCTTACCTTGATAAGCCGGTTTAAGCTTAAAAAAGCGTTGAGGATTTCGCTTATAAAGATGACCACAATGTAGCCAAAAATGCCAAAGCGCGGCAACAGGGTGTAAATGAGCACCAAACAAACGGCCGAGTCGATGATGTTGTACTGCATGGAACGAAGCTGTTCGTTTAAGCCTTTGAGCATGTTGTCCACTGCGATGTCCAGATACATCACCATCACCAACGGCGCCAGCATGCGGATAAACACCGCCGCTTCTGCGCTTTGGTAAAGGCCCTGGCCCAGTTCGTTTGCAAAGCCAAACAGCACCCCGGCCACCCCAACCGAAAACAACAGCGTGCATTGCAGCACCCTGTGGATGATGGTATGGATATGCGCGCGGTCGTTTTTGGTGTAATATTGAGCAAGTTCGGGCACCAAAAGGCTGGAAAAGGATATCAAAAATGCGGCTGGGAAATTCACCACCGGCAGCACCATGCCGCATACAAGCCCGTATTGGGCCAGCGCCTGTTCGTTGGTGGCGCCGTATGCCATAAGGCCCTTGGGGATCAATAGCTGGTTTACGCTGGACAATGCCGAGCGCAGGTAGGTAGACAAAGCAATGGGCAGCGCAATTACCAGCATGCGGCGGGTGAAATGCCCGCGGGAAGCCCCCACTTTGGTAAAACGGCGTTTATCGATGCAGTAAAGAATAAACAGATACGCAAACGAAAGCGCCTCGGAGACCGCCCCGCCCAGCACAATGGCAATGCAGGCATATTCCAAGCCCTTGGGCATCAAAAACTGCAAAAGGGCAATGGTAACGCCGATTTTGATAAACTGTTCGAATATTTGTGCAGACGCGCTTTTGATAACCCGGCGCACCGCGTTAAAATAGCCGCTTATGGCGGCGCTCATGGACAACAGCGGCAGCGTAATGCACAAAAGCCGCAAAGAGGCAATGGCGCGCTCGTCGTTGAGCAGGTTTTGGGCAATCCACTCGGCGTTAAGCCCCAGTAATCCGGCTGCCAGCAGGCCGAAAAAGCAGCTGTAAAGCAAACACCGGCGCATGGCGCGTTTGGCCCCCAGCCCGCTTTCGCAGGCCAGTTCTTCGGCCACCATGCGGGTAGACGCCAGATTGATGCCCGACAGCGAAAGCGTAACCGCAAAGGTGTATACCGACATAATCAACCCGTACAAACCCATCCCCAGCGCGCCGATTTTATTGGAAAGGTACACCCCAAACAGCATGCCCACACTGCGCATAAGCAGCGAAGTGGAGGTTAAAATGGCGGCGTTTATCACAAAGGTTTTGATTTTTCCCATAGGCTTTCTACCTCCTTTCGCAGATAAGTGCCCTTTACTTGTATATGTGCCATCCGCCTTTGGCATGCCCAAACAAACGCAATAAAAAAACCATCCAAAAGGCTTGCTTTGGATGGTTTTGGTTTTTCTGTTTTGCGTATTTACTGGCCGATAACTTCTAAAATCTGCCGCTTTAAGCGGATAAACGCATCGCTTGTGGTAAAATTCTGGGGTGGTATCGCATGGGCATCCACCCCAAATTCCCGGGTGATGCGCCCGGGGCGCCCGGCCATAATGTAAATGCGGTTGGATAAAACAATCGCCTCGTCCACATCGTGGGTGATGAGCAAGGTGGTGGTGTTGTGGGTAGCAGCAAACTGCATGAACCAATCGTGCATGGCGGTTTTGGTAAGGGCGTCCAGCGCAGAAAACGGCTCGTCAAGCAGCATCACATCGCCCGAAAACAAATACGAGCGCAAAAGTGCCGCGCGCTGGCGCATGCCGCCCGAAAGCTGCGAGGGGTATTTTTTCTCATACCCTTGCAGCCCAAACTCGGCAAAATAAGGGGCCGCTTGTTCCCTGGCGGCTTTTTTGTCCACACCTTTTAAACGCAGCGGCACGCAAACGTTGTCCAATATCGTCTGGAAAGGCAAAAGCAGGTCTTTTTGCTGCATGTAGCTCATCTGCCCGCTTTGCCCGGTGATGTCTTTGCCGTTTAGCCACACGCTGCCTTCATCGGGCTTTTCCAAACCGGAGACGATATTAAACAGCGTGGTTTTGCCAATGCCGCTGGCGCCCAAAATGCAAACCCGCTCGCCTTTTTGCACATCCAGGCAGATGTTTTGAATAACCGGCTTGCCCTGGTACTGCTTGCTTACCTGCAAAACACTTAGGTATTCCATATAGTTCCTTTCGCTACTGGGGCAAAAATTCGTTGGTAAAGCCCTGGCTGCCCAGCTGTTTGTCAATAAGCCCCTGCTCATACATCCAGTCAAAAAAGGCGGTCCAGCGCGCTTCATCAATGGTGCCCCAATGTTCTTTTTCGGCTTTGTATTCGTTTGCCAAAAATTCCATGCTTTTTTCCACCAGCTCGGGGGTCAGTTCCGGCACCGCCTGCACCAAAATGTCCGCCGCCTCTTTTGGGTTTTGGATGCAGTACTCATACCCTTTGGCCGTAGCCGCCATAAACGCTTTGGCCAGTTCGGGGTTTTCTTCCAGCACCTGGTTGTTGCCGATAATCACCGGGGTGTAGTAATCGAGCACGGGGGAAATATCCGAAAAACGGATGAAATTGTAATCCACCCCGGCAAGCTCGGCGGCCTGCACGTCCCAGGCTTCGTACACCCACGCCACGTCGATATCGCTCATCTGAATCATGCTCACCGCATCTTCCGAAGGGGCGGGCACGCACACCAGCTTGTCAAAATCGCTTCCGGCGTCGGCCATCACCTGTTTGATAATGGCCAATTCGGTTGCGCCGTTCCAGGTGGCGTAGTTTTTGCCTTCCAGCTTGCTAAAATCGTCAATCCCTTTTTCTTTTAGCGAGATAAGCCCCGACGTGTTGTGGTCGATGATAGAGGCAATCGCGGTGATGGGCATCGGCTCGTCGGCTGCCAAAAAGGTGCCGATGTTCTCCTGCACCGCCACGCCGAATTCCGCGCTGCCCGCGGCTACCAAAGCCGCCGCGCCGCCGTCGGGCGGGGTGAGGATTTCCACCTCCAGGCCCTGTTCTTCATAATAGCCCAGCGCCTGGGCCACGTACACGCCGGTGTGGTTGGTGTTGGGGGTCCATTCCAGCACAAAGCGCACATGGGTCAGGTTTTGGCCGTTTTCCCCTTGTGTGCTTTGCCCGCCACTTTGGCAGGCGGTGCATACAAACACCAGGGCAAGGGCCAGCAAAAGCACTAACAGCCGTTTTGTATT
The DNA here is from genome assembly GCA_904420505.1 of Candidatus Alloruminococcus vanvlietii. Classification (GTDB taxonomy): domain Bacteria; phylum Bacillota; class Clostridia; order Oscillospirales; family Ruminococcaceae; genus Alloruminococcus; species Alloruminococcus vanvlietii. The sequence goes on along the minus strand of CAJFVS010000026.1, from coordinate 12,891 downwards.
GTTCATTTTGTTTTCTCTCCTGTCGCCTGTTTCCAAGGCATCATTTTTTTCTGCAATAAAGTTACCAGCTTCATCACCAATAAGCTTACCGCGCTGGTGATAAGGATAACCGCAAACATTTTGTCAAACGCATAGGACTTGCGCACTCTGGTCATATACACGCCCAGGCCGCTTACGCCCCCCAGCCATTCGGAGATAACCGCCCCTACAATCGAGTAGGTAGCCGCCACCTTCAGCCCGGAGAAAAACCCTTCGAGCGCATAAGGCAGCTTTACCCGCCACAAAATCTGGCGCTTGTTGGCCCCCATAGAGCGAAACAGCCGAATCATATCCGCATCCACCGAGCGCAAGCCCCCTAAGGTGCTTACCGCAATGGGGAAAAAGCAGGTGATGAAAATAAGCGTAATTTTGGGCAGAATGCCAAAGCCCATCCACAAAACCAGCAGCGGCGCTATGGCAACCGTGGGCACGGTTTGGGTTAACACCATCACCGGGTAAACCATTTTGTACAGCACGTCGCATTCGTCCATAATCACCGCCAGCGCCAGGGCAAACACAATGCTTAAAATAAGGCCGATAAACGCTTCCTGCAAGGTGGTTGCCGCATGGCCCATTAGCAGGCCAAAGTCGTTTACAAGCGCCTTCACCACGCTTTGCGGGGAGGGCAGCATAAAGCCGGGCACAATTTTCAGCTGGCAAATTACAAACCATATTACCAAAATAATGGCGATAAACGCCATGGGATACAGTTTATTGGTGATGCTTTTCAACTTTTTGCGCAATCGTGTACACCCCCGCGGTTGGATTGTACGAAATTTTGATGTAAGAAGAAACCCCGGGCGCGCCTTCACGGATGCAGATGAGCTGGCATTCCTTGATGATTTGCATCAACGTGTCAAAATCGCCCTCTACGGTGGTTTCAAAGGGGCCTACATAGGTGTTAAGCCCTGTGGATTTGATATACGCGATAACCGCGTCGACTACGCGCAAAACTTCGTCGCCCTGCACTTTGGGCAATACTTGGATGGCAATGCTTGCTTCGGGTTTGTTCATGTTTTTTCTCCTTTCCAAATAAAAACTGCACAGGCGATATTCCTGCGCAGAAAGAAACAAAGCTATTTTCCTACGCCGGCATTATCCGGATCAGGTTATGGGTCGGCCGCTAACAGCAGCCGTCTCAGCCGGGTTATACCCAGCACCCCTTTTGTGTTTTTACACCCTAAGCATATACTTCTTGTCCAAAAATGTCAAATTTTTTTGCAACTAAAGAATCACGGCATGGCTTAGGATATAAAATGTCTCCTGGCTGGGCAGGTGTTTTTTCTCCAGCTTCTCCAAAGCTTCGTCAAAGCGCTCCGCTTCCTGCCCGTCAATTTCCATTGCTTCGCTTTGGTAGTAAGCCCATTTGCGCTTGCCCAAAGCGTTTGGGGTAAGCTCTTTTACCAGCATCGCCGCAGGGAAAGTGCCGTCGGGCAGGCAGACATTGTGCTTTTTGCAGCTTTGAAAGCCGCGGCTTACATAGTTGTTCGGGTCGCCAAAAATCACAATGGTATCCCACCCCATCTCTTTGGCTTTGGCAAAAGAATATTCCATAAGCTGCTTGCCATAGCCTTTTCGTTGGTAAGCGGGCAAAATGCACACAGGGCCAAAGGTTAAAATTTCCTTTTCCTCCCCTGCTTGGCCGGCCAGCCGCGCCTTGGTATACATAATGCTGCCGATAATCTGCCCATCCAGTTCCAGCACCAAATCCAGCTGGGGGATAAAATCGGCATGGCGGCGCATCACATGCGCCAAATAATGCTCGGTACAGCCCGGCATATACACATTGTAAAACGATTTGCGGATGATATCTTCCACAATCGGGTAATCGTTTTCCTCTTCCTGCCGTATTAAAACCACAGTTTATAATCCTCCTGTCAGTTGTTTGCAAACAGCTCCTTGGCTTTTTGGGCAATGCGGGCGCCAAACAGCTCAAACAATTCGCAGCTTTCCTCCAAATGGTCGCGCAGGGCCACCGCCCCCAGATGGATATAGGGTTTGCCCAGTGCCGCCCCGCCCGAATACACCAGCATGCCTTTTACCATAAGGTGGTTGATGATGGTTAAAATCGCAGTATCCGCCCCGCCTTGCAGGTAATTGGCGGTGGCAAACACCGCCCCGATTTTCCCCCCTAAAGGCAGGGTGCACTCATCCAGGAATTTTTTCATCTGCCAGCAGGTGTTGGCCAAATAGGTAGGGGTGCCAAATATCACTGCGCTGCACTCTTTGATGTAATCGGCGTCTACATGTTCTAGGTCAAACAGGCGTACTTCACAGCCCTCTACTTTTTCCGCACCCGCCTTTATCACCTCGGCCATTTTCTGGGTGTTGCCGGTTTTGCTAAAATACACAATGGCAATTTTCATCGTATCTCTCTCCTTTTTATGCAAGGCAGGCAAAAGAGCCCGTTTTTAAAGCTTACACAAAATGAAACGCCTAAAAGGCAAGCCATTTTGCTGCCGGTGCCGGATATTGGCGTTTTTCAACCGCCGGATTTTTTATTTTGCCTGCTGCGTTTTGTTTATGGAATAAAACCATTATAGCACAAATCAAACGGCCCGCGCGCAAATTTCTTGGCGGCAGGCCGTTTTATGGCAAAATAGAAAAATCAAAATACGCAGGCATCCATGTGGCGCAAAATATCCTGCGCTTGGATATAACGGTAACATCCCTGGGCGTTTTCATCCTGCATGCAGCCTTTATATGCCACCAATAAATTGCCGATGTCGTCGGCATAGATGGTTTGTATGCTTTGCGCATCCGGCAAAGGGGACAAATCGCACAGCGCCAGATGGTACATCTGTTGTTCGTTCATATCCCAAATATACAAAACCCATGGGCTGTAAAAATACAAATATGGGAATGCTTCATCGGTGAATTTGCCGTTTAAATTGGCGGGCTTTAATCCCCCGCTGTAAGTTTGGCCCTCTATTTCATAGGCATAACCGCGCGCAACACGGCCCATATCCAGCTCCTTTAGGGTATCGCCCTGCAGGTTCCATGCGCGTATACCGGTGCTGCTTACCAAAAACAGCCAATCGTCCACCCAATACAGGTTGCGCACGCCGCCGTTTAACGCTACGCTTTGCAAAAAGTTGCCTTCTAAATCGTAAATATCCAGATAACGTTCTTTCTGAGACGTTTTGATATGGGTAAGTTCTTCGTCATAAGTTGTTTCATAAATGTCTCTTACCCAGCCAATTTGTTCACCATTGCATGCCACCAGCCAACGCTGCTCATACAAACCGGTGCCCTCATGGGCCGGCTGTACTTCCTCTTGGCAAAGCAAGGTTCGCTGCTTGGTCACAATGTCGAACATCTCCAGGCAGTCGGCGTTTTTTTGCAGCGTTTTGTCATACACCCGGTAGCTGTACACAATTTTCCGCTCGTTTACGGTGGCGTAAAACACCGCCATTGCTGCTTCTGCCTGGTTTTCGTCCCAGTCAAAAGGGGTGTATTCTATTTTTCTTTCTTCGGCGTTTATATACACAACCCCCGCTTTTTGCGCCCCGTTTTCATCCAGGTACATCTCCACCGTGGCAACGCCAAATGGCAGCTGCGCCCAATCACCGCTGGCATATCCGGTGTTGATAGTGGAATTTGCCCAAATATCCACCGTTTGGGTTTGAAAATCAAAGCTCTTGACCTGTGGATACTCCAAATAATAAAACTGCGCGGCATTGACGCCGGCAAGGTAAATATAATCGTTTGCCGCAACCCCTGCCTGTTCTTCGCTGGCCCAAACGCCGATGTTTCGCGGCAGGATGGGCGGGGTTGGCACCTGGGTAGTCTCCCGGTTGTAGGGAATCCAACTATCCACAATGGGGCCCGGGGCTTGGCTTTGGGGCAAAGACGATTGGCTTTCCGGGGTGGAAAAATCCGGTTGATGGAACATATCGCAGCCAAGAAGCGTGCAAAAACACAGCAGCGCCGCTATAACTTTTGCCCATTTTTTGCAAAACTTCATCTGCCTTTCCCCCTTTGTTTTATTGTATCATAACCGCTTCTTGAAATATATACGCAGAATATCCAACTTTATTGGAAATGTTTTCATACACTTCCCCGCATGGCGCCGGCACACAAAGTGCATACCCCAACATTTGGGCGCAAGCAGGGGTGCAAATACGCCCTAAAACAGCGTCCCAGCGGCCTGGCAGATTTTCCGTTTGCCCGGCGCTTTGCATCCAAAAACGCCGAAAACCCGCCCAGTAAACCCATTGCGGCGCGCCTGTTTTAGCGCAGTGTAAGTGAACATGTGCCATCAAGCCCGGCCCATTGCCGGATGCTTGCCGCCTTTTCCGGCGACGGTACAGCCTAAGGCCCCTTAAAACGCGCGGCACAAGGCTTGCCGCAGCATGCTTTGGCGCAGCACAAGCGCATGCTTTCCAATCCGGTTTTTCTTCTGCCCTGGGTAAAAATGCACAAACAAAAACATCCCCTGTGAAAAGGGGATGTTTGCCCATTTGCATGCTATTTGGCACAAGGCAATTGCACGGTAAACGTGGTGCCGTTGGCGGCATCGCTTTTGGCCCAGATTTTCCCCTGGTGGCTTTGCACAATGCTTTGTGCGATGGATAACCCCAGCCCGTACCCGCCGGCTGCATGCACACGCGCCTGGTCGCAGCGGTAAAACCGCTCGAATATATGCTGCAAATCCTTGGGGGAAATTGTTTCGCCGGTGTTGTGCACGCTTAGCTGGATTTTTTCATTTTTAACCGCCAGCTCCACGGTGACAACCCCGTTTTCGCCCGCGTATTTGCAGGCGTTGTCCAGCAAAATCACCGTCAGCTCGCGCAGTTTGCTTTCATCGCCCATTGTATATTTTTCCGGGGCGATGTCGGCATTTATCTGCACTTTGTTTTCATATGCCACCGATTCAAACGGCAGCAGGCAGCTCCATACCACGTCGCTTAGGTTTACACGGCTTTTAACAAGCGGCTGTTTTTGGGCATCGGACTTGGCCAAATACAACAAATCGTCAATAAGCTTTTTCATCCTAAGCCCTTCTTCCCGCGTGCCCACCAGCCATTTTTCCTGCGAAGATACGCTTTGCTCCTTATGGGAAAGCACGATGCCGGTGTTGGCCAGAATCACCGTTAAAGGGGTTTTCAGCTCGTGGGAAGCATCCGCTACAAACTGGCGCTGCTGGCTCCAGGAGCGCTCTACCGGGCGAAGCGCCCAGTAAGACAAAAACAGGCTGACAAAGAAAAACGCCACCAAGCCGCCCAAACCCACCAGCGCCGAGGTAATCACCAAGCTTTGCATGGAACGCATTTCCTGGCTGCGGTCCAAAAAAGCGATTTTATACCCCTGGGCGTTTTGCTGGCGCAGATAACGCAGGTTTAAACTGCGCAAAACGCCTTCGTCGGAAGTTGCCTGCAAAGCTTTTTGCACCGCCTGGTTGAGCACTTCGTCGCTGACGCTTACGTTTTCCTGCTCGCTGGAAAGGATATTGCCCTGCTCGTCCAGCACGGCTACAAACACCGGCTCCATAACGATTGGACGGTCGTTCTCATGCTTTTGGCCAATCTGCGGCTTTTGAAAAAAACCGCCGTCTGGCACCTGCAAAGCCCTTACCAAGGTTTCATGACTTTGGTTGGCCGAACGCTGGTAGGTGGTGGTGCACAGCACAATAAATACAATTAAAAGCACCGCCATTACCAGCAGCATGTTGATAAGCACAAATTTTCGCCGCAGTTTTTGTATCATCCCTGCATTTCCTCCAGCCGGTAACCCAATTTGCGCAGCGTAAGAATGCCCACCTTGGACCCTAAATAGTAAAACTTTTTGCGCAAAAAGGAAATATACGCTTCTACGTTGTTATCCTCCGCGTCCGAATCCATCCCCCATACCTTGGCGATAAGCTCCTCTTTGGGCACCACTACCTTGGGGTTTGCCATTAAAATTTTCAGCACTTCAAATTCTTTAAAACCCAGATGCACCGATTTGGCCCCGCGTTTTAAATCGCAGGTGGACAAATTTAAAGTAAGGTCGCTAAAGGTCATCTCCTCCATCACCACATCCCCCTGCCGGCGCGATAAAGCGCGGATACGCGCAAGCAGTTCTTCGGGGGAAAAGGGCTTGGTCATGTAATCGTCCGCGCCGCAGTCAAGCCCCTGCACCTTATCGGAGATTTCTTCCTTAGCGGTTAAAAGCAGCACTGGGGTGGCGTTTTTTTCTTTGCGCATGGCGCGCACAACCTCAAACCCGTTTAATTTGGGCAGCATCACATCCAGCACCACCACATCGTATTGGCCGCTCATGGCATAGGCAAGGCCATCCTCGCCGTTGTATACCGCATCGGCAGCGTATTTTTGTTCCAACATAATCTGTACCAATGCGTCGGCCAAGCGCACTTCGTCTTCTACAATCAATATGCGCACAGGCACTTCCCCCTTTGCAGGCTTTTTTTCATTATACTTCCCAATTTGGAATTTACCAACAGTATAGGATGCAAAACTGAAAAAAATCTGAAACACATTTTTCAGCTTGATTTCAGAAAACCGTTGTATGCTAAAGCCAGCAAAACACAAAGGAGGCGTATGAAGGATGGCAAATTATCAAGACGTGTTTGAACGCTTCGAAAAAAAATATATGCTCAACAACGAGCAGTACCTGGCTTTGCGCCAGGCCTTGCAGGGGAAAATGCTGGTAGACCAGTATGGGCGCCATACCATCTGCAACGTGTATTACGACACCCCGGATTTTTCCCTCATCCGCGCTTCTCTGCAAAAACCCGTATACAAAGAAAAACTGCGCCTGCGCAGTTACGGAAAGGTTGAAAAAAACAGCCCCGTATTTGTGGAGCTGAAGAAAAAATGCAAAGGCATTGTTTACAAACGGCGCATCTGCCTGCCGTACTGGCAGGCCCAGCTGTACCTTACACGGGGTATCCATCCGCCGCAGCAAAGCCAAATCCTAAAAGAAATTGATTATTTTATGCAGTTTTATTCGCCGCACCCGGCGGTGTTTATTGCATACGACCGCGTTGCCATGTATGCTCCCCAAACCAACGGCTTGCGCATCACCTTTGACCAGAACATCCGCTTTCGCACCTCCCCGCTGGATTTGACCCAAGGGGATTATGGGCAAGTGGTTCTGCCCGAGGGGCAAACCCTAACCGAAATCAAAATCCCCGGGGCCATGCCGCTGTGGCTAAGCCGGGTGCTTTCGCAAATTGGGGCATATCCCACATCCTATTCCAAATACGGCAATGTGTACGAGCAAATCCTGTTGCCCCAAACCCAACAAGAAGGAGGAATTTTCTGTGCTTGAAAGCATATTGGCAAACGCGTCTGCCGCTTCTAGCGCAACGGTTGATTTGCAAAGCTTTTTGCTGTGTACTGCCGCTTCGGTTGTACTGGGGCTGTGCACTGCTTTATTGTATATGTTCCGCAACAACTACAGCAAATATTTTGTTACCACTTTGGCCCTTTTGCCGGTAATGGTGCAGATTGTCATCATGCTGGTAAACGGCAACCTGGGTACCGGTGTAGCCGTAGCCGGCGCATTTAGTTTAATCCGTTTCCGTTCCGTGCCGGGCAATGCGCGCGAAATCGCCTGTATTTTTATGGCTATGGCATTGGGCCTTGCCACCGGTATGGGGTATATTGGCATTGCGGTTTTGCTGTTTGCTGTGGTAGCTGTTGTCAATATCCTGCTAATTTTGCTGCACTTTGGGGACGCCAAAGCCCAGCAAAAGGAACTAAAAATCACCATACCGGAAAACCTGGACTATGAAGGCGTGTTTGACGATTTGTTTTTGCAATATGCCAAATCCTGCGAACTCATCCGGGTAAAAACCACCAATATGGGCAGCCTGTTTGAGCTTTGTTACCATATCCACCTAAAACCCACCGCCAGCGAAAAGGAATTCATCGACCAGCTTCGCTGCCGAAACGGGAACCTGAACATTTCGCTTGGGCGCATCCCCGTGGGTGTTGAGCAACTGTAAGGAGTCTTTTGTATGAAGCCATTTTCTCGTTTTATAGGCCTTGTTTTGGGCGTATGCGTGCTGGCAACGGCACTTTGCGCCTGCAACAGCGCGGCCGGAGTGCAAACTTCCGGCAATACGCAAACCTCCTCTTCCACTACGGCAAGCGGCGTGGTAACCGCCACCGGCGCCTATCCCCTGCTGGACCCCGGCTACACCGACCGCGACCAGGATGCAAGCTATGATGAGGCAACCGCCACCAAAATCACCCTGCAAAACACCACCGCCAGCGTTTCGGGCAATGGGGGCAGCGTGCAGGGGTCGGTGATCACCATTTCTTCGGCAGGCACTTATATTGTATCCGGCACACTCGACAATGGACAGATTCTCATCAACGTGCCCAAAACCGACAAGGTGCAGCTGGTGCTTGACAATGCCTCCATCACCTGCTTAAGCAGCGCGCCTATTTACATCCAGCAAGCCGATAAGGTATTTTTAACCCTGGCCGAAAACAGCCAGAACACCGTAACCGACACCGAAAATTACCAGTTTGCCGAAGGCGAAGACGAACCTTCCGCCGCCATATTTGCCAAGGACGATTTGACCATCAACGGCACAGGCGCTTTGGTGGTAAACGCCAGCTACAACAACGGCATCCAGGGCAAGGATGATTTGACCATCACCGGGGGCAATATCACCGTAACCGCGCCCAACAACGCCATCAAAGGCAAAGACAGCGTAGCCATTATGGACGGCACTTTCACTCTCACGGCCGACGGCGACGGCATTCAGGCAAGCAATGCCGAAGACACATCTAAAGGCTGGGTATCCATCCAGGGCGGCACCTTTACCATTACCGCCCAAAACGATGGCATCCAGGCCGAAACCAACCTGCAAATTACCGGTGGTAGCTTTGCCATCACCACCGGCGGGGGCAGCCAAAACGCCAGCACTACAACCAGCGGCGAACAAAACACCGGCTGGGGCAACTGGGGCAGGATGAATATGGGGCAAAACCCCCAGACCACCGAAAACGCCGATGATACCCCCAGCGCCAAAGGCTTAAAGGCCACAACCGCCATTGCCGTTACCGCAGGTACCTTTACGATTGATTCTTCCGATGACAGCATCCATTCCAACGGAAACGTTACCCTGCAAGGGGGCAGCTACACCCTTCTTTCAGGGGATGACGGCATACATGCCGATGCGGCTTTGGTGGTGGAAGACGGCGCCATCGACATCCAAAAATCCTACGAAGGCCTGGAAGGCTTATCGGTTACCATAAACGGAGGAAACATTTCAGCAGTTTCCACCGATGACTGCATCAACTCAGCCGGCGGGGATGGTTCTTCCATAAACGGCCGCCCCGGGCAGAACAGTTTTGCACAAAACGGGGATGTCTTTATCCGCATCACCGGCGGCACCCTGGTTTTGGATGCAGGCGGCGACAGTCTGGATTCCAACGCCGGGCTGTATGTAGACGGCGGGTTGATTTTGATAAGCGGCACCACCAACACCGGCGACAGCACCCTGGACTTTGACGGTGAAAGCGTTATCACCGGCGGCGTGGTTTTGGCCGCAGGCCCTTCGCAAATGGCGCAGAATTTTGGCAGCACCTCCACCCAGGTAAGCGTTGGGATATACTATTCTTCTACCCAGCAGGCGGGCACGCTGGCAACCCTTGTGGATGCGCAGGGCAATGTAGTAGCCGCTTTTGCCCCCAGCAAGCAGTATACGCATCTCATCATTTCCTCGCCCGATTTGCAGCAGGGGCAAACCTATTCGCTGTATACCGGCGGGCAAATTGAATTGGATGAAAACAATTATGCAAGCCAGGGCACCTTGTCCGGCGGCACCAAATTGTGTGATATCACCATCTCCTCGGCCAGCATGTCGGTATCCGACAGCGGTGAGGAAACCACCGGCCTTGGCGGCTTTGGCGGCCAGATGGGCGGCGGCCGCGGGCAAATGGGCGGTGGCATGGCCCCTGGCGGCGATGGCCAGATGGCCGCCCCGCCCGACAACACAGGCAACACAACCCCGCCCCAAATGCCCGATGAAACCACCCAACCCGAACAAAATGCAGCCGCCGGCCAGCAAACGGCGCAGTAACCTTTTTATAAAAGCCAATACAATCCCTTTTCTCTTCTAATAAATAGCGGCAAACACGCCGCAGGCTTTGGCCCTACGCGGCCAAAGCAAACCAAAACCCGCCGGACTGGCCTCTTCTCCAGTTTGGCGGGTTTCTTAGCATTTAATCCTGCAATAATTCATCGGCTGTCACGTCAAAAAATTCCGCAATTGCTTTTAGTTCAATATCCGTTACAAATCTTTTGCCGCTTTCTATGCGCTGAATCGCATTTTTATCAAAATTTACTCCTAATAGCTGTAATTGGTTCGCCAATTCTCTCTGCGACATCTTTGGGTGGCAGCGTTTGCGTAAATCGGCAATTTTTCGGCCGCATACATTAAAACTGCCGTCCTTATTCTTATTAACAAACACCGTCTCACCCCTTTGACATTTACTAATTGTCATTGGAGTTATTATATGTTATAATTCAGGGCAGCATGACATTCACTGAATGTCAAACCAAAAAATTTTTAAGTGGAGGGGCAAACGTATGGCGCAATATTGTTACCCCTGCCTGCGCAGGGTTTTGAAAATATAGGTTTCCCCCAAGCAGGTGCGCCTTTCGCGCATCCAGCACCTGTGCGAAGGCTGTGGGCAATACAAACGGGTGGTTGTGGCCTTAAAAAGTGCGCCGTAAATAAAAATATTCGACAAAATTCTACAAAAAAGCACCCAATTGGGCACTTTTTCCATTTTCGTATCCAAAATGTTGTACTATAGTATGGGTAACATTGCTTTAGGAGGCCCTGTATGCAACAGTATGGATATATCCGCGTTTCCAGCAAAGACCAAAACGAAGAACGCCAGCGCATTGCCATGCAGGAATTTGGCATTGCACAAACGCATATTTATTTGGATAAGCTTTCCGGCAAGGATTTTGAACGCCCGGCTTACAAACAGCTTATCAAAAAACTAAAGCCAAACGATACGCTGGTGATCAAAAGCATCGACCGTTTGGGGCGCAATTACGAAGAAATTTTAACCCAATGGCGTTTGATTACCAAAGAGAAAAAAGCCGATATCGTTGTGTTGGACATGCCCCTTTTGGATACCCGCCAAGGGCGCGATTTAACCGGCGTTTTGATTTCGGACATTGTTTTGCAGCTTTTAAGCTATGTGGCGCAAACCGAACGGGAATTTATCCGCCAGCGCCAGGCCGAAGGCATTGCCGCCGCCAAAGCGCGTGGGGTGCATTTTGGGCGCACCCGGCTATCTATGCCGGATGAATTTGCCCATTTTCAACAGCTGTGGCTGCAAAAGAAAATTTCTTCACGCAAGGCGGCGGCACAGCTGGGCATTTCTTACCAAACCTTTTTGCGCCGCGCCAAAGAAACGCCGTAACCTTTGCCATATATCATAAAAGCATTCGCAAGATATTTTTTGCAGATTTTGTAAGCGCATGTTTTGTAAACAAAAGCCTGCCGTTTGTCCGGGCAGGCTTTTTTGTGCTGCCAAAACAAGGCAGGCCGGCGTTATTGGCTAAATCTACGGCAGGATATTTAAGCTTGCAACCCAGTCTGCAACGTCGCTTTGGGCGTCTGCCACACTGTTGCGGGAAATCGACAGGCCGTCTGTTACAACCGTTGCGTCTGGCTCAAGCTCCTGGATGGTTTGCATCTGGCCGCTTACATTTTTATCCAGCTTCATTTGTTCATCCATATCAAATTCCGGCAGCCAGTTATCCACCATCAACACAATGTTGATATAGCTGGGCGCAATGCCGCATTCTTCGCAAAGCTGTTTGGCTAGCTGCGCTGCGCCGCCGTGGCGGTTGCCATAGGTTAAAACCATATAAAAATAAGGGGTGTGGAATTTGCCTTTTTGCAAAAACGCTTTTACCATAGCCGGTACTTCATGCCCGTAAACCGGGGCAACAATACCAATGGTATCGTCTGTAAATTCCAAGGGCGTTTGGTGAATGGCCTGCGGAATGCTAATGGGATTTTTTTCAATTTGTTTGGCGATAGAAAGGCTGTTGCCAGTGCCGGTGAAAAAGAATACCATATTGTTCTCCTCTTTTCTGGTTCTTGCATCGGTATGCGCAAGGCTACCAGCGCGACGAAATCGCCGACCAGAAGCTCACCCAGGCTGTAAAGGCCATTTTGCCAAACAGCTTTACAAAACTATACGAATGAAAGGAGCGGACTATAATGGGGTTAAGAGACTTACGTTTAGCTAAAGGGTATACTTTACATGGCCTGGCAAAGGTAAGCGGTGTCAATTATCAAAAGATATGGCAGATTGAAAATAACAAAATAAAAATTGAAAATGTCTCACTTAAAACTGCTTTAAAACTTGCGAGTGCTTTGAGCTGTAACGTACTAGATTTGCGCTAAAAATCTATGTGTTTTGTCAGCATACAATTATTACTAATTATAGAAAAATATAATTATAGGAAATGAATAATAAGGAGCACAAAATTATGAGCAGCAGTTTAATTAAAAAATATACAACTAAAAATCGAGTTTTTAAGTTTTCTCCGGACGCACATTTTTTACGTGTATACATAAATGGCTGCTTAAATGGTTTTATTTGGAATTGCGATAAAATTATTTGTATCGACGGTGAAAGAATAGCAGCCTCGGAGTTTTTCAAATAAAATAAAGGACGAGCAATTATTGCTCGTCCTTTATTTTAACACCGAGGAGAATACCGCTTGCGGTGGTGATGAGAGTCGCATTTGGTGTTCGACAAATTGCGTATCTGGTGGAGTACAGGACTTCAAATCCGAACCGAAAGCCGCAGAAACGTCCGCCAACGACACTGTTTGGGTTCCGTTTTTGTAATT
>CAJFVS010000025.1 GCA_904420505.1 Candidatus Alloruminococcus vanvlietii | reverse complement strand
TTTTTTACAGCCTTGCTTTTGCCCCCCAAAAATCCCGGCGCACCGGCAAGCACCTTTTGCAGGATATTCCGGGCGGAGGCAGCCGTAAAAGCAGAAGCAAATGCGCATGTTTACAGGATTTAAGAAAACTGTACGCAAAATGCTCGCCAAAATCCGGCGGCAAATTTTTTGCAAAAGGGGATTGACAACCCAGAGGGGTTATGGTACGATTCTCTTGGGTTAGCAAATGCTAACGCAAATGCAAAAAGAGGATTTATCTGTTGGCCGGCAGGCAAACAACCGTATGCCAAAAGCGGCGATGAACCACCGCTGGCACGGCGCTTTGGCCAACCATTTATAAGCCCTGCCTTTTTGTATTTTTCTTTTCCCAATGAGTTAGCTTAAACTAACGAAAACCAACAATGAAGACGGAGGGGCCCTATGACCAAATGCCTTGAAGAAACCCTGGCCTGCCACTGCGGCGAAACGTTGGCGGGCATAAAGCCAGCCAATTTGATATGCTGCACCAAAGAAGCCTACCCGGATATCGGCGCGCAGCTAAAAGTGCTTAACAGCCAGCTCAATGGCAAAGGCATTTATTTTTTGGTGCTCTGTTCTTGCCAAAAACGCGACCTGGTGCTGGTATACCGCCCCAAACTGCTTTCGCAGCATCTGGAAGATGCGCGTGTGCGGCGGTTTTTGGCGCAAAACGGGTACCCGGCCGACAGAGGGCTTGCCCAAATGCTGGCGTTTTTGCAAAAGCGCATACAGCAACAAGAGCAGTTTCCGCATGAAATCGGCGTATTTTTAGGGTATCCCATAGAAGACATTGAAGGTTTTGTACGGCACAAAGGGCAAAATTACCAATACAGCGGCTACTGGAAAGTGTATGCCAATGTAGAAGACAAAAAGCAGATGTTTGCCCGTTACACCCGCTGCCGTAAGGCCATTTTAAAAAGGGTGCACGCGGGAATATCCATCGCACAGCTATTCAAAGCTTCGTAATACGAAAGGAGTACTAGAATATGAACGCAATTGCAGTAATTTACTGGAGCCAGACCGGAAACACCAAAACCATGGCGGAAGAAATTGTAAAAGGCATCGAGTCCGCTGGGGCCAAAGCCGATTTGTATGAAGTAAGCGCCATCTCGGCCGGTAAAGCCGCCGAATATGAAAAACTGGCGCTGGGCTGCCCCGCTATGGGCGACGAAGTGCTGGAAGAAAGCGAATTCGCCCCCTTTTATGAAGAACTGGAGCCCCAAATTGGCGGCAAAAAAGTAGCATTATTCGGCTCTTACGGCTGGGGCGACGGCCAATGGATGCGCGACTGGGAACAGCGTGCAAAAGACGCCGGCATTCAGATAGTAAACGGCCAGGGCCTTATTGCCAACGAATCCCCCGACGACGAAGCCGTACAGGCTTGCCAGGCATTGGGCGCAGGCCTTGCCAAAGCATAAATTTGTGAAATTCTAAATTCATATACATCCATAACGGTATTCTCCAAACAACAGCCGCGTGAGAGACACGCGGCTGTCCTCCTTTGGAAGAAAGAAGGGTTTGCTTATGTTATCCGATTGCGCAATGCGCTATTTGTTGGCCATTTACGAATTAAGCCGCGGGCAGCACGCCTTGCGCTCGGTGCAGATTGCACGCGAGTTAAACGTTTCGCGCGCCAGCGTGGCCAAAATGCTCAAAGCGCTTGGGCAGGAAGAGCTGGTAGCCAAGGAATATTACAGCAATGTTTGCTTAACCCCCAAAGGCGTGCAGGTGGCCGGTGCGCTGTATGCAGAATACGTACAGCTTTTGCGTTTTTACACCCACGAGGTGGGCCTGGACGAAGCGCGCGCCAAGCAGGACGCCGTTTGCAGCCTGTGCGCGTTATCGGAAAAAAGCAAACGCTGGATGATGCAGTTTGGAAGGCTGGCCGCGGTGGCGCCCTAAGGGGCGCCTTTTTTATTGGATTTTGGGCGTTTGTTTTCACACGTTTTGCATGGAAACCAACGCAAGGCGGCAAGGCGCCAAAAGAAAGGCCTGCAAAGATATCGGGCGCTATGGCAATGGCATATATTCACAAAATATTCAAACTCTGGTTATACAGTATCACAATCCATACGATATGATACTGTTTATGAAGCAAAAAGGAGAATGAAGAATATGCAGTGGTTGAGGCGAATGATGTATGGCCGCTATGGCGCGGATATGCTGGGCGTTGTGCTGCTGGTAGTGGGGCTGGTGCTTTCGCTTATCGGACAGATTGGCCGTTGGTGGTGGCTTATGCTGCTGGCCTATGTGCCGATGGTTATTTGCATTTGGAGGATGTTTTCCAAAAACATTTACAAGCGCCAAAGAGAAAACGCCAAGCTAATGGCGGCGGTGTATAAGGTGAAAAATTTTTTCATCACACGCAAAACGCGTTTTGCCCAGCGCAAAATCTACAAATATTTCCGCTGCCCGCAATGCAAGCTGCAGCTGCGCGCACCCCGCGGCAGGGGGAAAATCCGTGTGACCTGCCAAAAATGCAAAACCCAGTTTATTACCAAAACCTAAGCTTGGGATGTTGTATTTTGCAACGTTTTTGGATGCGGTTTTGGCAATTTTTTTATAAAGAATGATAAATTTTTAACATCGTTTCAAATAGGAACAAAAATGCTTTCCCAAACCCTTTACAGGCATTTGTGCAAACGGTATGATAAACAAAGAATGTCTACCCAAAGGGAGGAAGCTTTATGAAACTGGGTTGCTGTACAAACATGATCGGCACCCCGCCCGACAGCCTGGGGGCACAGTATATCCCCTTGCTGCCTTTGTGCGGTTACGATTATATAGAGCTGTCCGTTGCCGATTTGATGCGGCTGGACGACCAAGGGTTTGCCTTTTTGCAAAATACTTTGCAGCAAAATGGGGTTTGCTGCATCCGCTGCAACAATTTTTTACCGGCGGGTTTAAAAATCACCGGGCCGCAGGCAAACCCACAGCAGTTGGATGTGTATTTGTCCGCAGCGTTTGCCCGCATGAAACGCCTGGGCGTGCAGATGGTGGGCTTGGGAAGCCCCGGCGCGCGCAATGTGCCAGAAGGGTTTTCGCACCAGCAGGCGCAAAAACAATTGCTGCAGGCAGTGCAGATGATGGAGCAATATGCCCGCCAAAACGGCATGCTGCTGCTGTTGGAACCGCTTAACCACACCGAATGCAACATTATGCAAACCATCGGCCAGGCGCTTCATCTCATGCAGGCGGCAGGGTCGGACAACATCAAGCTGGTGGTGGATTATTACCATTTCCGCATGCAAAACGAAACGCTTGCCACCCTGCGCAGCGCAAAAGACCAGGTATACCACCTGCATTTTGGCATGCCGCCCCAGCGCACATACCCCGCCGAACGGTTGGAGGAATACCGTGCGTTTTTGGATGTGTTCGGCGAGCGTTTGGATACCCTTTGTATGAGCGTAGAAGCGTTCTCGCAGTCCCCAGCCGAAGATATCGCGCGCTTTGTAAAGGTGTTTGCCCCGTATCAATCTGCAAAAAACTTATAAATTCACAAAAGCCCCTGTGTTTGCACAGGGGCTTTTTATGGCAAAACAACAAGGGCCGTTTGTTTAAAACGGCCCTTGTTGTTTCATATTTTAAAGTTATACCCTTAGTTTTACAATAAACTGGTTTTTATCGCCCCGGTAATGGGAGATGGAATACTCCACCGGAGTGCCTTCTTCGTTGTAACCGGTGGTGGTTACCAGCTGGATCGCTTCGCCCGCGGGCATGCGCAAAATTTTAATATCCTCCTCGGTGGGCAGCACAGCCTCTACCTGGCGCTCTACCATCACCACACGGGTTTCAGGCGTGCGCGAAAGCAGGGAGTACAGGCTGAATTTTTCCAAATCCGATTCGGTGATGAATTTGCAGTTTTCGGTCAGATAGGTATCGACAATGACCACCGGCTCTTCATCGGCATAGCGCAGGCGGGTCATTTTAATCACCTGGTCGCCCTCATAGATATTCAGCCCAATGGCAACCCATTCAGGCGCCGGAATCACTTCCATGCTGAGCACTTCGGTGCGCGGGGTGAGGTTCAGCCTGCGCATCTGGGCGGCAAAGCCTTCCAGCTTTTGCATAAAGTCCTGCTTGATTTTGGGTTTTGCCACAAAGGTGCCCTTGCCTTTGGTGCGGTAAAGATAACCTTCCTTTACCAGCTCGATAATGGCCTGGCGGACCGTTGTGCGGCTGACGTCAAACAGCTCGATAAATTCCAACTCGGTGGGAATCATATCCCCGGGTTTCAGCTCACCAGCGGTAATACGGTCCAAAATAATCTGCTTCAATTGAAAGTACATGGGAATGGGTGTAGACTTATCAATGATTTGATTGGAAAAATTCATCGTTTACCGCCTTTCTGTAAAAATAGGTCGAAAAACCGTTCTTTGGTATAATGTTATTATATAATAATAATCAATCCCGAAAGCCGTGTCAAGGCTTTTAAATAAAACATACCAGTGTTTTTTCTGTAAAACGCGTACGATGAACTTGCCCAAAAAAATTCCCAAAATTTGGCTGTTTTTACAAACTCCGCAGGATTTTGCACTTGGCGGCCATTGCAAGTTGAAAAAAACGCCCCCCAAACCCATGCAAATACAGTTTGGAATGCAAAAGGGCAGGGATTGGGCCGTATTTGTGGTTTTTTCCAATAATTTGCAAAGCGCAAACCTTTTATTGATAAGGGCTTTGGGATAGGATATAATATCCATAAAGTGGGTGTGTTTTAAAAAGAACCCCTTTCTTTCAACCCCAAAAGCGCCGGCATAAGCAAGGGCCGGCAAACTACAACAAAGGATGTGAAGGACATGGCGGTATTGGTAACAGGCGGCGCGGGCTACATTGGCAGCCATACCTGCGTGGAATTGCTAAACGCAGGGATGGATGTGGTGATTGTAGACAATTTGTGCAACAGCAAGCGCCAAGCGGTTAAGCGCATTGAAGAAATTACCGGCAAAAGCGTTACGTTTTATAAAGAAGATATCTGCGACAAAGCGGCGCTGCAAAGCATTTTTGCGCAGGAAAAAATTGAATCGATCATCCATTTTGCGGGGCTCAAAGCGGTAGGGGAATCCTGCCAGAAACCGCTTTTGTATTACAGCAACAACTTAATCGGCACGCTGCGCCTGTGCGAAGTGATGCAGGAGCACAATGTAAAAACCATCGTGTTCAGCTCGTCGGCCACCGTATACGGCGACCCGCATACCGTGCCCATCAAGGAAGATTTCCCCCTTTCCACCACCAACCCTTACGGGGCCACCAAATTGATGATTGAAAACATGTTAAAAGATATTTTTAAGGCCGATAACAGCTGGAACATCGCCCTTTTGCGTTATTTTAACCCGGTTGGCGCGCACAAAAGCGGGCTCATTGGCGAAAACCCCAACGGCATCCCCAACAACCTGGTGCCGTATATCGCCAAGGTGGCGTTGGGCCAGCTGCCCGAACTGAGCGTTTTTGGCAACGATTACCCTACGCCCGACGGCACCGGCGTGCGCGACTATATTCATGTGGTGGATTTGGCGGTGGGGCATATCAAGGCGCTGGAAAAAATCCAAAAAGACCCCGGGCTGCACATCTGGAACCTGGGCACCGGGCGCGGTTTTAGCGTGCTGGAAATGGTGAAAACCTTTGAACAGGCCAGCGGGCAAAAGGTGCCGTATAAAATTGCGCCGCGCCGTGCGGGCGACATTGCCATCTGCTATGCCGATACCCAAAAGGCCGAACAGGAACTTGGCTGGAAAGCCCAGCGCGGGCTTTTGGAAATGTGCCAGGACGTATGGAACTGGCAGCAAAAAAATCCACAGGGATATACAGAGGACTGAGCTATGGAACAACTAAAATGGGTTTTATATGGCGTGATTATCGGCGTGGCCAATGTGATTCCGGGCGTCAGCGGCGGCACCATGGCCGTGCTGCTGGGCGTGTACGACCGTTTGGTAGGGTCCATTTCGCGGCTGCGGCGTGAATTTTTAAACAGCATGAAATTTTTGGTGTTCATCGGCATTGGCGCAGTGGCGGGCATTTTGCTGTTTAGCAAATTGATCGAATTTGCCCTTGCCAATTATGAGATGATTACCACCTACTTTTTTATCGGGCTTATTTTGGGCAGCTTGCCGATGCTGTATAAAAAATCGGTGCGGGGAAAACTGCGGGTTTCTTCGGTGATTGCGTTTTTAGCGGGGCTTGCGGTTATGCTTGTGCTTTCCTTTGCGCATGTGGCCGATTCCTCCGCAGTTATCAACGCGCGCGAAATCGGCGGCTTTGTACGGCTGTTTTTGTGTTCCGTTGTGGCGGCTGCGGCGATGGTGGTGCCGGGTATTAGCGGGTCGTTTATCCTGTTGCTGCTGGGCTGCTACCAAACGGTGATTTCCGCTGTGGCCTCCCTGGACATCCTCACCTTAATCCCGGTGGGGCTGGGCTGCATTGTGGGCATATTTGTGTGCGCCAAAATTATGGATAAACTGTTTAGAACCTGCGAAGTGCAGACCTATGCGGGCATTTCCGGCCTGGTGGTGGGCTCTCTGGTAGGGTTATACCCCGGGTTTTCGCTGGATATGACCGGGGTATGGTCGGTGGTGTCCATGGTAATTGCCGCCGCCATTGCCTTTTGGTTTTCGCTGGAAATTATCCGCAAAGAGTAAAACGGAAAAAAACAAATACAAAAGAGCCGGCAAGGAGCTGCCGGCTCTTTATTTTTTGGATGCTGGCTTGGTTTTCCAAATGCGCCCAAAAGCGGCTGTACAGTTAAGCGGTAAAAAGGCGTTTGCATCCATCGGCTGGCGTTTTTTCTTTCGCGCGGTGGTTTTCTCAATATACCAGTTTGCAAAAATTTGCAATATCCCCCAATATATTGAGGACAACATCCGGCATGCCGATCTTCCTTTCCTGGGGCGCACAGCGGCAAGCCTTTGCCCGAAAGCGTTTTTACCTGGGGTGGTTGACCACATTTTGGGGCGTTTGCCCATTTTGCAAGCGCAGGATATTTTGCCATACCATGGCGTGCATGCGCCGGAAAGCGTCGTCGGTAGTGCCGCCGATATGCGGCGAAAAGGTAACGCGCAAACTTGCCTGCGGCGAAAGGTTTAACAAAGGGTTGTCCTGCGTTACCGGCTCGGGGGAGAGCGTGTCCAGCCCCGCACCCGCCAAATGGCCGCTTTCCAAAGCCTGACACAGCGCCTGCTGGTCTACAATTTCGCCGCGCGCGGTGTTGATGAGGATACTCCCCTTTTGCATGGCGGCAAAAAACGCAGCGTTTGCCATGTGGGTGGTTTGCGCGGTTACCGGCAAATGCAGGCTTATGATGTTGCAGGTTTTCAGCAGATGTTCCAGCGGCAGGTATTGCACCCCAAAAGCCTGCTCGGTTTGGCTTTGCGCCCTGGTGCGCGAAAAATAAAACACCTGCGCCCCAAACGCATGCAAAAGCCGGGCGGTTTCTTTGGCAATGGCCCCAAAACCGATAAGCCCTACTTTGCAGGAGGAAAGCTCGTGGATGCCCTGGAGAATAAAGCCCTGCTTGGCTTCTATCTGCCGGCCGCAGCGCACCATTTGGTCGCCTTCGCACAGGCGGCGCAGAACGCTTAACATTAGCAACAGGGTGTGTTCGGCCACCGAACAGGCGTTGGCCCCAGCATTGTTGCACACATAAATGCCGCGCGCATCGGCCGCTTTCAGGTCAATGGCGTTGTAAGCCACCCCTTCGGAGTGGATAAGCTTTAAATGGGGCATATTCGCAATCAACTGTGCATCCACCGGGGCGATGGCGTCGGCAAAAATCACCTCTGCATCGCGGGCTTTTTGCAGCACCTGTTCGTTGGTGGCGCCAAGCGGCAGATAAACCAGGGAGAAATCCTTTGGCAGGGTGGAAAGGTCGTAGTATTTTTCCACCCGCTTTTGGGCGGTTAAAACGGCAATTTTCATGTTTTAAAAAGCTCCTTTAACATTTTATAAAAAGCTTGCACCCAAAAGCCCCGCGTCGTTTAACAATTGGGCGGGCACCACACGGGTGCGGTTATGCCCGGGCGGAAAAGCATACTGCCGCACATGCGCCTGCAAAGGCGGGCATATAAGGGCGTGCTCGGCGCTAATGCCCCCGCCAATGGCAACCATATCGGGGTTAAAGGCATTGCACAGGCTTACAAGCCCTTCGCCTAAGTAATACAAAAACTGGGCAAATGCTTCGCCGGCCGCCGTATCGCCGGCGTGCAGGGCGTTAAAAAAGCCTTTGCCGTTTAACGCCCCTAGCGTGCCGCAAACGGTGTGCAGCAGGCTGTTGGGGTGTTTTTGGGCCTGTGCGCGTGCCATGCGCAAAAGCGCGGTGGTGGAAGAATACTGCTCCAAACAGCCTTTGCGCCCGCAGCCACAGGGAAGGCCACCGGCCACCAGGGTGGTATGGCCAATTTCCCCCGCGCAGCCCTGCGCGCCCGAAAGCAACCGGCCTTCTGCTACCACCCCGCCGCCGACGCCGGTGCCCAAGGTGAGCATAAGCCCTACGCGCGCGTTTTGCAAAGCCCCGCAGTGGTATTCGCCCAAAGCGGCGCAGTTGGCGTCGTTTTCCAGGTGCACGGGGCAGCCGAATGCCTGTTGCAGCGGGGTGGCCAAATCCACCCCCTGCAGATGGTGCAGGTTGCTGGCGTGTACCACCACGCCCTGCGCGCAAAAACCGGGAAAGCCAATGCCGATTTTACAGGGTTTTTCGCCCGGCAAAGCGCTGTTTGCCAAAAGGGTTTGCACGCCTGTATGCAGGCTCTGCAAAAAAGCAAAAGCATCCTTTTGCGGGGTGGGCAGGGCGGTGCGCGCCAGGATGGTTTGCCCGACAACGGCGGCAAATGCAATTTTGCTGCCGCCAATATCGATACAGACAGAATACGGCATAGGCGATCACCTCACAGATTTTACCCATATTTTATCATACATTTGTGTATTTACAACCGATTTTCAAAGTTTTGCCCGGCCTTTGCTTGTAATTTTGCCCATCCTTTTGTATAATCAAAGAAAGGAAAGATCTTCCATAGGGGGATTTCCTTTATGGGGTTGCTTGGGCGTTTGTTATGGGAATGGATAACCGTGTGCACAGCGCCCAAAGCATACAATAACAACGGTTAGGAGGCTTTTTGGATGACAAAAGGAAAGTATGGATTGTGCCTTTCCATGGTAGCGGTGCTGGCATTTGTGTTTGCCGGCTTTGGTATGACTACCTTGGTAGTGGCGGTGCTGGCATTCGCCGTTTTGTGCGAGAAAAACGAATGGCTGACCAAACAGTGCCTGCAGGGGCTGTATTTGCTGCTTCTGTGCAAAGTGATTATTTGGGCGGTAGAGGCCGTATTCGGCTTTTTCATTAGCTTTTTCTCCATGTTCAATCTCTCCGCTGCGCTGGTTAGCGCCTTTGTAAAACCCGAGGACATTATTGTAACCATTATTCAGGTAGCGTTTGTGGTGTTGGTTATCTATGGCGCTATCCGCCTGGCAATGGGCAAAGATGCAGGGATTCCGCTGGCATCTGCTTTGGCGGATAAAACCCTGGGCATCCAGACCATCAAACAATACGTGCAGCCTACATATTCCCAGCCGCAGCAGGTGCCGCAGCAGCCGGTACAGCCGCAGGCACCCCAACAGGCGCCCGCACAGCAGCCACAGCCTGCCCAGCCGCCTGTGCAACAGGCCGCAGCAGGGGAAACCTGGGTATGCCCCCATTGCGGTAAGGTAAACAATATGCCGTTTTGCCAGGAATGCGGCACCAAAAAAGAATAAATTTTGCATGTGAAAAAACCGTCCGGTAAATTCCGGGCGGTTTTTGTTTTGCCTTTTTAAAAGGCTTACCCCATAGCGATATCCAATATCATCATCAAAACAAAGCCTGCCATTACGCTTATGGTGCCGGCGTTGGAGTGTTCCCCCAAATGCGCCTGGGGGATGAGTTCTTCCACCACCACATACATCATGGCGCCCGCCGCAAACGAAAGCAGCCATGGCATTGCCGTGCTTACCGTACCGGCTACCAACACCGTAAGGATGCCAAAAACAGGTTCTACAACGCCCGAAAGCGCGCCGAAACCAAACGCCTTTTTTGCGCTCATGCCTTCTTGCTTCAGCGGCAGGGAAATCGCGGCGCCCTCGGGGAAATTTTGAACCCCCATGCCGATGCACAGCGCCAAAGCGCTGGCAAAAGCGGTGTAATCGCTGCCTTGTTGGGCGCCCAATGCAAAGGCAAGCCCTACGGCCATACCCTCGGGGATGTTGTGCAGCGTTACCGCCAAAAATAATAGGGTGTTTTTGCCCAGGTGGGTGTGTATCCCCTCGGGGGAAGAAGCCTGCGCATGCAGATGGGGCATCAACGTATCCAGCAAAAGCAAAAAAACAACCCCCAGCAAAAAGCCTCCGCCAGCTACCAGCCAGCCGGGGCTGCCCTGTTCTTCCGCCTGTGCAATCGCCGGAAGCAGCAGCGACCAGACCGATGCGGCAATCATCACCCCTGCGGCAAACCCCAGCGACATTTTTTGAAACCTGGCCGACGATTTGCCTGCAAACAAAAACACCACCGCCGCGCCTAAGGCGGTCATCAAAAACGGGAACAGCGTGCCTACGCTTGCCCAGAATACCGCGTGCATAAAATCCCCCTCTTTCAAAGAATGTTTCTAGCAGCAAACAGTTAGCAATAGCTAACCAATATGTATACAGCATACCACCTGCCGGCCAATCTGTCAATGCCAAAAGCATGCAAACAAAAAGCCGGCGTTTTTCGCCGGCTTGCCATTTAATCAAACTGTTTGTTGAGCACAACGGTTAAATAATTGCCCTGTGTTTGGATGTCCGCGCTGTCGATCATCTGCCCCACCAGATACAGCTCGCTGTCCGTGTTCATGTCGCTTTCGCCGGCCAGTTCCCAAAAACATTCCAAAATAGAGGCGTCTTTGGGGGCGTTGAGGTACTTGTCTAGCGTTTTAATGCTTTCGCTTTTTTGGGGGTCAAACGGCCCTTTTAAGGTAATGCGGTAGCCGTTTTCTACTTTATCAAACTGGATGTTGATATTCTGGCAGCCGATGGAAAAGAAAAACAGCATCATCTCGTCAATGGTTTTGGATATCCGTTTTTTGATATGCTTCATAATTCTTTCTCCTTTTTAAACACTTCAATTAAGGGGATGAGGATAATGCACACCATCCCGGCGGCAAACCCGTTGTTGTAAAGGTTTAACCCCCCGTGCAGCACGCCGGTGCACAGCACAATGGAGGAATGCATCAACCCCGCCAAAACGCCCCAGAAAAACCCAAACTGCCCGGCAATAGGGGCAAGCGCGGTGCAAAACAAAGAGGCAATTTGAATGGAAGGGTCGGTCAAACTCCAGATTTTGATAAACGAACCGAGCACGACCCCCAGCATAATTGGCAGGATGTTTTTTAAATGCTTGCCAAATGCGCCAAAGCCCATCACGGTAAAAATGCCGCCAATGGTCGGGCCGTTTAAGTCCCCGCCGATGAGCAGGATATACAAAGTGGCAGCCGCGCCTACCAGCCCCATATTCATAAGCGTTACCGGGAAGCCGTCCATTGTGACAAAATCGGCCACCGAACGCCCGGTATGGCGGGTAATGCGCAGAAGGTCGCGGAAGGTACAGCCGTTTAATACAAACCCCAGCAAAACCATTGCAAAAAACAAAACAAACAAATATACCGCCATGGGCAGGTTGTAACCGGTTCCCCAGACAGTGGGGGTATCGGGCACATAGCCCATGGATTTGGTAAACGCCATGACCAAAAGCCCTACAAGGCCTGCGGCAAAGCCCATGTTATACAAATTATACCCCTGGTGGATGCGCAATGTATAAGAGCCAATGGGCGGCAAAATAAACCCAATAAGCACCCCGGCCAGGATGGCAAGCCCCAAACGCACCGGCAGCGCAAACGGCAGATATGCGGCAAATTCGCTGACAACCGGCCCCAAACAGGTGCCAAAAAACGCCATGTACACATATTTGGAAAAACTCTCCCGCTGGTAAAGCGAATACAAATAAACGCCCAGCAGTATCGGCAGGATGTTCAGCGCATTTTTGCCAAACAGCGCAAACCCGGCCATCAAGCTTAAGCTGGAAACGGTAGCGCCGGTGTAATGCAGTTTTAATATAAGCGTAATCACAATGCCGATAAGCATTACCACCCCGGCATTGAAAAACGCAGCGCCCGCGCCCGCTAAAGCGAAATAGTCGGTGATTAACCCGCAAGGCGCCAGCACAATCTGCACAAAGCCCTGCAAAACCTGCAAAGGCGGCTGCAACAGAAAAGCAAAAACAAACAAGCTGAGGTCAAGCACCGCCATCACCGCCAGCATGGGGTTTTGTCGGATGGATTGGGTGGGTTTGTGTAAGGGCATGGCAGCGGCTCCTTTGCAACAGTTTATAATTCATTCTATCCAAATTGGGCCGGTTCTGTCAAGATTTTACGGCCCCATTTGGATTTTGCCTTGCTTTCATGGGGCGTGTATGCGATAATAAAAAAGCAAAAAACCTTGCAGAAAGCGGGATACAATATGGAAAAATTATACGTTTTGGGCACCGGCAACGCTATGGTGACCCGCTGCTATAACACCTGTTTTGCCTTGTACGACGGCGAGGAATACTTTATGGTAGACGCCGGCGGCGGCAACGGGATTTTGCGCATTTTACAGGATATGCAGATAGACCCTAAAAAAATCCACCACATTTTTGTCACCCACGAGCACACCGACCATATTCTGGGCATGCCGTGGATGATCCGCAAAATCGGCACCATGATGCTTGCAAGCAAATACGAGGGGAATTTGTACATCTATTGCCACAGCGGGCTTGTGGGCACGATTCGCACCATCTGTGAATTGACGCTGCAAAAAAAAGTGACCCGCCTGTTTGATGAGCGCATTGTGTTTGTACCGGTGCAGGATGGGGAAACCAGGCAGATTTTGCACTACCCGGTCACGTTTTTTGATATCCACTCCACCAAAGCCCCCCAGTTTGGCTTTACCACCCGTTTGCAAAACGGTAAGCGGTTTACCTGCATGGGCGACGAGCCGTATTCGCCCACCTGCGAAGAATACGTGAAAAACAGCGGCTGGCTGTTAAGCGAGGCATTTTGCCTGTATGGCGAACGGGAAACCTTTAAGCCCTATGAAAAACACCACAGCACCGTAAAGGACGCCTGTGAACTGGCCAGCGCGTTAAACGTAGAAAACCTGGTGCTATGGCACACCGAGGACACCCATATAAGCGAGCGCAAGGCTTTGTACACCGCCGAAGGCAAGGCGTATTTTGGCGGCAATTTGTTTGTGCCCGACGACGGCGAAATTTTAACCCTGTAACCTAAAAAACGGACGAAATTTTCGTCCGTTTTTTTATATGCCTGCCCCTGTGCGCAGCGGATATTTTGGGCATTTGCACTACATGGGGGCAAATAAACGCGATAGGAAAAGGGGCAAAGGCGGCCCCTGCGCATAAAAACGCCGGCAGAGCCTTCTGCCGGCGTTTGGATTTGGATAAGCTATTGTTTTACGCCGGACACAAACCGGAAGGTGCCGTCGTCATTTTTCTGGAAAGTAAAGCGCATCTGCGATTGGGCAAACAGCTGCAAAGGGTCGTTGTAAAACGAAGCAACCACAACATACTGCCCGGAGGCAGGGTCAATATAGCTTTGGGAAACGTGGTAATTCATCGAAAGCCCGCCGCGCCCAAGCAGGACGTAGCTGTCGGTTTCGGCGTCGTACATCACGCTGTCGCGCCCGTCAAAGCCGGTTATGCCAAACAGCTGGCTTATGACATTGTGCACATTTTCCACCGTGGTTTCCGTATCGGGGGAAAAGCTCATCATATAAATTAAGGCAAATTCCAAAATATCGTGGCTGCTCAAATCGCTGGGGGTAGCAAATTCGGTGGTGCCGAAAAAGCCGATATACAAAGAAGCAAGGGCGGCCGCTTCGTTTTGGTAGGGCAGGTTATCGGGGTTTTGGGTGGTGGTGCTTTCAAAATCCAGAATGCCCACTTTTTCCGAATAAGGGGCCATGCCTACGGCAAACTGGTAGGAATAATCGCCGCTTGGCAGGACGGTCTGCCCTTCGTTGGTGTGAAAGGAAAGGGTGTATTCGCTGTAAAGGTTGGGGTCGGCGTTTTCGGATGTTACCCCCAATACCACATTGCTGAAAGTCACGTTTTCCAGTTGGTTGTAAATTCCTTCGTTGGCGCTGGTCAGCTCGTTGATGGTTGCGATATCATGCGAACACAAAGCGTTGACAAAGCGCTCGGCTACAGCGCGGTGGGTTTCGTTTTGCACAGGGTCGCTGGGCAGGGTGATGGTGCTGCTTTGCGAGGACGTTTGCTGCGATTGGGAAGATTCGCTTGCAGGCGAAGAGGATGCAGAGGAGGACGAAGGCGGGTTGTCAGGGTCAAACCCAAGCTGCTGTGTAGGCCCGCTTTTGGTGCATGCAGCCAGCGAAAGCGCCAGCAAACACGCTGCAAGGGACACACATAGTAAGCGTTTTATCATAGCAAAAGCTCCTTTCAACACTTGTTTGTATTATTTTAGCACAAATTTTTGCATAAAAAAAGGGACATGCCGGTGCGGCATATCCCCATTTGCGGTGGTTTTATGCAAATCGCGCGGATTTTTCCAAAAATGCCAGCCCAATGCCGCCCGGCCCGGTAAGCGAAGCAATGGCGGGGCCTGCTTCAAAGCGTTCGATTTTGATGTTTTGATAAAGCGCTTTTAGCTTTTTGGCCAGGGCGTCGGCCAGGGAGGATGCATGCGCATGAACAATGGCCACTTCGCTGTGGCTGGCGGCAAGGGATGCAAAACGGTCGATGACATTTTGCATTGCCTGGCTTATCCCAAGGGTTTTGGAAACCTCCACCGGAACGCCCTTTAAAAGGGTAAGCACGGGCTTGATTTTCAGCGTTTGGCCCAAAAAGGCTTTCAGGGCGCCCACGCGCCCGGCGTGGTGCACATATTCCAGGGAATCCAGTACAAAATACAGCGAAAGGCGCGTGCGCATAAATTCCAAACGGCGCATAATTTCCGGCGCGCTTTGCCCTTGCTGTGCCAAATTGGCCGCTTGGCGCGCCATCAAGCCAAGGCCGATGGATGCGTTTTGCGAGTCCACCACATGGATATGGGGGGCAAAGCCTCCCCGTTCGATGAGCATTTGGCGCGCCAAACAGGCGCTGTGAAAAGTTTGGGAGGATTTGGAGCTGACGGTAATGCAGAGGATATCGTCAAAATCTTCAAACTGCAAAAAAGTGCGTAAAAAATCCTGCGGGCTGGGCTGCAAGGCGGTTGGGAATGCATGGCTGGTGCGCACCATCCCCCAAAAATGCGAAGTGGAACGGTCGGGTTCTTCTTCAAAATTGCGGGTGCCGAAAAACACCGGCAAATCCACCAGGGCTATCCCTAAGGATTCGGCGTATTCTTTGGAAAAATCGCAGCTGGAATCGGTGATGATTTTGACTTTTGGCATAGAAAAAACCTCCTTCTCTGCAAAATGCGGCATTTAAAATTATAAGATATAGTATACAATATCGCATAACGGTTTGCAACGGTTGCCCAATAGCAGCAAAACGATGGTTTTATTTTAGCGCGCATATGCGAACAAGCTGTGAAGAAAGCAAAAACAAACAACAAAAATCCCCCGGCTATAAACCGGGGGATGGGTTTTATGCATGGTCGTTCTGGCGGATTTGCGCACGTTTGATTTTGCCGCTAATGGTTTTGGGAAGCTCGTCCACAAATTCCAAAATGCGCGGGTATTTGTAAGGGGCGGTTTCGGCTTTTACATGGTTTTGCAGCTCTTTTTTCAGCTCTTCGCTGGGGGTATAGCCGCGCGCCAAAACCACCGTTGCCTTTACCACCTGCCCGCGAATCGGGTCGGGCGCGGCGGTTACAGCGCATTCCAGCACGCTGGGGTGGGTCAATAACGCGCTTTCCACCTCAAAGGGGCCGATGCGGTAGCCTGAGCATTTGATAACGTCGTCGTTGCGCCCCACAAACCAGTAGTAGCCGTCGCTGTCGCGCCAGGCGGTGTCGCCGGTGGAGTAATAGTCGTGCTGAAAAGAGCGCGCGTTGGCTTCGTCGTCGTGGTAATAGGTTTGGAACAGCCCCGGCGGATAATGCTTGGAGAGATTGCGCACCACAATGGTGCCCACAATGCCGTCCTCGCAGGAGTTGCCGTTTTCGTCCACCAAATCGATATCATACAAGGGCGAGGGTTTGCCGGTGGAACCGGGTTTAATGGGAAACCACGGGTAATTTGCCAAAATTACGGTGGTTTCGGTTTGACCAAAGCCTTCGGTTACTTTTAAGCCGGTGGCTTTGTAAAAGGCGTCGAACACGGCGGGGTTTAACGGCTCGCCCGCGATGGAACAATGCTTGATGGAGGAAAAATCGCAGATGGATAAATCCTCTTTAATCAAAAAGCGGTAAATGGTCGGCGGCGCGCAGAAGGTGGTTAAGCGCAGCCGGTTCATGGTGGTAAGCAGATGGTGGGGGTTAAACTTTTCGGTGTCATAGGCCACAATCACCGCACCGCAAATCCACTGGCCGTAAATTTTGCCCCAGCCAAATTTTGCCCAGCCCGAATCGGACATGGTCAGGTGCAGCCCGCCGTCTTCCACCTGCTGCCAGTACTTGGCGGTGGTGATATGCCCCAAAGGATACAGGTAATTGTGCAAAATCATCTTGGGCATGCCGGTGGTGCCGGAAGAAAAATACATGAGCATGGGGTCGGTGTTTTCGTTGCGTTCCTCCCCCGTGGGGCGCGGATAGGTGATGGGGAAGATTTTTACTTCCTTGCGAAAATCGATGTAGCCTTCTTTTACATGTTCGCCCACCACGCACACCTTTTGCAGTGTTTTGCATTTGGGGCGCGCCTGTTCAATGCTTGCAAGCATTCCTTCATCGTCTACCACAATAATCATTTTTACCGATGCAGCGTTGCAGCGGTATTCGATGTCGTGCGCTTTTAGCTGGAAAGTAGCCGGGATGCAGATGGCCCCGATTTTGTGCAGCGCCAAAAAGCACACCCAGGCCTCCACCCGCTGTTTGAGCATAAGCAAAACCGCATCGCCTTTTTGAATGCCCTTGGCGCGCAGAAAGTTGGCCGCCCGGTTGGACATTTCCATCATGTCCCGAAACGTGTAACGCGCTTCTTCATCGTTGTCGTTTACCCATACCAAAGCGGGCTTTAAGGGGTCTTGCCGGGCCCATTCGTCCACCACGTCAAAGGCAAAGTTAAAATGGTCGGGTATTTCAATTTTATAGTTTTCTTTAAAATCCTCGTAGCTTGTAAATTCGGTGCGTTTTAAAAATTTTTCAATCATATGGATTCCCTCTTATTCGTTGATGATGGTGATAAATTGAGCAGGCCCGTCTACGGCTTTTTGCCCGTGGGGCATGGTGGGGTCAAAGTAAATGCAGTCGCCGGCGTTGAGGATAAACTCATGCTTGCCGTATACCACGCATACTTTCCCTTCCAAAACGTAGTTGAATTCCTGGCCGCCATGGCTTACCAGCTCGGCGGGTTCGTCCTTGCTGTCAAGCGATACCAAAAGGGGCTCCATATCGCGGTTTTGGTAATTAAACGCCAAAGAGGAAAACGCATACCCAGGGTAGCGTTCGACAGATACGCCGGTCCCTTTTCTGACAATGGTGTATGCGTTCATCCTGGGGGCTTCGCCGGTTAAGAGCACGGTAGCGTCTACGTTTAATACCGCTGCAATTTTGTACAGCAGGCTAATGGGCAGTTCGTTTTTCAAATTCTCGTAGTCTTGGTATTCGACGACCGATACGCCCACCTTTTTAGCCATTTCTTCTACAGAGAGGTCTAAAATTTCTCTGAGCTCTTTGATGCGCGAGACAATTTGTACAACGTGTTCGTTCATATCTGTTCCTCCTTTTTTTATTTTTGATATTTTTAGCACTTTGCTTTGGCAAAGTGTGAATATGGTTTATTATAGCACTTTGAAAGGACATGTAAAGAAAAATCCGCAAGTTTTCCGATTCCGCCGATTGTATGGGCTTTGGGGATAGGTTTTTGTCCATTTTGCATGAAGAAAACCGCTTTATCAAAGCCTTTGCAGGGATTTGAAAAAAGAATGTGGATATGCTATAATCAATTCACTTGTATATAATTGGATTTTATGAAATGCCGGCTGTTTTGGCAAAACAGCTTTTTGGACAAATGATTTTGGGGAAGAGAGGGCAACTTATGGAAGAAGTGATTTCCAATTTTATTCACGACATTATCGACGAGGACTTGAAAAAAGGCCGGGTGCAGGAGATTCACACCCGTTTTCCGCCCGAGCCAAACGGTTATCTGCACATCGGCAGCGCCAAAGCCATTTGGATTAACTTTTCCACCGCGCAAAAATACGGCGGCAAATTCAACCTGCGCTTTGACGACACCAACCCCGTTAAAGAGGATGACGAATATGTCAACGCGATTTTGGAGGACTTAAACTGGCTGGGCGCTGTTCCCAACGGCGGGATTTTTTACGGCTCGGACTATTTTGACCAGTGCTATGCATTTGCAGTAAAGCTTATCAAAGACGGCAAAGCCTATGTGTGCGACCTTTCGCCCGAACAGATGCGCGAGTACCGCGGCACCTTGACCGAGCCGGGCAAAAACAGCCCCTACCGCGACCGCTCGGTGGAGGAAAACTTAGAGCTGTTTGAGCGCATGAAAAACGGGGAGTTCCCCGACGGAAGCCACACCCTGCGCGCCAAAATCGATATGGCCTCGCCCAACATGAACCTGCGCGACCCGGCCATTTACCGTATTGTGCATACCTCGCACCACCGCCAGGGCGACAAATGGTGCATTTACCCGCTGTACGACTATGCACACCCCATCCAGGACGCGCTGGAAGGCATTACCCATTCGCTGTGTTCCATTGAATTTGAAAACCACCGCCCGCTGTACGACTGGGTGATCGACAACATCGGCTTTGAAAAGAAACCCCACCAGTATGAATTTGCGCGCTTAAACGTCACCCACACGGTGATGAGCAAGCGTTACCTGCGCGAATTGGTGGAGACCCATTTGGTAGACGGCTGGGACGACCCCAGAATGCCCACCCTGTGCGCTTTGCGCCGGCGCGGGTACACCCCTTCGTCCATTTTTGAATTTGTCAAACGCGCAGGCGTTGCCAAAGCAAACTCGCTGGTGGACATCGGCCTGCTTGAACACTGCATCCGCGACGAATTGAACTTCAGCGCGCCGCGGCGCATGGTGGTGCTGGATCCTGTAAAGGTGACCATCACCAACTACCCTTCCGACAAGGTGGAATACTTTGACGTGCCCAACAACCCCAACGACGAATCCGCCGGCAAGCGCCGTGTTGCCTTTACAAACGAGCTGTACATCGAACGGGCCGACTTTGCCGAGGTGCCCCCGCCCAAATACCAGCGTTTAAAACCCGACGGCGAAGTGCGCTTAATGGGCGCATACGTGGTAAAATGCAACGAAATCCTCAAAAACGAAGTGGGAGAGATTGTAGAAATCCGCTGCACGGCCGATTTGGAAACCGGCGGCAAAAACCCCCCGGACGGGCGCAAAATCAAAGGCACCATTCACTGGGTTTCGGCTTCCCACTGCGAAGAGGCCGACGTGCGGGTGTTCGACCAGCTCTTTACCATCAAAAACGTGGCCGACATGGAAGAGGGCAAAAGCTACAAGGATTATTTAAACCTTGACTCGGTGCAGGTGTACAAAAACTGCAAGCTGGAAGCGTGCATGAAAGATGTAAGCGTGGGCGAGCGGTTCCAGTTTGTGCGCAACGGCTATTTCTGCAAGGACAGCAAATACGAAAACACCTACAACCGCATTGTCACATTAAAAGACAGCTACCCGGTAAAATAATGCGGCACAAGGCCGTATCTGCACAGGCAGATTTGGTTTGCGTAGCGCAAGCGTTTTGCCACTTTCCCGCGCAAAAACGGCCACGACGGCCGTGCGCAGGCTTTGCCCATCTGGCGATGAGCGGCTGGCGTAAAGCATTGCAAAAATGTGCCGGGCGCCCTACTGGGCGGCAGCCAAAGAACAGGACAGACAGCAGAGGACAGGACGCCCTCTGCTGTTTTTTGTGCAAAAGATGAAAAAAGGCTTGACAAGCAATGGTTACAATTGTAAACTGAAATTAAAGTTACAAACGTAAACTTTGGAGGGGAAAATATGAAAGCCTATTCGATATCCGAAGCCGAATGGAAAGTGATGCAGGTGCTGTGGCGGCAAAAAGCCTGTACCTGGGCGCAGCTGCTGGAAGAACTCAGCGCCAGCGGCTGGAGCGAGTCGACCATCAAAACGCTGTTGCGCCGCCTGGTGGAAAAAGCCTATGTAACGGTGGACAAAACAAACGGCAAGCCGTATGTTTACCAGGCCTGTGTAAGCCAGCAGGAATGCCAGTGCCAGGAGGCCGAGCATTTTTTATCGCGGGTGTTCGGCGGTTCGGTTTCCATGCTGGTGTCCACCCTGACCAGGGAAAAAGGGCTTTCCAAGCAGGACAAAGAAGCGCTTTTGCAAATGATTGAGCAAATGGAGGACGGTGAATGAAATGGAGTTTCTCATCCAGATAACCATTACCACCACCGTCACCGCTTTGGCAATTTTGCTTATCAAAACGCTGTTTTCCAAAAAAATGTCGGCCAAATGGCAGTATTACATATGGCTGGTGCTGCTTATCCGCATCCTGGTGCCGGTGCTGCCCCAAAGCCCGCTTAGCGTGTTTAATTACACCCCCAGCGTGCAGCAGGTGACCATACAGCCGGCCCCGGATACCGCCAGCCAGTCCCCGGTAAGCAGCCCGGTGCAGGGAAATCTTTCCCAAGGGGCGCAGCAGGGGGCGGATGCCGCCTATTCAGAAGAGGAAAAAACTTCCCGGCCGCAAAGCGCGCAAACCGGTGCGCAGCAGCCTTTTCAAGGCGCCCAAAACGAGGAAGAGAAGCTGTATATCCGTCAGGTGGTGGTGCAAAACCCCATACGCGATACCCAAACCACGCTTTCGCTGCAGGATTGGGTGATGCGCGCCGTGCTATGGGTGTGGCTTGGGGGCGCGGTTTTGCTGGGCGGCTATTTTGTGGCGGTGTACGCGGTGTTTTCTTACCGGGTAAAGCGCTACGCCCGCATTTACAGTGCAGGCTACGGCCCTTTGCTGCAAAAATGCAAGAAAAAAGTAGGCGTCAAACGCAGGGTGCACCTGCGCCTTTACGGCAATACCCCAATGCTCAAAGGGGTGTTTTCGCCGGTGATTTTGCTGCCGCGCCAATATGAGGAACAACCGCTTGAGCAGGTGCTCATCCACGAGCTGTGCCATCTGCGCCACCACGATGTGCTCATTGGCTTTTTAGCAACGGCCATATTGTGTTTGTTTTGGTACAACCCGGTGATATGGCTGTGTTATTCCACCTTTAAAAAGGATACCGAACTGCTGTGCGATTACCATGTGGTGCAGGCAGGGGGCAACAAAAAGCTGTATGCGCAGGTGCTGCTGGAAACAGCCTTGGAAAAAAACCAGTTTATCCCCATGACCACCAGCCTGCAAAACGGCAAAAAGGAAATTGTCAAACGCATTGAACATTTGGCGCGCTTTAAAAAGCCCAAGGTGATATGGGGCATTGTGCTGCTCATATTGCTGGCGGCGGTATGCGTGTTTTTCTTAACCAACCGCGCAGGCAGCGATACCCCGTCGCTTAGCATGATAGAGGGCATGCAGCTGCCCCGGCAGGTGGAAGAAAGCCCCGCTTACCAGCAGGCGATGCAGCAGGCGGATGCCATTGTGTACGGCGATACCCCTTTTACCACCAGCGCGCGCATTTTGGACAAATGGGAAAAACTCAAACAAGGGCAAACGCAGAATATCTGCGTATATGTGCTGGATGACACAAGCTATGAAGTTTACCGCTTTGCGGGCACCGCACAGGCCATGCAGCAGACCCATGAAACTTATGCCGCCCTTGCCGATGTAGGGCAGGACAAGGCCTTAGACATACAAACCCAACAGAACGGGTACTTTTCCCTTACCGATTACGGCTTTTTAAGCTTTGGCCAAAACCGTACAGACAAGCCGGTGGCTTTGCCGGTTGTGCAGATAAGCGAAACCAGCGCCAGCGAATATTATGCGCTGTATGAGACCTATCTTAAACCGGTGCGCAGCTCGCTGGCGGCCCAGGAATACTACTGGATGGAGCGCTCGGGGGAAGAAATCCTGCGCATTGCAGGCGATTACAACAACGGCGAGCTGTGGCAAACCTATGGCGACAACTGGCCGGCAGACGCCGTTGAACAGGCGCTGAAAGCACAGCACATAGATACAGCCGGCATTGACATAAGCGATTTGGACGCCTACAATGCCGGCGACAACACGGTGTATTTCCCCGAGGAAAACCGTTTGGAAAAAGCGATGGTGCGCATAACCGGCTACGAACAGGACGGCGATATCCTGCGCATCTCGTTTGACCAGCTTGACTATGGCACCGGCCGGCCGCTTGCCGGTTACATCCTTACCACCGAAGCGTTTGAAGAAAGCTTCCGCTATGTTTCCAGCGTTTTAAGCAAAAGCTACCCTGCGCAGGGGCATGAAATCAAGGAGGACGGGCTGTATGTGTACTTCCCCGGGTATGACAGTGTGAAAGTCCCGGCGGAGGGGATTTTGGAAGAAACATACCATACCCAGTGGGATGTAAGCGTGGGGCAAACCTTTGCTAAAGCGGTGGTAAAAAACCAAAACGGGCAGGGGTATACGCTGTATTCCACCCAGGACTGCGGCCAGACGTGGGAGCAGCGCCCTGTTGAGATATCGGGGATGCCGGCGTTTGCATACGCCCTTGACGAGATTAGCCGGGTGCTGGTTTCGTTTGCCGACCCAAACAACGGCTATGTGGTGTTCCAGCAGGACTACCCCGAGAACACCGATGCGCTGTGCCTTGCCACCCAAAACGGAGGGGAAAGCTATACCCTTACCTCTGCGCTGCCGGTGCCCTCCTTTGTAAAGATAAGCCAGCTGCGTTATTACACGCCGGGGGATGCCCATGGTGTGGTGCAGGGCGTATGGCTGCTGGGGTGCGAAGCCGAAAGCGGACCCGCCGGCTACCAGGTATATCTCTACCGCGGCATCTGGGCGCCCGAACGCTGGGGCAGCGACAGCCTGCCGGAAAATTCACCTTATGAGGATAATCCCCTTTACTGGCAAAAATGCGATATTGCTTTGGCAAACGAGCGGGAGTATCTGTCCAACCGCGTGATACTGCCTGAAGAGCCGGGCAGAACGGAGCCTTTCTCCCTGAACATTACGGTGCGCGCCACCAACCGCGACGGCACCTACGATGTCGATTTCTACTCGAACGACAGCGCCGTTACCTGGTATGGGGGAGACAGCAGGCAACCGGTGTCGCTTACCACTGCCGCATTCGATCCCATCACCGATGATGTTTACTACAAATCCTCCGATGAAGACGCTTTGTCCATCGCTGTCCAATTGATGGAGCGCGCCGAGTGGCTGTCCGAAAACTGGACTGCCGGTAGAACGGGCGAGGAACAATTCGCCCGGCAGGCGGACGGCACCATCTATTATCTGTACGATTGGATTGAAAAATACAAGACCCCCGAGGATGTGTATTACGACTTTGACAACACCTTTGTGCCCAAGGTGCTCGATTGGCGCCTGGACGCAGCCGACTTCCGCAACACCTACCGGCTGTTTGACGGCAAGCTGTACAACGCCCAGTGGATGAGCTACAATTTTGGTGGGCCCGGGCGGTACTATTCGCTGGAGGGCATGCGGGTGGTGGAAAAGATGCCCGATACCATCACGGTGGAGTGCACGCTGGAGCTGCCCATGGCCCAAGAAAGCCAAAAACGGTACATCCGCATTGTCAAAATCGAAGGGCGCTGGCTAATTGACGACAGCTATTTTGCAGACGCCGTACGCCCCGAAATGGATGAAGACGCGCAGGCGGTGTTTGACAAATACCTGCAAATGGAGGAGAGTATGTTCAGCCCCTTTGTAGAAGATTTTGACGAGGAAAACCCCTTGAAAATAAAAGACCCCTACCTGCTGCGCAATTGCCTGGGCTATTCTATTTTGGGGGACAGCGACCAAATAGACGAAGCCATGATGAACGGCCAACCGCTGGACGCTTCCTTTATGGAAGACCCCATTTTGCATTATTTCCCCTGCCTGACCCGTGAGGATATTCAGGCGGCTGCCGGCGAGGAATACGACCCTGCCACCAACACCTATTCCTTCCAGGGCGGCTACGGCGGGGGCGGCTATGCGCCTTTGTTTAGGCTTGAGTACACGCGCGAGGGGGATATTTTGCACATCACGCTGCGCGAATACGAATCGGAGACGTTCTGGGTGCTCAAATTTATCAAGGAGTTTACCATACAGGATTACGACGACGGTTCATTTGCTTACCTTTCGCTTAAGATAACCAGCTACAACTACTGGGATTACTATTCCCGCGAGCAATAAAGCCCTTATGCAGGCGGCCCCTTGGCTGCCTGCTTTTTTGCGTATTTTTCGCCCAAAGCCGCTGCCTTTTGCCAGCAAAAACGGTGAATTTTCATAAAACACGGGGAATATGCCAAAAATATCGCAAAATTTCTTGTAGAATCCCACAAAAATGATTATAATATGCTAAGGTATGATGATAAGCGGGTTTGCTGGGAAAGGAAGAGGAATATGTGGGCCTGTCCGGTTTGCAAACAGGCGCTTGATGAGCAAGGCACGCGCTTTTGCTGCCAAAACGGCCACAGCTTTGACAAAGCTTCGTCGGGGTATGTCAACCTTTTGCTGGCCAATAAAAAGCATTCCGCCGTGCCGGGGGACAACAAGCAGATGGTACACGCCCGCACGCTTTTTTTAAACACCGGCGCCTACGCCCTGTTTGGAAGGGCGCTTGCCAGCCAGGTGCTGGCTTTGACGCAAAAAAAGCGGCTTCCCCTGGTTTTGGATGCCGGCTGCGGCGAGGGCTATTATACCGGTTTGGTGGCAGATGCTTTTTTAGAAGCGGGCAAAGAATGCACGCTTGCAGGGGTGGATATTTCCAAATACGCTTGCCAGGCGGCGGCCAAACGGGTAAAAAGCGCGCATTTTGCCACTGCCAGCGCGTTTGATTTGCCGGTTTTGGACGCTTGCGCGGATGTTTTGCTAAGCGTGTTTGCACCCATTAGCCCGGCTGAATTTGCAAGGGTTATCCAACCCGGCGGATATTTGGTGCTGGGGGTAGCTGGCAAGCGCCATCTGTGGGGGCTAAAACAGGTTTTGTACGAGCACCCTTATGAAAACGACGAAACCCTGCCGGACCTGCCCGGATTTGCAAAGATAAACCGGCAAAGCGTGCGCTATGAGATAGACGTGCAGCCAAGCGAACAAATTGCCGCTTTGTTTTCCATGACACCCTATGCGTATAAAACCGCACCGCAGGCGGCGCAAAAATTGCTGGGATTGCAAAAACTTCACACAACGGTGGAGTTTGAACTGTATACATTTGAAAAACTGTAAATGAAATTTTGGGAGGAACATTACTTGAAACGCGAAGATTTACGCAATATTGCCATTATCGCCCACGTTGACCACGGCAAAACCACCCTGGTGGACGAAATGCTTAAGCAAAGCGGTACGTTCCGCGAAAACCAAAACGTGGCCGAACGCGTGATGGATTCCAACGACATTGAACGTGAACGCGGCATCACCATTTTGGCCAAAAATGCCTCGGCTGAATACAACGGGGTGAAAATCAACATTGTGGACACCCCCGGGCATGCCGATTTTGGCGGCGAGGTAGAGCGTGTGCTGAAGATGGTAAACGGCGTTTTGCTGCTGGTAGACGCCGCCGAAGGCCCTATGCCCCAAACCCGGTTTGTGCTGGAAAAAGCCTTGCAGTTAAACCATGCGGTGATTGTGGTGGTGAATAAAATCGACAAGCCTGACGCACGCATCCACGAGGTGGTGGACGAAGTGCTGGAGCTGCTTTTAGATTTGGGCGCCACCAACGAACAGCTGGACAGCCCCATGGTGTTCTGCTCCGGGCGCAACGGCACCGCCTCTTACAGCCCCGAACAGGAAGGGACGGATTTGAAGCCCTTGCTGGATACCATTTTGGATTATATCCCCGCGCCCGAGGGGGATGAAACCGCGCCTTTGGGGGTGCTGGTTTCCTCCATCGACTACAACGATTATGTGGGCCGTATTGCTATCGGCCGCATTGACAAAGGCACCATGAACGTCAACCAGGAGGTCGCCGTGTGCGATTACCATGACCCCCGTGTGAGCCAAAAGGCAAAAATCACCGCCATTTATCAATTCGACGGGCTCAAACGCACCCAGGTGCAAAGCGCTACGGTAGGGGATATCGTGTGTTTTTCGGGCATTGAAAACGTCAACATCGGCAACACCGTATGCGACCCCAGCGCCGTAGAGCCGATTGAATTTGTGAAAATTTCCGAGCCGACGGTGGAGATGACCTTCTCGGTAAACGACAGCCCCTTTGCCGGGCGCGAAGGCAAGTTTGTCACCTCCCGCCAGCTGCGCGACCGTTTGTTTAGAGAGCTTCTGCGCGATGTTTCTTTGCGGGTAGAGGAAACCGATTCGGCCGATTCGTTCCGCGTGCTGGGCCGCGGGGAAATGCACCTGTCCATCTTAATTGAAAATATGCGCCGCGAAGGGTACGAATTCCAGGTGAGCACCCCGCACGTGCTGTTTAAAGTGGAAAACGGCGTGAGAATGGAACCGTATGAACGCCTGGTTATTGATGTGCCGGAAGAATGGATGGGCTCGGTGATGGAAAAAATGGGCGCACGCAAGGGCGAGCTGCAAAGCATGCACCCGGTGGGCTCCCGCATGAAAATGGAATTCATTATCCCCTCGCGCGGGCTGTTTGGTTACCGCAACGAATTTTTAACCGATACCCGCGGCGAAGGCATATTAAACGCCGTGTTTGAAGGCTACGGCGAATACAAAGGTGAAATCGCCAAACGCGCGGTGGGCTCTTTAATCGCGTTTGAACAGGGCGAGGCCGTGACCTACGGGCTGTTTAACGCCCAGGAGCGCGGCAGCTTGTTTATCGGCCCCGGCGAGCCGGTGTACGCGGGCATGGTGGTAGGCTCCTCCCCCAAAGGAGAGGACATTGTGGTAAACGTGTGCAAGAAAAAACATGTTACCAACATGCGCGCTTCTGGCTCCGATGAGGCATTGCGCTTAATCCCGCCGAATAGAATGAGCTTAGAGCAGTCTCTGGAATTTTTGGCCGAGGACGAGCTGCTGGAAGTAACCCCCAAAAGCATCCGCATCCGCAAACGGGAACTGGACCACGCCCAGAGGATGCGCAATTTGAAAAAAGCCTAACAGCGTTTGTGTTTTTTGGAAAGGGAACGATATGGAAAACCTTTGTTTTCATGCTGCCGATATTTTACTGCCCAAAAACTGCGATATGCAAAAATGGAGCGTTGTTGCCTGCGACCAGTATACGTCTGAACCACAGTACTGGCGGCAGGTGGAAGAGCTGGTAGGGCAAGCACCCTCTACCCTGCATATGGTGTTGCCGGAAATTTATCTGGAAGAGCCGGATGTGGACAAACGCATTCAAAATATCAACCAAAGCATGCAAAATTACCTGCAAAACGGCGTTTTTGAAACCTTCCACAACAAGTTTGTGTATGTGCGCCGCACGCTGCAAAACGGGCTTGTGCGCCATGGGCTTATCGGCATGGTGGATTTGGAGCAATACAATTACCAAAAGGGTTCGCAAAGTTTCATCCGCGCCACCGAGGGCACCGTGCTCGAGCGCATTCCCCCGCGGGTGCGCGTGCGCGAAAACGCCTCGTTGGAACTGCCCCATGTGATGTTGCTTATCGACGACCGCGAACATACGGTGATAGAACCGCTGGAGCACAAATGCGAAAACATGCAAAAGCTGTATTCGTTTGATTTGATGCAGCAAAGCGGGCATGTAGAAGGCTTTGCCCTTGATGAAGAAAGCGCCGGCCAGGTACAGCGCGCGCTGGGCAATTTGTGCGACGAAGCCGCCTTTGAAAAAAAATACAATGTGGACAATAAAGGCGTTTTGCTGTTTGCCGTGGGCGACGGCAACCATTCGCTGGCATGCGCCAAGGAATGCTTTGAAAGGCTGAAAAAAACCATGCCCCAAAGCCAGTGGGAAAACCACCCCGCGCGCTATGCGCTGGTGGAGGTGGTGAACCTGCACGACAAAGCCCTGTGCTTTGAGCCGATCCACCGCGTGGTGTTTGACATTGACCCGGATGAAATGCTGGAGGAATTAAGCGAATTTTACACGGTGGATTACATGCAAAGCGAAGGCGGGCAGACGTTTGAGTATGTCAGCCACAACATTAGCGGCATGATTACCATCAAAAACCCCAAATCCAACCTGACAGTGGGCTCCTTGCAGTATTTTATCGACGATTACATCGCCCGCCACGGCGGCCGGGTGGACTACATACACGGTGAAGACGTAACCCGCCAGCTGGGCGCGCAAAAGGGCTGCATGGGCTTTTTGCTGCCCTGCATCCCCAAAGAGGAACTGTTTAAAACCGTGATTGTAGACGGCGTGCTGCCCCGCAAAACCTTTTCCATGGGCCACGCCTGCGACAAACGCTTTTATTTGGAAGCACGCAAAATCCGCTAAAATCTGCGCTTATAAAAACAATAAAAAGCTCCTCTGTAAGAGGGGCTTTTTTGTTACTATTTGCCCACACGAAACACAAAATTTATGGAAACATCACGGTTTGTTCATGACTGTATCACATTGTTTGCACGAGCTGGATGGAAAATAGTCCCAGTTTTAACAAATAAGGAGACAGGATAAACATGCAAGCGTTCAAACGTTTTTTTGCCAAAATAGGAAGTTTTTTGCGCCGCCATATCAAAATGTGCATTTTGCGGCCGTTGTGCTGGTGGCAGGCGTTGGGGTGCTTATTTGGCAGCCGTGGAAACAAGCAGCCTTATCGCCGGCTATGCAGCAGGAAGACAGCGCCTATGTGCGCACAGTGGTTTTGTCCAAAGGGGCATTGGAAGAAACCGTATCTGCCACCGGAACAGTGGAAAGCAATGAAGTTTCCACTGTAACCACTTCGCTGACCTACTCGGTAAAAAGCGTGGAAGTACAAGTGGGCGATGAAGTAGCCGCCGGGGATATCATTTGCATGTTAGATACTTCGGAATTGACTACACGCTTGCAAAAAGCGCAGGAAACCCTGCAGGAGAGCATCGACCAGGCATATGAGCAGGCCGAAAAAAATTACAGCCAGGCCAGCGAGACATATCAATCCTGCGAAGAAGCGACCAATTCGGCTAAAGATGCGCTGGATACGGCAAAAAAAACAGTCCAACTACGATACCCATTACAGTGAATATACCACAGCGCAAAACGAATATAATAGCGCTTATAACGCATATACCAGTGCGCAGACCACCCTGGAACGTGCCCAAGAAACCCTGGCTACCGCTTATGAAAACTATCAAAATGCCAGTGAAAGCGATGATATCGACCGACATCAACGAAGAGATTGAAAAATGCACCCTACGTGCCGAATCGGCCGGTACGGTGACCGCCGTAAACGCCACTGTGGGCAGCCGGCCCAGCGAAACGGTTGCAACTATTCAAAACACCAACACCTTAAAGGTTGCTATCTCTATTGAAGAATACGACATGCAAAGTGTTGAAGTCGGCATGGACGCCATCATCACCAGCGACGCCACCGATGTGGAAATGCACGGCACCGTCACCCAAATTTCCCCAGTGGCTTCCACCCAGGGCATGGGTTCGTCGTCAA
Source organism: Candidatus Alloruminococcus vanvlietii (assembly GCA_904420505.1). Taxonomy (GTDB): domain Bacteria; phylum Bacillota; class Clostridia; order Oscillospirales; family Ruminococcaceae; genus Alloruminococcus; species Alloruminococcus vanvlietii. The sequence continues at coordinate 57,075 of CAJFVS010000025.1, read as the reverse complement.
GCACTTTTTCGGCTGAAGTGGAAATCACTGACCCGGACGAAAACCTGCTTATTGGCATGAATGCAAAAGTGGAGATCATCGTTTCTTCTATTGAAGATGTTTATACGGTCCCTTACGACGCGGTGGGCGAGGATGAAAATGGAAATAAAGTTATTTACGTGCAAAACACCCAAACCCAGGAATTTGAACCCGTTATCGTCACGGTAGGGGAAGAAAACGATTATTATATTGAAATTTCCGGCGATACCTTGGAAGACGGTATGGTTGTGCGTGCCAGCGCCAACGAAGAAGAAGCCACCGACACGGATACCCAGGCGGCCCAGGAAGGCTTCCCGGGCGGAGATATGAATATTGCCATGCCCGATGGCGGCAACATGGGCCCAGGCGGCGGGCAAATGGGCGGCGGCATGCAGGGCGGTGGTGGCCGTCCGTGATGCAGCAAACCCCTATTATCCAGATGCAACATATCGTCAAACGCTATTACATTGGCCAGCCCAATGAACTGGAAATTTTGCACGGCATCGACCTTACGGTGTATAAAGGCGAATTTATTGCCATTGTGGGCGAATCCGGTTCGGGCAAATCCACGCTTATGAATATTATTGGCGCGCTGGACCGTCCCACCGAAGGCAGTTATGTGTTGGATGGGCTGGATATTTTAAAAGCCCGCCCCAAACAACTGGCGAAAATCCGTAACCAGAAAATAGGTTTTGTATTCCAAACATTTAACCTGATTGGGCGTACTTCCGCCTTAAAAAATGTGGAACTGCCTATGCTGTACGCGGGGCTTCCCAAACGGGAACGCATAGCCAGGGCCAAAAGCCTGCTGACTTTGGTGGGTATGCAGGAGCGTATGAAGCACCAGCCCAATGAGCTTTCCGGCGGGCAGCGCCAAAGGGTGGCTATCGCCCGTGCCATGAGCAACTCCCCCGCTTTGTTGCTGGCCGACGAACCCACCGGCGCGTTGGATTCTGCTACAAGCCGTACGGTAATGGATATTTTCCACAATTTGCATAAAAACCATGGCATGACAGTCGTTCTCATCACCCACAGCCAAGAACTGGCGAAAGAAGCCCAGCGCATCATCACGTTAAAGGATGGGCGCATTGTAGACGTGCAAAGGGGGGCGTGGTATGCAGATATGGGATAATATTTTGCTTGCACTTTCCAGTTTAAAGTCCAATAAAATGCGAGCGATTTTAACCATGCTGGGCATTATCATCGGCATTGGGGCGGTTATTGGCATTGTTACCGTAGGCGATTCGCTTACTGGTTCCATCACCGATTCGATGTCCTCTTTTGGAATCAACAACATCACGGTTTCGCTTACCCAAAAAAGCACGGACACCGACAGCGAACAGGGTGGGGCGCGCTTGCTGTTTGGCCCCAGCAGCCCCTCGGAGGAAGATTTGATAAGCGATGCAATGATTGAGGAATACCGAACGGCCTATGGCGCCAATATTAGCGCCATTGCTCTAACCGAAAGCATGGGGCAAAACACCGCCAAAAACGGCACCGAAACCTCCTCGGTGAATGTAACAGGGGTAAATGTGGACGTACAGACAAGCGAGGAGCTTGCAATTATAAGCGGGCGTTTTTTAAACCAAGAGGATTTGGATGGGCAAAAAAAGGTATGCGTGGTATCCGATTACTTGGCGCAGGAAATTTTTGGCACCACCCGCAATGTGGTTGGCCAAACGGTGGATATCACGGTAAACAATTCAGCGGTTTCGTTTTATATTGCGGGCATTTATGAATACGATGAAGACCAAACCGTTTCGCTGGAAAATTCTACGACCACCACAACCATGTATATTCCTATCACACTGGCAAAAAAGCTCAATTACAGCAACGATGGATACTAGAGCTTTACGGTTGTCACCACAACCGACACAAATAGCAGCGAGTTTTTAAGCAAAACCAAGCAGTTTTTTCAAAGTTTTTACACCCGTAACCCCAGTTATACCGTAAATGCCAGCAGCATGGAAAGCATGGTGGAAACCATGACCGAAATGCTTGGCACCATAACGCTGGCCATTTCGGCCATTGCAGCCATTAGTTTGCTGGTAGGCGGCATTGGGGTAATGAACATCATGTTGGTTTCCATTACCGAGCGCACACGGGAAATCGGCACGCGAAAAGCATTAGGCGCTTCAGAAAACGTGATACGGTTCCAGTTCATCGTCGAATCGGTGGTTATCTGTTTAATCGGCGGGATGCTGGGTATTTTGGCGGGCATTGGGCTGGGCACCTTAGGTGCGAACTTGTTGGGGTACGCCTCCAAACCGTCTTTGGTGGTATGTTTGTTTGCGGTGGCTTTTAGCATGACCATCGGCGTGTTTTTTGGCTATTATCCAGCCAGCAAAGCCGCCAAAATGGACCCTATTGAAGCACTGCGCTATGAATAAAAGCAAAAACAAAAGCAGATGGAGAATCCATCTGCTTTTTTGCATTTTATTTTTTGTTTACGCTGGAAGTGCCGCGCTCGCGCAGGTAGGTCGATTCCAAATCCGCCAGATGCAGCTTTACCGCCAGGGGATATTTTTCAAACGCATGCGAAAGCGCAAACGAGCCGCCCTTTACGCTTTCATCGAACCCGCCCATATGCCAGCGGATAGCCATGGCCTCTGCGGGCTTTAAGCGCACAAAGCGTTCAATCAAAAACACCGATTTTTCCCCGTGCCCAAAGGGAAAAGAATCCTCCACCGAATAGTAGGGCACCTTTTCCCATTGGCCGGTGGTTTCGTTTTTTACGTTGCGGGTGCTTACCTTATAAAACTGAGCTTTGCACAAATCGTGCAGCAGCGCGCATAAAGCAAAGCTTTCCATGTTGTCCACTTCCGGCTCAAAATAGCGTTCTACCAGGGTTTTAAATACATTTACCGAATGCTGCACCAAACCGCCTTCGCATGCGCAGTGGAATTTGGAACTGGCAGGCGCTGTAAAAAAGTCGGTTTTCTTAAGCCATTCCAACAGCGGTTGGGAGCCTTCCCGCTGGATGTTTTCGGTATAAATGCGGATAAATTCCTGTTGGTAATCCATATGTTTCCTCCTTAAAAGGTATAAAAGCGCCACAGCGGCGCCAAACCGGATGGCAAAGTTTTTTATGGCAAAATGCGGGTAAAAGCATGCGGGCTTTTTACAGCCGCTATCATAAAACCATTATAACATAAACCCATCCTTTGCGGAAACACTATTTGCAGGAGGTGAAGCAAATGGAGAAAAAACCCAAAAAGGACAAAAAAGAAATATCCCCCAAAGAAAAAGTGCAAAATACCATTGCGCACCTGCAAGGGGAAATGATTTCCTATTCCGACCCGTTGGGCAGCTATACCGGGCGCCCGCTGGAGGATTATGAAACCCCTGTGCAGGATGCCGACGACCTGTAAAAACCAATGGTATCTTCCCGGCTCCGGTTGTATGCCAAATAAACATTGTTTGCATGCGTTGGCGGTGTTACAATAGTGTCAAGAAAAGCTCGCGATAAAGGAGAGACTAGCATGAGAGTATTGACGACTGTTGAACTGGACCAGGCCACAATGGACCAATTTCCGCAGGTGGAATTTACCCTTTTTAACGGCGATTTTGACGAAATCCAAAACCCCGACGAAGCCGAGGTTTTGATTAGCGTTCCATCCAAATTGAAGATGGATACGGTAAAAAAGCTCAAAAACCTGAAATGGCTGCAATTGGCCGCTTCGGGGTATGACTGTGTGGATATGGAATATATCCGCCAAAAGGGGATTGTTCTGACCACTGCCAATTCCATCAACAGCGTACCGGTGGCCGAAGACGCCATTGCCAAAATGTTTGCTTTGGCCAAAAACACCAAGCATTATATCGATTGCCAGCGTGAGCACAAATGGGACCGCCTGCCCTTAAACTTTGAGTTTGAAGGCAAGGTGCTGGGCGTTTTGGGCGTTGGCATGATTGGCAAAGAACTTGCTAAAAAATGCAAGCTGGCTTTTGACATGCAGGTAATCGGTTACAGCCGCAGCGGGGTGAAGCCGGAATTTTTTGATGCGGTATATGCCGGGCCCGACGGGCTGAAAGCCTTTTTGAACAAAAGCGATTTTGTGGTAATGCTGGTGCCTTACAGCAAGGAAAGCCATGAGATGATGAACCTGGCGGCATTTGAACAGATGAAAAAATCCGCGTATTACATCAACATGGCGCGCGGCGGCGTTACCAACCAAAACGATTTGATAAAAGCCTTAAACGAAGGGGTAATTGCCGGCGCTGCGGTGGATGTAACCACCCCCGAGCCGCTGCCAAGCGATTCGCCGCTGTGGGATGCCAAAAATTTGATTATTACCCCTCATCACGCCGGTTTGTGCGAATTCCGCTTAAAACGCGTATACAAGCTGTGCGCGCACAATTTAAACTGCTATTTAAACAACCAGGAAATGATGCATGTGGTAAAATAAAACCATATAGCCAAACGCCCCGCAAAGCCGTTGCGGGGCGTTTTTGCATGGGTGTAGAAAATACCTGAGGTTTTTTATCACAAATCACGCTAGGCACAACCCCAAACTTTTTGTATAATAATACCAATAGCATTGAGGGGGAAAGCCTATGCGGCAGTTTGTGGCTATTTTGATTGCATTTTGTTTGTTGCCCTTTATACCCAAGAAAAAACTGGGTTTTGGCCCGGCGCTTTTGCTGTGCGGGGCCATATTGGGGCTTATTGCGGGTTTGGCGCCTATCCATATCTGGACAGCCTTTGAAGAGGTTTTCCTAAGCTGGTCAGCCTTGGAAACCATTATTGTAGTGGCGCAGGTGGGCGTGCTGGGGTATTTGTTAAAGCAATACGGCATTTTGGACCGCATTGTGGAAAACTTAAAGCGGGTATTTGCAAGCAGCAAGGTGATTATGATGGTGCTGCCCGCGGTGATGGGCCTGCTTTCGGTGCCCGGCGGGGCGTATTTGTCCGCCCCGTTTGCCGATTCGATTGGCAAGGAACTGGGCCTTTCCAGCGCCAAGCGCGCGGTGGTGAATTTGTCTTTTCGGCACATTGCCATGTTTATTCTGCCCTATACCGGCACCATGATTTTTATCCCAACTGTGGTACCCGAAGTGAACATCTACATGCTCATTTTGCTAAACATCGGGTTTGTGATTTTGATGCAGGTCATCAGCTATTTTATTTACCTGTTTAAGGCCCCCAAAATCAAAGCGCCCAAAAGCCCGGGGCGTGCGCGCGCATTGTGGGCGCTGGTGTGCGACCTTTCGCCGGTGTATATGATGGTGGTGCTCAACCTGTTTGGGCTGCCGTTGTTTCTGGGCGGTTTTGTGTGCATAGGGCTTTGTTTTGCCATTGGCTGCCGCAAGGATTTTTTCCGCCAGGCGTGCAGGGGCCTGGGGTTTAGCACCCCCCTTATGATGGTTGGCATTTACTTTTTGCAGCATATCATCACCCGGCTAAACGATGTAACCGCGACGGTTGTGCATTTGTTCAGCATTTCCTCGGGCTTTAGCATTTTGCTGGTCATTTCGCTGGCGTCCATCCTGTTTGGGGCCACCACAGGGCATATCATGGTGCCTTTAGGGGTCATTTTGCCGCTTATTGGGGCGCTGCCCATAGCGGGGGAAATGAAGCTTATCTACACCTTTTTTGTGTTTGTGTGGGGCTTTTTGGGGTATTATTATTCGCCTTTGCACTTGTGCCAGCTGTTAACGGTAAAATACATGGGCTGCAAAAACTGGGAGGTTTACAAGGAACATCTAAAGGCTATGCCGTTTGTGGCGGTTGGTTCCTACTTGCTGTTTTACCTTTACCAGTTTTTGCTGGTTGGCTAAAAACAAAACGCGCGTACCTACAAACGGTACACGCGTTTTTTTATTTGCCAATAAAGCGTAAGAATCCGGCGTTATTTTATCGTGGTGCTGCCCTGTTCAATGGCGACCGTTCCGGTGCGGATGGTTTCGCGGATGTTGTACGGGCGCAGCAAACTTAACAAAATGGCAATTTGCTCGGGGGTATTGCAAAATTCCACCGTCAGGGTTGCGCGCGAAATGTCGATGATATGCGCGCCCATAATTTGGGTGATGTTGGAAATTTCCCCGCGCTCCTTGTGGCCGGCGGACACTTTTACCAATATTAACTCCCGGTTAATAAGCTCTGCAGGCGCGATGGATTTGACTTTGATGACATTGATGAGCTTGTTTAACTGCTTTTCCACCTGTTCTATAATGGCGTCGTCGCCGTTTACCACAATGGTCATGCGCGAGATGGTCGGGTCTTCGGTGGCGCCTACGTTTAAGCTTTCGATGTTGTAACCGCGCCGGGAAAACAGCCCCGCAATGCGCGAAAGCACACCGGACTGGTTTTCTACCAGCACAGAAAGCGTGTGTTTCATCAAAATCCCTCCTAACGCGACGATTCATCCGGGCGGATGATGATTTCCAATATGGCAGAGCCTGTTGTTTGCAAAAATTTTTCCAAAACAGGTTCTACCTGTTCCTGTTCGCTTAACAAAAAGGCCGGAATGCCATAAGCCAGGCCAATGGTTTGGATATGGGGCAATGCATGCAGGTGCACCGCTGTAAAATTGCCGGCGTAAAAGCGTTTTTGATATTCGCGCACTAGGCCTAGGCAATCGTTTCGCATCACAATGATTTTGATATCCAAATCGTTTTGCCGGGCGGTCGCCAGTTCGTTGAGCATCATCTGGAACGAGCCGTCCCCGCAGATGCACACCACCTGGCGTTTGGGCGCAGCCGCTTTGGCGCCCATGGCCGCAGGCAGGCTATAGCCCATAGTGCCCAGCCCCCCAGAGGTTAAAAAGCGCCCCTGCGCCAAATTATAGGCGTTGGCAGCCCAAATCTGGTTTTGGCCGACATCCGCTACCACAATGGCGTTTGGCGCAAGGCGTGCAAAAATTTGGGGCAGCAGGGCCTTGGGGTTTAAAAAGCCGTCCTTGTGGCAAAGCGCAGGCGGGTACGGCTTGGGGATAGAGGCAATTTCCTCTAACCATTGCGTGTGGGTAAGCGGCTCGGTTAGCGACAAAAGCTGGTTTAACACGGTGTGGATATCGCCCACAATGGGGATATGCGTGCCCATATTTTTGCCGATTTCGGCCGGGTCTACGTCGATGTGGACGATTTTTGCCTTTTGATACAGCACATCGGGGTTGCGCACCGCGCGGTCGCCCACGCGCGCACCGATTAAAATAAGCAAATCGGCTTTTAAAAGCACCTCGTTTGCACGGGTGCTGCCGTAGTTGCCAATCATGCCCAGCGCAAGTGGGTGGTTGGGCGCTATGGCGCCAATGCCCATCATGGTGGTGACCACCGGTATCTGGGTTTTTTCGGCAAATTCTACAAGCTCTGGCTGGGCGTTTGCCAAAAGCACCCCGCCGCCGGCGCAGATAAGCGGCCGTTCGGCTTCGCTTATGGCTTCCAGCGTGCGCTTTACCTGGGCGGCATGCCCGGTAACGGTGGGCTTATACCCGCGGATGTGCACATGCTTGGGGGGCTCGGGGGTTTGGCATTCTTCCATCTGCACATCCACCGGCACGTCGATTAAAACAGGACCCGGCCGGCCGGTCTGGGCGATGTAAAAGGCCTCCTGCACCACGCGGGGGATATCGTTTGCATCCTTGATAAGATAGCTGTGCTTGGTAAACGGCTCGGTGGCGCCGGTGATGTCCACTTCCTGGAACACATCCCGTCCCAGCATATCGCGGCTTACCTGCCCGGTAATGGCCACAAGGGGAATGGAATCCATATAAGCGGTGGCAAGGGCGGTGATTAAATTGGTAGCCCCCGGCCCGGATGTAGCGCAGCATACCCCCGCTTTATGGCGGATACGCGCATAGCCGCTGGCGGCATGGCCGGCGTTTTGCTCCTGGCGCACCAGGATATGCCGGATAGGCGAAGCGGTAAGCGCATCGTAAAACGGGCAGATGGCAACCCCTGGGTAGCCAAAAATCACTTCGCAGCCTTCGCGTTCCAGCGCCTGCACCAAGGCCTGTGCACCGGTTATCATAAGCAGTTCCCCCTCTGGTTTGGATATTGCTTTTTATTATAATCCCGCGCCAAAGGTTTCGTCAACCGCACGGGTGCATTTGGTTGACAAGCCATGGGGAAAGGGGTACAATATTTTTAGTTTGCGGCCATTAACAGCATGGGTTTGGCAGTTGTTGAAAGCCGCAGGGAGAGGAATTTTACAGCATGAAACGAATTTTGAGCATTTTGCTGCTTTTGGCGGCATTTACATTGGTATTGGGCGCGTGTTCCAGCGAAGAGCAGCCCAACAGTTCGCAGCCGAGCGTTTCGGCGGACAGCGCCAACTACCCCATTGAAGTATATGGGGTCAACATTGTGGAAAAACCCACCCGCGTGGTATCGCTTTCCCCTGCATTAACCGAAGTGGTGTACGAGCTGGGTTACGGCGATTGTTTGGTCGGCCGTTCGAACAATTGCGATGCGCCCTCGCAGGCTCAAAGCTTAGAGGCCATGGGCACCATGCTGGAGCCGGATACCCAAAAGATTATCGATTCCAAAGCGCAGTATGTGCTCACCCAGTCGGATATCCCTTATGACGAGCGCATGAAGCTGGAACAGGCGGATATCCGTGTATTGACGGTTTCCCCGGTTGCGCATATGGAAGATTGGGAAAACTTTTACACCACCCTGGGCAGCGCATTGGGCGGCAAGGAAGACGGCGCGGCCGCGGGCCAGGCGGCCTACCAAACGCTTATGGAAAAGCTTGACGGGGTAAAAGCCAAGGTAAACGCCTTAAACGGCGGCGAACCGCTGGAAATCTGCTATATTGTTATGCTGCCCGACGTGATGGCCACGGGGGACACTTTGATTGGTGAAGTGCTGGAATACGTAGGGTTTTCCAATGCGGCAAAGGAATACGGTGAATGGAAATTTGCCAGCGACAAACTGCTGGAGCTGGATCCGGATGTGATACTGTTCTCGGATGAGATGACGTTGGAAGAGCTGGAGGCCAACCAGTATTATACCACCGTAAAAGCGGTGACAAACGGCCACGCGTATAAAATCAATGCGGCGTCGTTTGAGAGAATGACCCTACAAATGGCCGAATACCTGGACATTGTGGCGGATGATTTGGCAAAAGAATAGGTTTGGCATATAAAAAAGCCGGCCCTTATAAAAAGGGCCGGCTTTTTTGTGCCAAAATTGGCGTTTTTATTTTTAACAGGGCAAACTTGCTGTTTACCCACGCTAAGATGAAGCACGGTTAGGGCTGGCTAGGCGCTTTTTTGCCCAAATGCCTGCAAAGCTTGGCGCCATAATGGGCAAGCAAAATGCAAAGGCCCATCAACGCCAGGTAATCCAGATAAAATAGGATTTTTGCCTCGCTGTAATCCAAAAAAACAAATTCGCTTCTTAAAAACAGGTAGGTGAAAAAATCCCGTTTTACAAATGCCCAAACGCCATATCCGGCAATCAGCCAGCCTGCTGCCGAAACAACCGCCGATAGGGCTTTGTTGGTATGCTGGATAGGAAAGAGCTTTTTCAGCATGCCCAAAATCATACTCCAATGCAGCCCTAAATGCAGGCTTATAAGCAAGAATCCCCAATATGCACCTAAGATATGCAGGCGCCTTGCAAACGCCATACCGCCGCTTATAGGCAGAAAATCAAACACATAGCGCGAAAGGATAATGCCGCTGACCATTTGGGCAAGCATGGACGCCAACACCAAGATATCCAGGCACAATGTTAGAATGCGCATGGGGGTATAACGGCCTTTCAACAGGTTTTTATGCCAATTGCCGTTGAGCAGATGGTGGGCGATAAACAACACAAACATCCCGGCGCCTACCCATTCGTGGGCCATTTCCCCCCAGAATTGATAGCCCATCAAAAACAGCAGCGCAAGGGTCATGAAAACATCCGCCAAAAGCTTTACAGCGGTTTTCGGCTTCATGGTTCCACCGCCTTTTGTATGCAGGTAAGGGCGTTCAAACTGCGGGGATACCCAATATAAGGCACGCACTGCAAAACCACTTTGGTTAAAAAGGCTTGGTCGTTGCCCATGTTCATGTTGCCTTTTGCGTGGGCGGTAAGCTGCGGTTCACAGCCGCCCTGCGCCATAAGAAAACAAAAGGTAATCATTTCCCGCTGGGCCAGGCTAAGGCCTGTGCGGGTATAATAGTCGCCAAAGCAGTTGGCCGCCAGCCAGCGGTTAATGGTCGAGGCTTTCCACGCCTCTTTCATCTGTTCGCCAAACATTTGCGCCTGTACCTCTATGCCTTTTTCCAACCGGTTTTCCAGGGTGGTGGTTGCCTGCCCTGCAAGCGGAAGGGAAATGCCGCGCTGGGTAAATATATCATTGGTGGCGTTTAAAAATGCAAGCATCCTGGCATAGCCCAAATAATCGGTTGCCTGGTAAACCACCTCTTTTACCATAACGGGGGTCAGCCCGTTATCCAATGCAAGGGGCAGAATTTCCCGGTAAGCATCCAGCCCCTGGGAGCCCATCAAAGCCGCTAAAATCGCCAGATAGCGGGTAGGCGCTTCCAATTGCTGGGTTTCATCGTTTACCACTTCATCAAACGCAAAATGGGCAAAGCGTTGTGCAAATTCCGGGTCGGTTTTCTGTAAATTCATATCCGCATTTCCTTTCCTTATTTTGGATTGCCGCCGGCCAAGCCCGCTTTTTACACGGCTATACGCCAGCATCCTGCTGTGCGCACAGGGCAAAATGCCCCAAAGCCAAATTTGCGCTTTGGCGCTAGGCGGCGAAAGCCCGCATAAAACGGCCCTTTGCATATTGAAAAAAGCAAAATGCTTGGGTAGGGCGCTTGTTTTGGCAAAGCCTGTATGCCGCAAAAGCCTTATAACCGGGCAAACGCAAAAGTATCCGCCGGGGCGCTAAAAATGCCGGCCTGCGCTTTTAGCCAAACGCCTTTACAGCGCGTTATAGGCTTCGTCGTTTACGGGTTCGAGCCATTCGTTGGAGGTTTCTTCCCCCGGAACTTCTATGGCAATATGGCTAAACCAGCTATCCCGCTTGGCGCCGTGCCAGTGCTTTACATTGGCGGGGATGGTGATAACCACACCGGGCGTGAGGGAAACAGGGGCTTTGTTTTCTTCCTGGTACCAGCCTTCCCCGGCCGTGCAGATGAGAAGCTGCCCGCCGCCGCTTTTGGCGTGATGAATATGCCAATTGTTGCGGCAGCCCGGCTCAAAGGTTACATTTGCCAAAAAAAGCGAGGTTTGCTGCGGGTTGGTTAAAGGGTTTAAAAACGATTTTCCGATAAAATACTGCGCAAAGGCATCGTTTGGGCTGCCTGTTCCAAAAACATTGATTTGTTCAAACTGTTTTGCATCCATCACTTTCATAGCACAAAATCCCTTTCTTTTATTCTTCTATGTTTTGCAAACCGCAGGGCACTTTTCCTGGCGGTAGTTATTGCCAATTGGCAGCAAAACCAAATAGCCCATGGGCAAAATAGGCAAATTTTGCCGTATTCGCATGGGTTGGGGTGCAAAAAATAAAGGCGTTCCACATTGGGAACACCTTTATTATAAAACCAATGGCTTTATCTGTCGAATACCTATCGTGTATTGGGAAATATGCCTTTTTGGCATTCTATGCGTTTTTTTATGCCAAACCCGCAATACCTGCGTACCAATCCCTGGGTTTGCCGTTTTATGGGCAAAACCGCTTGCCAAAGGCATAATGGCCCTGCCAATGGCGCTGCTTATTTATCCAGCTCTTTTACCTGCGCGGGTTTTGCCGTTTCGCTTAACAGTGCAACGTCTTCGTCCGAAAGCACAAGGTCGAGCGATTGGCAGGAGTTTTCCATCGTTTCCACACGCCGGAAACCGGTAAGCAGGTTGATGTTGGGGAATTGTTTTAAGGTCCATGCCTGCACCAGGTTGGAATAGCTGCAGTTGTATTTTTCGCACAAGGGCTTCATCACATCAAACAGGCGGTGGATAGCCCCTTTGATGGGTTCATGAATCCAGGGCAGCTTGCCGCGCACATCGCCTTTGGGGAAGGTGCGGTCTACATAATCCGGTGCGGTCAAAAAGCCCTCTTCCAAAGCGCCGTACACCTGGAATACGGTGTCGTGCGCCTGGCAGGCGGGGAAATATTCGCTGCCGTGGTAAGGGGCAAGCAGGCTGTATTGTTCCTGTACCAGCGCTACGGTGCCGTATTTTTCATATTCATCCAAATCGGCCGGTTTGGAGTTGGAAAGGCCCACCGCACGGATTTTGCCTTCTTTTATCATATCCTGCAAAGCACCCATGGTTTCTTCCACCGGCCAGCTTTTGCACACATAATGCACCACCAGGATATCGATATAATCGGTTTTTAAGCGTTTTAAGGAATCCTCTACGTCCTGGCGCACAGCTTTTGCGCTGGTGTCGTTGTTGACGGTGTAGCCGTCGCGCTCGTAGTGGAAGTTCCCGCCGTCGTTGCGCCAGTTCAGCGAGCATTTGGTCTGCAGCAAAAATTTTTGCCGGCGCCCGCCTTGCAGCGCATTGCCCAAAAGTTCTTCACTGGCACCGGTGCCGTATACAGGGGCGGTATCAATGTAATTGATACCCAGGTTTGAAGCAGCGTCCAAAAGGTTTTCCACTTCTTTTACGCCCACCGACATATCCGACCAAACCGAGCCGCCGCCGATGCCCCAGGTTCCAAACGAGATAACCGATGCTTGCAAATCAGTTTTTCCAAGTTTTTGGTATTTCATAATGCCGCCTCCAATTAATTAATCTTGTGAAATTATTATAACACAGCCAAACGCCTCTGGCAACCCGTATCCCAAAGAAACAACCTGCCCGGCCGGAATGGGGCGCGATATTTTGCCTGCTGGGGCAAGGGCGCCCGGGCAGCACCAAAGCGTACGTTTTGCCAGCAGGGTGCGAAAGCCGCTGTGGAATGTTTATGCATTTGCGGGTTACTTTAGGCAAAAAAATCCCGCGCAGAAACCCTATTTGGGATTTTTGCGCGGGAGCACTAACCAATACAAAAGGCCGTGAACAATATCCGGCTTGCCGCGGGGAAAGTGCCGCCTGCCAGGCCAACATAGCCTGCCAGCAGGCCCTTGGCGGCCGATTTTTTAGCATCCAGCCTGCCGCCCCATCCGGCAGCAAACACACGCCGTTTGCTTTAAAAACAGGAAAAGTGCGGCCAATGCAGAAAGCGGGCAAGCAAAAGCCAAACGCTTGGTGCGCCGTACAACGGCTTTATTTTAGCAAAAGGTCTTCTACAAAAAAGCGGGGGCGCGCCTTTACTTCGCCGTAAATTTTGCCGATGTAGGAGCCGATAAGCCCCAGCGAGCTTATAATAAGCCCGCAGCTTAAGAAAATACAGCCCACAATCACCAAATTGGGCACCCCAATGGCCGGGATAAACGCCGCTACCAAACAATACAGCAGGGCCAGCACGCTTAAAACCGTGATGGTAACCCCCAGCGCAGTGACCATTTTAATAGGCTTTACGCTAAAAGAAGTAATGCCGTCAAACGCCAGGGCCAGCATTTTTTTCAAGGGGTATTTGCTTTCACCCGCAAAGCGTTCGGCGCGCTCGTATTTGACAATGGCGTACGGGTAACCGATAAGCGGCACGATGCCGCGCAAAAACAGGTTGACTTCTTTGTATTCGGCCAAAGCGTCCAGTGCGCGGCGGCTCATAAGCCGGTAATCGGCGTGGTTGTCGATGATATCCACCCCGAATTTCTGCATGATTTTGTAAAAGCCCTCGGCGGTTAAGCGCTTGAAAGCGGTGTCGGTTTCGCGTTTGGAGCGCACGCCGTAGACAATGTCATGCCCGGAATGAAACTCATCGATAAACGCGTCGATGGCGTTGATGTCATCCTGCAAATCCGCATCCATGCTAATCACCGCATCGGCATATTCCTTGCAGGTTAAAAGCCCGGCCAGCACCGCGTTTTGGTGGCCGCGGTTGCGCGAAAGCTTTAGCCCGGAGAACAAGGGGTCCTCCTCATGCAGGGCGGCAATCATGTTCCAGGTGTTGTCGCGGCTGCCATCGTCTACAAACACAATGCGGCTTTTATTGGTTAATTTGCCCTGTGAAATTAACTGGTTAACCTTTTCCTTCAACCGTTTGGAGGTCTCCGGAAGGACCTCCTGCTCGTTATAGCAAGGCACTACAATGTAAACGGTTGAGCATTTAGTGCTTGGGGTGTTTGCCGTCATGCTGGGTTGGCTGTTCGCTGTCATTGAGCGGTTCCTCCTTTAATGGCTCTTGGGATGTTTCCCCGTTGATAACGCTTTCCAAATCCATCTGGCCTTCAATCTGCCCGTCGCCCCAGATATCGTCAAAATCGTCTTCCACAGGCGAAGTGAGCAGCTGTTGGGTAATGGCAACGCGTTTCTTTTTGCGGTTTAAGATGAAATACACCACCGTGTAGGGGATAAAGATAAGCAGCGCCCCGCCGGTGATTATCAAACCGGTTTTCAGCCCCGGGGTTTTATAGGTAAAGCGGATTTCATGGTCGCCCTCGGGCACGCGCACCGCCATAAAGCCGATGTTGACTTTTTCAATCTCCACAGGCTCGCCGTCTACCGTAGCCGACCAGCCCTCATCCCACGGCACCGAGAAAAACACCAGGTTTTCGGTGGAAAGGTTGATTTTGGAGGTAAAGCCGTAGTTATCGTATGCAAAATAATAGCTCGATTCCGCGCGGCGGTTGGCGCAGTCGTTGGCCAACGCTTCATCGGAATAATCGGGGTATTCAATATCAGGATACATCTTTAAGATATCTGAATGCTTGAGAATTTGCATATCCGAAAGCAAAATGCCTTTTAGCAGCAGGTTGCCGCGATAGGAGGTGGTAGTGGAATCGAACATGCTTTGGGTTAAATAATAGTCGTAGGTAAAGCCCATGGGGATGAAGTTATCGTTTTTGTAAATGTTAAAGCCGTTTTGGTTGGTGTAATAGCTAAAGCCCGGCATGGCCGGCTGGGTTTCCTTTTCATCCTGCGAGAACAGGTACTTTACGCTTAACAGCGAGCGCAAAGCGTATAAATCCGCGCTTGGGCGCGAACCAACGTCGCGCGTTACGCCTACTTCCGGGTAAAATTCCATAATGGAAGCGGGCACAATGGAATGGAACGCTTGGATGGTGGGCATCTTCCAGAACATCGCCTGGTTGTCCAGCCCTTCGAATACGTCCACGCGGAAAAATTCATCGTCGTTTAGGTCAATGTTCTGCCGGCCGTTGATGCCGGTGTTGATAATCCACATGTTGTATTCGCTGTTGTTTTTGCCCGTGCCGATGTAAAAGCAGGAATACGCCACCGTTATCACGCAAACGCCTATGGTAAGCGCGCGGATAAAGATTTGTTGGTCCTTGCGGTTTTTGTTGCGGAAATAGTTGACAATTAAGAAAGTGCCCGCCAGCGAGATAAGCGCAATGGCGCTGTTTACCCAGAATTTAAACGGCTGGCCTTCCAAGCCGATGGTAACTTCGCCGTCCACCACATTGGGGATGATGCCGATGCACATAAAGCCCAGGGTGATGAAAAACGTCCATTTCATGCCGCGGTACATATCGATTTTGTGGTCTTCCAGCGAAATAACCGTTGCAAGGGCCATCATCAAGATGGGCATGTAGAACCATCTGGCGTAATAGGAGCTGTTGAGCGCAAAGAACAGGCTGTTGAGCACCGGCACCAAAGCAAAAACGATGCAAATCCAGATGATGCGTTTGAGCCAGCTTTCTTTTTTGCTTTGCAAATAGGCAATAACACCCGACATGCTGACAAGCGGCAAAAAGCCTGCCATCGAAGACCATTTGGCGTTGTAATCGGGGAAGAAGTTGGGCTGGTAAGGCAGTTCCGGCGGGAAGAAAAAGCTTTGGATAATGGCAAAATACCGCTGCACATTGTTGTAAAGCAGCATGTTCCAGCCGGTTAGCGAGCTGCTGGTGCGCGGGTTGTTAATAATCGCCAGCACCGATGGAAGCAGCGCCGCTGCGGCCAGCAGCACGCCCAAAACCGCTTCAAAACACAGCCATAAGAATTTTTTCAGGGTCATGTCCCAGTCGCCTGAGAGGGTGCGCACCACAAAATACAAGATGACAAACACCACTTGCCCCACAAAGAAAAAGTAGTTGAGCGCCGCCATAAACGCCACCATAAAGCAAAAATAGCCGCGGCGGTTGTTCACCATAAGCTCTTCCAAAGCGATAAGCATAAGCGGGAAAAAGGCGATGACGTCGTTAAAATGGTTAAAAAAGATGTTGTAAACCGAAAAGCCGGAAAACGAATACAAAAGCCCGCCCAAAACCGCATAGTT
The DNA here is from genome assembly GCA_904420505.1 of Candidatus Alloruminococcus vanvlietii. GTDB lineage: Bacteria > Bacillota > Clostridia > Oscillospirales > Ruminococcaceae > Alloruminococcus > Alloruminococcus vanvlietii. The sequence continues at coordinate 40,817 of CAJFVS010000025.1, read as the reverse complement.
TTGGTTTTTGCAAAACCGGCCGATAAAGGCGGTAGCTGTCATGGCGGAAACTGCAAATTTTAACATAAGCAGCGGGGCCATTAAGTAGGGCACTACCCAGTTGGGGAAGGGCAGCGTTAACCAGAAAAAGGGCGAAAACAGCAAATAAAAGCTGTAAGAGCCTATAAAATTGGCGCCTAAGTCGGTGGTGAAGCTCCAAAAAATGTTGCCGGATTTCACCGCGTCATGCGCAAGCGAGTAAAAGGGGATTTGCTGCACGTTAAAGTCGCCCACAAATAAAAAGTACCCGTGGTCATAGATGATAAAGGGCAGGAAAAATGCAAACGACGTTATCAAAGCAATCAAAAACGCCTTGAACATGGCTTGCCTTTTGGTGGTCTCTTGTTGTAATGCTAACGTCAAAATCGACACCTCCGGTAAGGTTTACAGCTGCAGCTGAGGTTTTAAATAGGTAGCGGTATGAACCGTGGGTTCTTTGGCATACAAAAGGCGGAAAGCCATATACATCGAAACGACGTATAAAACCAAATTCATACCCGATAAAAACACAAAAATCTGGTCGTAGTAGTGGATCCACTTGGCGTCCCAATTAAATGTGTAGGAACACAAAACAATAAACTGGTTGAAAAATATCATCAACGAATGCAGGGTGAACAGATTGAGCATCCCATGGCTTTTGTATTTGATGCTGGCCATCAATAAAAACAGCAAAACGGGAATCTGGTACCGCTCGTGCATGCGGGTGGTAAACATAAAAATGCTGTACATGGTGATAAACGAACACAGCCACACGCATTTGTTGGTGGCGGTGATAAACACCACAATTAACCCAATGCCGATAAGCACAAGCAGCAGCATGCTTAAATTGTACAGCGTAAAATTGCCGATGTAAGGGGTGGAATCGGCAAAGGTGTTTAAGCGCAAAAGCCCGTAGATGTTGCAGGCGTTGTAGGTGGCATAGCCGTATTTATCAAGCCCGCCCAAATACAGCTTAAACGGCAAAAACCAGCCGCTTTTTAACATAAAGGGGAAAAACACCGCAAAAAAGGTGGCAATACAGCTAAAAAAGGGCACGATGCATTTTTTCCATCCCACGCGGTACACCACATATAAAAAATATACTGGCGCAAAATACAAACACTGGAACTTTGCCAGCACCGCGATGGCGTATACAATGCTGCCGCCGATAAAATGCCCGTTTTCCAGCAAAGCAAAGGTAAGCAGCAAAAAGAAAATCATCATCGAATCGGTTTGTCCCCAAAAAGCGCAGTTGTAAAAGGCGGCCGGGTTTAAACACCACACCACGCTTGCCATAAGCGCCGCCACCTGCGATTTTTTACGAACGACGATATACAAAAGAATGGCCACCAGCATGTCAAACACAATCTGGGTGAGCTTTAAGCACAAAATGGTATATGCCTGGCTTTGCGCCACATCGGGGTGCTGCATAAGCTTGCCGATAAAATACAAAGGGAACAATAAAATGGGCGGGTAATCTAAGCTGGAAATATTGGTGTAAGCACCAAAAAAATCCTGCTGGAGCCCGCTGGACCATTCCACATAATACGACAAATCAAAATAATGCAGATAAGAATACCCGCACAGGATGCGCAAAACAAACCCGAATATCAAAACACAAAAAAGAATGGACCATATTCTTTTTTGGGATAACCGCAATGAAAACACAGCATTTCCTCCTGTTGTTTATGCCCGCCCGATTTTGCAAGCGCCAGGCAGGTTTTGCCTATAGGGACATGCTATAAAAAGAATTATACCATAAAACCCCGCGGGCGGTACACTATTTTTGATTTTTTCATCCATGTCGCTTATAATACAATCATCTGCAGGCATTGCTTGCAACACGGAAGGGGGACAACATTTTGAACAGCCATTTTTTTGCAACGATTTCCCGTATGAAATACATCAACCGCTGGGGGTTGATGCGCAACACCCGCCAGGAAAACATTATGGAGCATTCGTTGGAAGTGGCCATACTGGCCCATGCTTTGTGCGAAATTGCCAACCAGCGTTTTGGCGAACATTTAAACAGCGAACGGGCCTGTTTGCTGGGGGTTTACCACGATGTTTCGGAAATTTACACAGGCGATATGCCCACCCCGGTAAAATATTTTAACCCCGAAATCTCCCATGCATATAAGCTGGTTGAACAGGTTTCCAACCAAAAGCTTTTAAACCAGCTGCCACAGGATTTGCAAAACGTATACGCGGGCATTTTGCAAATTGGCCAAGAAGACCAAGCGCTGCGCCCCTATGTAAAAGCGGCGGATAAACTTTCGGCGCTTATCAAATGCTTAGAAGAGGAAAAACTGGGCAACCGGGAATTTGCAAGCGCCCGCCAAAGCCTGCTAAAAGCGGTAAAAGCGTTTGACCTGCCCGCCGTAAGCGTGTTTTTGGAAGAATTTTTACCCAGTTATAGTTTGACACTCGACGAGTTGGAATAGTCAGGCGCCAAACAAAGTTTTTTCACATTTTCCAATATTTTTGTAACGCCCCACGTTTCCAGGTTATTGGAACATCTGTGCAAAAGTTTTGAAAGGGGGAGAACTATGAGAACATCCAAAAAGGCTTTGGCGCTGGTTTTAGCCCTGGTTTTGGCATTGGCGTTCGCCGGCTGTTCGGCCGCGCAAGACAACACGGCGTCGTACTCGGCGTCTTATTCCACCGGACAAACCAGCCATGAAACCGTAAATAGCGCCGCGCAAGACATGAGCAACGGGGTGATGATTCCGGCCGAGAATACCGCTGAAAACGGCGAAAAAATCATCAAAACCGTTACAGTGGAAATGGAAACGCTGGAATTTGATGCCATGCTGGAAAACCTGCAGCAGGAAATCGAATCTTTCGGCGGGTTTGTGCAAACTTCCAGCCAATCGGGCAGCAGCATCAACGCCGGCCGCTATAACAGCCGCAGCGCCAATTTCTGCGTGCGCATCCCCAGCGGCAAGTTAAACGAATTTTTGCAGGCGCTTTCGGGCATTGGCAACGTGCTGTATACCGAACAGACCGCCGATGACGTAACCGCCCAGTACACCGATTACGAGCTGCGCTTAAACACCCTGCGCACCCAGTATGACCGCTTAAACGAGCTGCTGAGCCAGGCCGAAGATTTGGAACAGGTTTTGCAGATTGAAGACAAACTGGCCGATGTGCAGTATGAGATGGATTCCATCACAGGCACGCTCAATTCCATCGACGACAAAGTCGACCTTTCCACTATAAACATTTCGGTCCGGGAAGTGCGCCAATACCAGGAAGTACAACAGCAGGGCTTTTGGGATAAGCTGGTAAGCACGGTAAAAGATTCGCTTTCGCAGTTTGGCACTGCCATGCAAAATGTGTTCCTGGGCCTTGTATGGGCGCTGCCGTATCTTGTGATCATCGCGGCGGTGGTTGTCATCATCCTGCTCATCAAACGGCGCCGCAAACGCAAAAAACAAGCCCCCCAGACGCCTTTGCCGCCTGCGGCTTCCGGCTCTGACAAAGGGGGTACCCCATGAAACGCGCAGCATGGGTTTTTACCTGCCTGGCATTGTGCCTTGTGCTGTTTGCAAGCTGCACCCAGTACGCCGCCTTCGAGCAGGAGAGCGCCTTTTTGAAGGTGCAGGAGGACGGGGCCGTGCAAATGCGGGTGCAAACGCTGGATTTGGAAAACAAAACCGTAGAGCTTGTGATCCAAAACAACAGCGCGGAGGAAGCAAGCTTTGACAAAGTCTGCGCGCTGGAACGCAAGCAGGACGGCGTATGGTACACCATGCAGGACCAACGCAGCATAGACGCCATCGGCATTTTGCTGCCCGCCGGGGAGGAAACCGCTTACACCTATTCGTGGGAGCAGCCCCTGCCCAAGGGCGAATACCGGCTGGTCAAATCGTTTTACCTGCCGCAGGGGCAAATAAACGCCGGGGTGTATTTTACCGTAGAATAGGTTGGGAGGAAGTAGCATGAAAAAATGTGCGGTGGTTATCACAGCCGTTTTGCTGGCGGTTGTTCTGGCCTGCTGCAGCGCGCCAAAGGCGCCCCAAAACCAAACGCTGCCTTCCAAAACAAATACAGCGGAAGAATCCGCCCCGCTGGATGATTTGCGCCCCATGGTGCGAATAGACGGCAAGCTGTATTTGGACACCGGGCGCGAAAGCGAAATCACAGCGCGCTGCGGGGTGATGGATGGCGAGATTTTATCCTGTGTGGAACCTTACCAAGTGCCACAGCAGGACAATGCCTCCAATTTTGGCACAGGCTACGGCTACCAGTACGGGCCGGATGAAAATACCATCGAGGTATGGATTGACGGCAAATGGATGGTATTTGTGCAGGAAGAAGGCTAGGCGGTTAAACCAAAAGAAAATGCCCCGCCGGGGTTGACTTTTTGCACGTTTGGGTGCACAATAAGAAAAAAGCAAAAGCTTTGACGGAACGAGTACCCGCATTGTACTTACCCAGAGAGGGAAAACACAAGCTGCAAGTTTTCCTGTAGGCCAAGCGGCGAAAACCACTCCCGAGCTGCCGGCGACGAGCCGCGCCGAAATCCCGCGTTAAGGGCAACGGGCCTTACAGGGCCTAAAGCAAAAAACAAGGTGGAACCGTGTATGCAATACACCCTTGTGTCAAGCATTGGCTTGGCGCAGGGGTGTTTTTTCGTATGGAAATTTGAAGTTAGGAGAGAATGCTATGAATATCACGCTTAAAAACGGCGAAATCATGCAGATTGACGCGCCGATGTCGGTGTATGAAATCGCAGGGAAAATCAGCGCCGGGCTGCAAAGGGTGGCCTGCGCGGGCAAAGTAAACGGCGAAATGGTGGATTTGCGCCATATGGTGGACAAGGACTGCAGCCTGGAAATCTGCACCTTTGAGGATGAAGAAGGCCGCCATGCTTTCCGCCACAGCGCCTCGCACGTGCTGGCCCAGGCGGTAAAACGCCTGTACCCGGAGGTAAAACTGGCCATTGGCCCCGCCATTGCCGACGGCTTTTACTACGATTTTGACCGCGATACCCCCTTTACCGCCGAAGAGCTGGAAAAGCTGGAAGCGGAAATGAAAAAAATCGTCAAGGAGGACCTTGCCATTTCCCGTTTTACACTGCCCAGGGACGAAGCCATTGCATTGATGCAAAAACGCGAAGAGCCCTACAAGGTAGAGCTCATCGAAGCGCTGCCGGAGGGGGAAGAAATCTCGTTTTACGAACAGGGCGATTTTGTAGACCTTTGCGCCGGCCCCCACTTGATGAGCACCAAGCCCTTAAAAGCCATCAAGCTTACCTCGGTTGCGGGCGCTTACTGGCACGGGGATGAGAAAAACAAGATGCTCACCCGCATTTACGGCACCGCCTTTACCAAAAATGCGGATTTGGAGGAGTATCTGGCCCGCATTGAAGAAGCCAAAAAACGCGACCACCGCAAACTGGGGCGCGAATTGGGACTGTTTATGATGACCGAGGAAGGCCCGGGCTTCCCGTTCTTTTTGCCCAAGGGCATGGTGCTGAAAAACACCCTTATCGACTACTGGCGCCAAATCCACACCCGCGAAAACTATGTGGAAATTTCCACCCCCATGATGCTCAACCGCCAGCTTTGGGAAACTTCCGGCCACTGGGACCATTACAAGGACAACATGTACACCACCATCATCGATGACACCACCTTCTGTGTAAAACCCATGAACTGCCCGGGCGGCGTGCTGGTGTACAAATCCACACCGCATTCCTACCGCGATTTGCCGGTGCGCATGGGCGAGCTGGGGGTTGTGCACAGGCATGAAAAATCCGGCGCTTTGCATGGCCTTATGCGCGTAAGATGCTTTACCCAGGACGATGCGCACATCTTTATGACGCCGGAACAAATCACCGATGAAATCAAAGGCGTTGTGCGTTTGATTGACGAAGTGTACTCTTTGTTTGGGTTTAAATACCATGTGGAGCTTTCCACCCGCCCGGAGGACAGCATGGGCTCGGACGAGGATTGGGAGCTGGCCACCAACGGCCTGCGCAAGGCGTTGGAAGAGATGAACCTGCCCTATGTGGTAAACGAAGGCGATGGCGCGTTTTACGGCCCGAAGATTGACTTCCATCTGGAAGATTCTTTGGGAAGAACCTGGCAGTGCGGTACCATTCAGCTGGACTTCCAGCTGCCCCAGCGGTTTGACATTAGCTATGTGGGCGCCGACAACGAAAAACACCGCCCGATTATGATCCACCGCGTGGTGTTTGGCTCGATTGAACGCTTTATCGGCATTTTGATTGAGCACTTCGCCGGGCGTTTCCCCACCTGGCTGGCGCCGGTGCAGGCAAAAGTGCTGCCCATTTCGGATAAAAACATCGCTTACGCCAAGGAGCTGACCCAGGCGCTGAAGGATGCGGGCATCCGCTGCGAACTGGATGAAAGGGCGGAGAAAATCGGGTATAAAATCCGCGAAGCCCAGCTGGAAAAAGTGCCTTATATGCTGGTTGTGGGCGCGCAGGAAGAAGAAAACCGCACCGTTTCGGTGCGCTCGCGCGATACCGGTGAGAACGCTTCCATGGGCATTGCGGATGTGATTGCGGCCATCCAAAAGGATATCGCCACCAAAGGCAAAGGCGAATAAACACGCATGCAGCGCCTGTTGGACAAAGTAGCAACCCAGGTACGCTTGACGGCTAGGGTGCGCAGGCAATACCGGCGGCGTGCTTTGCATATGGCAGGGCGCATTGGAAAAACCGTTGGCTGTTTGCCGGCCTATTAAGCGCAATATTTTCATAAATGCCGCATAGGCAGCTCCCCGGGTGGGTTGTACCATCCGGGGAGTTTTTTTGCCCCCAAATGCGCGGCCTGCCGTTGCGCACAAAACCCTGTGGCAATGGGGAATTCCTTTGAAAAAAGGCCGGCTTTTCCCGCCGCAAAAGAATTCCCAATACCTGCGAAAACGCTGCCAACCCCTAAGATTTGCGCCGTTTTTATAAAATGGCAAAAGAACGCAAATACAACCGCTTGTACACAATAAATACATGCCAATTCGTTGTAAAAAAGAAAGCGGTTTGCTACAATAGCAAATAGACAGAGAACCCTTAAAGGAGGAGCAAGAATGATTAGCCAGGAAGTACGGAAAGTAGCACCGGAAATCGACCCTTTGCGCATGGGCATGGGGTGGACGGTAGAGGATTTGGAAAAACCCCAAATTATCGTAGAAAGCACCTTTGGCGACAGCCACCCGGGCAGCGCGCATTTGCTGGGGCTGGTGGAGCAGGCGGTAAAAGGCATTAACACGCACGGGGGCAAGGCCGCGCGCTATTTTGCCACCGACATCTGCGACGGGATGAGCCAGGGGCACGACGGCATCAACTATTCGCTGGCCTCGCGCGATATGATTTGCAACATGATTGAAATCCATGTAAACGCTACCCCGTTTGACGCAGGCGTGTTCATCGCCAGCTGCGACAAAGCCGTTCCCGCCCATTTGATGGGCATTGGCAGGGTGAACATCCCTTCCATTATTGTAACCGGCGGCGTGATGGACGCGGGCCCGGATTTGCTTACCTTAGAGCAGATTGGCATGTACAACGCCATGTATGAGCGTGGGGAAATCTCGCTGGAAAAGCTGACATATTACAAACACCACGCCTGCCCGTCCTGCGGGGCGTGCTCGTTTATGGGTACGGCCTCTACCATGCAGATTATGGCCGAGGCCTTAGGGCTTATGCTGCCCGGCAGCGCGCTTATGCCCGCCACCTGTGAAGATTTGCAGGAAATTGCCAAAAAAGCGGGCGAACAGGCGGTAAAGCTGGCATACATGGGGCTAAAACCGCGCGATATGGTCACCTACAAATCGTTTGAAAACGCCATTATGGTGCATGCGGCCATTTCGGGGTCTACCAACTCGCTTTTGCACCTGCCGGCGGCCGCCAAAGAATTTGGCCTGGAAATTGACGGCGATACGTTTGATAAAATGCACAGGAATGCGCATTATCTGTTGGATATCCGCCCGGCGGGGCGCTGGCCTGCACAGTATTTTTATTATGCTGGCGGTGTGCCCACCATTATGGAGGAAATCAAAGACAAGCTGCATTTGGATGTGATGACCGTAACCGGCAAAACATTGGGCGAAAACCTGGAGGATTTGAAGAAAACCGGGTTCTATGAAAAATGCGACGAATACATGCACAAGGTGGGGCTCAAGCGAGAGGACGTCATCCGCACCTTTGAAAACCCCATCGGCAAAAACGGCACCATCTCCATTCTGCGCGGCAATTTGGCCCCCGGCGGCGCGGTGATTAAGCATTCGGCCGCCCCCAAAGAGATGAGCAAGGCCATTTTGCGTGCCCGCCCGTATGACAGCGAGGAAGAAGCCATCGACGCCATTTTAAAACACGTCATCCGCCCGGGCGACGCGGTGTTTATCCGCTACGAAGGGCCAAAAGGCTCGGGCATGCCCGAAATGTTCTACACCTCGGAAGCCATTGCGTCGGATGAAGAATTGGGCCGCTCCATCGCCTTAATCACCGACGGGCGTTTCTCCGGCGCTTCGCGCGGCCCGGTTATCGGCCATGTTTCCCCCGAAGCCGCTGAGGGCGGCCCCATTGCGTTGGTGGAAGAAAACGACCTGATCCAAATCGACATTGAACAGCGCATTTTGGCCATTGTGGGCATCAACGGGGTGCAAATGCCGCCTGAAGAAGTGGAAAAAGTGCTGGCCGAGCGCAAAAAAGCCTGGCGCCCCAAAGAGAAAAAATACAAAAGCGGCGTGCTCAAACTGTTTTCCGAGCATGCGGTTTCGCCCATGAAGGGCGGCTATATGGACTAATTTTGGTTGAAAAGCCATCCAAAAGCCTTTTGAAAGCGGATGAATCGCACAGATTCATCCGCTTTTTTCTGTGGGGTTTTGCCAAACTTATGCCCATGGATAGGATTGTTTACAAAAGTATGCTATGCTAAAACTATAACCATCGCAAGGAGGAGTGGCTATGGCAAAGGCTGTGCTAAAAGTGTTCGATACCCCTTTAAGCATCTGTTCGCTGCGCGCGGGCGCACCTCTTCCCAATTGGATTAAAGGCGATTTTATCTGCGTGGTAAAAACCGGTAGGGAGCTTTCGGTCGTATGCGAACAGGATGCGGTTCCCCGTGGGGTGCAGGTGCAGGACGGGTTTGTGCGCGTTTCGGTGTGCCAGGTGGAAGGCGAACCCTTTACCGGGCTGTTAAACCGCATGGCGCATGCGCTGGAGGAGGAAAACATCCCGCTTCTGGCGGTATCTTCTTATTTAACCGACCATGTGCTCATCCCCCAGGGGGATATTATCCGCGCAGTGGTGGCGCTGGAAAACGCGGGTTTTACAGTGGAGGTGTAAACCGGCGTTTATGCTGTGGATTTTGGGCATATGGGCTTTCGCTTTTACGAAGGATCCCCTTCGCTGTTTAAAAAGCAAAAGTTTATTTTCTTTACCTAAACATCATAAAACAAAAAAGCCGGTGCAAAAACCGGCTTTTTGTATGGTTACAGTTTGTTTAAATCGTATGGGGTGAGCTGGTAGACATAATAATTCAGCCAATTGGAAAACAACAGGTTTGCATGGCTTCTCCAGCGGAAAAGAATGCCCTTTTGCGGGTCGTCGTCCACAAAATAGTGCTTGGGCACATCGATATCCAGCCCGCGGGAAATATCGCGCTCGTATTCGTTTTGCAAGGTTTCCTTGTCGTATTCCTGGTGGCCGCACAAAAAGATTTGCCGCGCATCGTTTGTGGCGATGATGTGGGGGCCTGCTTCGTCGGACTGGGCCAGCACATGCAGGTTGGGCACGCGGTCGATGTCCTCCCGGCGCACCTGCGTGTGGCGCGAATGGGGCGCGTAAAACACTTCGTCAAACCCGCGCACAAGGGGGAAGGTAGGTTCCAGCACCCTGTGGGGGAATACCCCGAACACTTTATGCTCCGTGGGGTATTTGGGGATGCCGTAATGGTAATACAGCGCCGCCTGGCTGCCCCAACAGATGTGCAACGTGCTGTAAACATTGGTTTTGGAGTATTCCATGATCGTGCAAAGCTCCGGCCAATAATCCACCTCTTCAAAGGGCAGGTTTTCCACCGGCGCCCCGGTGATAATCATACCGTCAAAGCGCTTGTCGCGGATTTCTTCATAGGTTTTGTAAAACGCCGCCAAATGGTCGGTGGAAGTGTTTTTGGACACATGGGTGCCCATATGCAGAAATTCCAGCTGCACCTGCAAAGGCGAGTTTGCCAGCACCCGCGCAAGCTGGGTTTCGGTGGCGATTTTGGTTGGCATCAAATTCACAATCAAAATGCGCAGCGGGCGGATGTCCTGGCGCTGGGCGCGGGCCTTGTGCATGACAAACACGTTTTCCTGCTGAAGCGCTTTGTAGGCGGGCAGGTTTTTGGGGATGATAAGCGGCATAGTGGATACTCCTTGTAAAACGGCTTACTGGCAGGCCTTTTGCAAAGCCTGGTCAAAGTCCTTGATGATATCGTCGATATTTTCCAAACCAACCGACACGCGGATAAGCTCCGGGCGGATGCCGGACTTGATTTGGTCTTGTTCGCTTAACTGGCGGTGGGTGGTAGAGGCCGGGTGCAAAACGCTTGTGCGAAGGTCGCCCACATGCACCACCAAAGAGGTCAAATCAATGTTGCGGATAAAGCGGTCGCCGGCTTCCCTGCCGCCCTTTACCCCAAAGGTTAAAACGCCCGAAGCGCCCTTAGGCAGGTATTTTTGCGCCAACTGGTTATAAGGGGAGCTGTTTAACCCCGGGTAGTTTACCCAATCCACATAGGGCGAGGCCTCCAGATGCTGGGCCAGCTTTAAGGCGTTTTCGCTGTGGCAGCGCATGCGCAGGTGCAAGGTTTCCAGCCCCAGGTTGGTTAAAAAGGCGTTCATGGGGCTCATGGTGCAGCCCAAATCCCTCAGCATCTGCACGCGGGCTTTGGTGGCAAACGCCATGTTGCCAAAATCACGGGTGTAAACGGTGCCGTGGTAGCTTTCATCCGGCTGGGTAAATTCCGGGAATTTGCCGTTGGCCCAATCAAAATTGCCGCCGTCTACAATTACGCCGCCCACGCTGGTGGCATGGCCGTCGCAGTATTTGGTGGTGGAGTGGATGACGATATTGGCCCCGTGTTGGATGGGCTGGCATAGATAAGAGGAGGCGATGGTGTTATCCACCACCAGCGGCACGCCAAGCTGTTTGGCGGCGTTTGCAAATTTTTCAATGTCCAGAACATTCAAAGCCGGGTTGCCCAGCGATTCGGCAAAAATCAATTTGGTGGTGGGCTGTGCAGACGCCAAAATTTCCTCCAACGAGCAGTCGGGGTCAATCAATGTGGTTTGGATGCCCAGCTTTTTGAGCGTAACGGTGAACAGGTTGGTGGTGCCCCCGTAAATTTTGGCCGAAGAGATGATATGGTCGCCGCTTTGGCACAGGTTTAACAGCGTAATAAGGGTAGCTGCCTGCCCGGACGAGGTGGCAACCGCTGCGGTGCCGCCTTCCAAAAGGGCCATTTTCTTTTCAAAATTATCCACAGTAGGGCTGCCGATGCGCGCATAAAAGCTGCCCAAGCTTTTTAAATCAAACAAATCGGCCACGTCCTGCGGGTCCTGGAAACGGTAGGTGGTGCTTTGCACCAGCGGCATCACCTGCGGCTCACCGTCTTTTGCGTGGTATGCGCCGTGTACACACAGGGTTTCAAGATTGAAAGTCTTGTCCATGTTAAAAAACCTTCTTTCGTAAAAATTTGTATCAAAAAAGCCGTCTCATATGAGAGACGGCGTGCTTGATTCAAGCAAAAATCTCTCTTATCTTTCAGGGGTTTCCCCCTGCAGGAATTAGCACATGGCCTGTAAAAACAGGCTGTTGCCGGGCGTCATAGGGCCAGTCCCTCAGCCACTCGCGATAAGATTTCAGAAAATATACAAAAAAGAATGATTATTTTTATTGTAATCGCTCAAAGGGCATGCGTCAAGTAAAAAATTCGCTAAAATCGGCTATGGCCCGGCAACAGGATTTGGTGGTTTTCGTGCGCAGGGAAGGGAAACGGCGCAAATTCACAAAGCATTCACAAAACAGTGGAAAAATATGGTATACTAGATAGCGAAAACCCTGCAAAAGCCAACCCAAAAAGGTTTGCAAAACCGGCGTTTGCGCCAATACAGTGCGCCCATGCTGCGTTGTACCAATAGGAATCATCTTTGGAGGATGGAGGACAAAACCATATGCGGATTCATAAAATTCTGGCAGGCGTTTTGGCATGCCTGCTTGTGCTGTTCAGTTTGGCTGCCTGCCAAAGCGAAGGGGACGCTTCTTTGCCTGCGGGCAATATAGAGGGCGAGGTGGACATCCCTTTGCAGCAACCGGAAATGCCCCTCTCCAGCGAGGCGAATACGGCACCGGAGGTTTCCAGCAGTGCGCCTTCGCAGATCCCGCCTTCTTCTGCGGCGTCTGCGGCTTCTTCACAGCCTCCCGCAAGCAGCACCAGCAGCGCAGGGGAAGAATGGGGCAACGGCATTGTCACCATTGACGAAAAGGAAACAGAAGAAGATTACAACGCCATTATGGATAAACTGGTGCGGGCGATTAAAGCAGGGTTGCCCAGCGCTGTGGACAAGCTGAGCAAAAACCGCGGCATGGTAAACGTTGGTTTTTGGGATGGCCGCGAAACCAATTCGGTGACGTATAAGCTTATTTCCAGCGGCGAGCAGTATTTGTACGAACTGGTGGTGGATACCGCCAAAAACGAAGGCGACAGCCCCTTTGTAGAGGGCGTTACCCGCTGGGAAGTGCTGGTAGGGCGCAAGTACGAGGATTCGCCCGGGCTGTGCATCTATTATATCCGCAACAAAAACGATACGGTTATGAGCGAAGAAGAAGTGCAGAACACCCCCGCGGCTTATTATGTGGATTTGATGATGCAGTATATAGAACCGCGCAGCTTTGACACCCCTGGGGATTTATCCAGCGAGCAGCTTGTACAGCTTGCCGTTGTGCTGGCAAAGGATATCGGCCAAAAGGACGGCAGTTATGAAACCGGTTCGGCTTTTATTGACCAGCAGTTGGTGGACCAGGTGCTTATGAACAACCTGGGCGTAGCGGTGGACTATGAAAACAGCTATTATTATGTAAAAGACCAGCACAAGTTCCGCACATTGGGCGCGCGGCGCAGCAGATCGCCGTATGTTATTTCCCGCTGTGAGCAAAAGGAAAACGGCAAATACCGCGTAGTGGTGCAAACCTACCGGGATTACTTGCAGCTAAACAAAGGCGAAAGCTATGCATTTGAACTGAAAAAGCTGGAAAACGGCACCTTCCGGTTTTTATCCTGTGAAGAATACCAAAATGCCAACATTGTGATTATTGAATAAACCAAAAAGCAAGGCCCCCTGTTCAACAGGGGGCCTTTTTTATGGGTTTTATTGGATAGGATGGACTTCATACACATGGGAAACATACTGCCCGTCCGTGCTAATGCCGTAAAAAGGCTCCATGCCCGGCACCTGTATGTTCACATTGGGGTAAAACACATAAAACAGCTTGTTTTGCATCCACAAATAGCCGGAAAAATCCAGCGCAAAATATGGTTCATACTGCCCAAGGTCTACCGTGCGCAAAAGGTAATCTTTTAAAAGCGCCTGCTTGTTCAGGGCGTCTGCATTTGGCTGCACTTGTTTTAGGTCATGGGCGTATCCACCAGTGCCCACGCCCAAAACCGCATACGTTCCGTCTTCGCGGCGCACAATGCGCATTTCTAAGTAAACGCCGTGCCATCGAAAGTCTGTGTCGCACTCGCCGTTGGCCCCGTAGAGGAAATTTTCGGGATAAACGCCGGTGGCAGCGCTTTGAAACGAAACCATGAATTCGTCCATATCCCCCGCATGCCACCAGATGTTTTCCAGCTCGGTAGTGGCACAGCGCTGCATGGGGGACATGGCAAGGCTTTTGCGGTAGGCAAAATACAACTTTATAGCGTCCTGTGCAACCTCGATAGGCGTTTGCCCGCTGCTTTTAAAAACAGGGGCAAACAAAGGCGGGCGGTTCCACACCCAGGGCAGCAGCCCCTGCCGGGCGCAGGTTTCAGGCAAACCTGCATCAAGGGGGATGGTACGCGTTTGTTGGCAGCCAAACAGGCAGCTAGCCAACAAAACCACCGATAAAACGCTTAAAACCCGTTTTTTCATAACGCTTCCCCCCCTTTTTTATTTAGAGGTTTTGAGTGGTTTTTGCTTGCCGTATATCCTTTCCAAAGTGATTTTGATAATCCCCGTGCGGTGCAAAGAGCGCGCAATCGCCTCATCAAACCGGTGCATATACGCGCTTGCATATTTTAGGCAGATAGCGCGCAAAGCTTCTATTTTTTCTTTTTCATCGGTGATGATTTGCGCATGCCCAAACGCAATGGCAGAGGCAAACGCCGTGGTGTATTCTTCGGGCTGCAGCTGGGTTTGCCCCACGCAGCTTAACACCACCTGCGGGTTTTGCCGCAGGATATCCAGTTTGGTGCCTTCCAGCGCGCAATGGATATACACCGCGTTTTCCACCACCGCCGGGGAAACCGGTACGGCGTAGGGGGTATTGTCCGGCGCTACCATGCTCATGGTGGCGTATTCGCATTCGCAAAGCCATTGGTAGGCCAGTTCATAAGAAACTTCGCGGTCTTTTCTGCGCATGGCTTAAACCTCCTTGTTGATTTGGCGGCCAAGGTATAAGAACAACAACCCCAGCCCCAGTAATACAGCGGCCAGTACGCCGGCAACGGTGAAAGAAGAGAACGCCACCACTGCCAGCGCCGAAAATGCAAACGCCATCCATTGAAAGATGACAGCGAGTTTTAAGGGCGCTTTGCCCAGCAGAAAAAACAGCAGCAGTATACAGCAGGCAATGGTTAAAATAGCGGCAATTGGGGCAAACCAGTTGCCGTACCCAAACACCACAGGGCTTAAATAATTGTAGTAACGGGTAACGCGCTGGGTGGGGGAAGAAGCAAACACCATGGCAATGCCGTTGCCAAACAACATACATGCCAAAGCGCCCAGCGCGGCAATTTCTGCCAGAATACCGCAGACCATTTTTTTCATAAGGGTTCTCCTTTCCGCTTACGCTGTGCGCACGGCGGATGTTATTTGGACAACTTGCGGCAGTGCGCCGTTACGCTTGCAGCGTTTTGCTTGGCCTGCTCGCGCCAGCAAGCAAAGAAATTTTCGTCCAGCGTATGGGTATCCAAATAGGCTTTAAAGGCATTGTCAAATTTCTCTTTGCAAAGGGTATTGTACAAAATGGTGCCGTGTTCCAGCACGCCGCCTTTGGTGGCATGGGTGGAATGGGTGTGTTCAATGGCTGCGCGCGGCTGCAATTGCACGGCCAGCAGCTGCAATTCAATTTTAAAGCGGGTCGCCTGTTTGTCCACCGGGGGCTGTACCCCTACCGAACGCGCATAATCCAGCAGCCCGCCGTACCACGATAAAATGGCCTGCTCTACAAAGGGGCGGTATTCCTCCGGCACGTCCTGCGTAGAGCAATGGTACGGGTCGGGGCTTAAATCGTCAAACTGGGCGCGGTGGGCGGCGCGCATGCAGGAAGCAATACGGCTTTCGGGCAAGATTACCCCGCGCTCTTTTAAAATATCGGCAATCTGGCAGCACATGTCAAACACCGGGTTGCCCACCACCTTGGTGGACAAAAGCTCCTGCACCATTTCCTGCGGGGAATCCAAAAAGCCGCCAACTGGGGCCAAAAAGCGTTTTAAAAATTCCAGCGGTTCACCCTGCCATTTGTGGCGCGCATCAAAGGTGACATAGTTTAAGCCAATGCCCGAACAGTCGATGTCCTCGATTTTGTTTAACATGTTGGGCAGAATGTTTACTTCCAGGATATCCTGCCCCAGGGTATCGTAAAAATAAGCGGCCGGCGGGTCGGGCGCAAAGTTTAACAGCATGGGCAGTTCTTTTCCCTGCTCGCGCAAAAAGGCATAGTAAGGCACCAGCACGTTTTGCGTGGTCGGCGGCACTTCCTTGGGCGGCGGGGATAGGAAAATCATATCCGGCTGCTGGCGTTTTAACACTTCCAGCGTGTTGCCCACCGAGATTTCGAATCCAAACGCACGGCGTTTTTCTTCCAAATTGCGTTCGGTGGCTTTGATGGCGATGACATTGGTTTTCATGTTTTCGCCCAAAATGCCTTCGTAACATGGGCGCATGTACTCGGCCAGGTTGCCCAGGCCGATGATGGTGATTTTCATATTCTTATCCAGCCTCATTTGCAAATCCCCCTGTGTATATTTCTTTTTTTGAATAAAAAATGGCACCATAAAACCATTTTTTAGTAGTTTTATGATACCATATTTTATGCCCTTTGAAAATGTTTTTTATTTGGACAAGCGGGACCCGTGCGCGCATACCACCGCGGTAAGGTCGTATGCCATCTGGCGCCATTTGCTCCAGAATTCGGGCTCGAGGTTGCCGTCTAAATAGCGGTTAAAGGCGTCTGCCAAAGGCTGCCAGCATTCGGCTTTAAAGGTGGTAACCGCTTTTTCCAGCACGCCGCCTTTGGTGGCATGCACCGAGTTGTTGTGGTCAAGCGCTTCGCGCGATTCCATCTGCACGGTTAACAGGTGCATTTCCATGGTGCCGCGCACAAAGCGTTTGGAAACGTAGCTGTCCACGCCTTTGTCGTTGCAGTGGTCGATGATGCCGTCGTACCAGTTCTGGTTGCACAGCTTGATGAATTCCAGGATGTTTTTGTCCACATCGCCCATCGAGCAGTGGTAGCGGTCGGGGGCGAAAGTATCAAACCGCGAACGGTGGAACGCACGCATAGCCGATGCGGTTTGGTTAACGGTTATAGGCATGCCGCGCGAATTGAGCACATCCGAGATAACAAAGTTTAATTCATACACATTGTGGCAGGCAATTTTGCTGGCCAAAACCGGGATAGCGGTTTCGGGCGTAGTGAACACCACCTGGCCGATAGGAGCCAGAAAATCGCTGACAAACTGTTTGTTTTCTTCCGGCCATTGGCGCCTGGGGTCAAATGTCAGGAAAGAATAGGCGATAGGCGCTACGTACAAACCCTGGATGCGGTCGACCATGTTGGGCAGCACGTTGCAGATGTTGACATCCAAACCGATTTCATCCTGCAAAACGGTAACGGCAGGGTCGGGCGCAAAGGAATACATATCCGGCAGGGGTTTGCCGTTTTCACGCAGGGACTGGTAGTAGGGCTTTAACACATCCTGTACCAAAGCGGGCACTTGGTTGGGCTTTGTGGAAACCAAAATCAAATCGGGTTCCAGCTGTTTTAAAGCGCCCATGGAATCCCCTACCAAAATAGGAAAGCCGAATTCTTTTTGTTTTTCGGCCAAACCGCGGTCGGTTCCCTTGGTGGCAATCATTTGGGTTTTCATGTTTTCGCCCAAAATGCCTTCATAGCAGGGGCGGATGTATCCGGCCAGATAGCCGAAACCCAGGATGGCAATTTTCATTTCGCTTGGCTTTTTCATCTTGTAGACCTCCTGTAAATGGTTAAAACAATTAAGTATGGTATGCATTGCCTGTACATAAAGCGGGCAAAAATGCGGATAAACCGTTTATTAAAGCGAATTTATTCGGCTTGCACGCCTTTATTTTAGCATAAATTAAATACTCAAACAATTGCTTTACGCGATTTTCCGATTATTTTGGCATTGCGCACAAACCGCAGTGCCTTTTTTTGATGAACTTTTTGTGAAGCCAAGGCATGCGGTATAAAAAGGCCGGTGCAATCTCAGAGCAATATAAAGTCTATATCAAAAATTTTTGCGTAAGTTTACAAAAATGAAAATGCTCATTTAAAAATGTTTTAATATGGTTGGAGCAATAAAAAACGCAGGTTTCCTTTATACCCGTGTATGGCAATAAAAATATGAACAAAAAGTTACAAATGGCCAAAACAGCGCCTTTTTTCAAAGAGAATTCCACAGATTTTAAAATGGCAAATTGGGCTTTCCTACGAAGTTGCTTTTCGGCGGCGGTTGTATCTTGCAAAACAAAGAAGAAGATGTAAAAATAAAAATAAACAAAAAGGTGGCAAGCTTCGGTACCGGCATATGTCACAAATGCTTTTGCAGAACAAGGAGGATATTTGATGAAAAAGCGCATTTTTTTGGGAATGCTTTCTCTTGTATGCATCATCGGCTGTATGGCGGCATGCACAAGCGGCACTGTGCCTTCCAGCTCCACGCCGGCCACGTCTGACATAGCTTCCGGTTCGCAGCAATCCAAACCGGAATATTACAAGTGCACCTATATAGGGCCGTTGTCGGGCAACTCCGAACAATACGGCAAGAAGCACCAGGCGGCGTTGAACTTTGCAATTGAAAAAATCAACGCTGACGGCGGGATTGACGGCGTGCCGATTGTAATTGAATATTACGACGACAAAGCCGACGCCAAGGAAACCGTTGCCATGGCCAATAAGGTAGTGGCAGACCCCGAAGTATTGGTAAACTTTGGGCCTTACCAGTCGGCCAACTGCATGGCCGCGGCCCCCATTTTTGAAAAGGCCGGCATATCGGAAGTTTCCCCTACCTGTTCGCAGTCGGACTATGTGACGCAGGGCGAATATATGATCACCGGTTTTAACTCCATGGCGTATTTGCAAAAACAGTATGCCAAATTTATTTACGATAATTTGGGTCACACCTGCGCGCTGCTTATGATTAACGATGCAGGCGGCAACAACACCGTAGAATTGTTCCCCGGCGAATTCGAAGCTTTGGGCGGCACCATTACCGCCATTGAAATGCCCGACCGCGGTACCGTAGACTTTACCCCGATGATTTCCAAAATCAAAGAATCCAACCCAGAGGCTGTGCATGTATTGGGGACATATTCGGAAATTGCGCAGATTATGATCCAGGCGCGCCAGCTGGAATTCAACGTGCCGTTTTTCTGTTCGGACAACATTATGCTGGAAGATTTTATTAAAGTTGGCGGCGATGCCGTGGAAGGCTTTTATATGCTGACCGATACCAACCCCGACCTTCCCAGCGAGTCGTTCCAGGCGCTGCGCAAGGAATATATGGAAAAAGTGGGCTCCGATATCGACCCGCAAACCGCACATTGCATCGACCAGATGAACATGTTTGCCGAAGCTTTGCGCCTTTACGGGCCGGACAGAGCAAAAATCAACAGCTTTTTGCGCGATGCCAAAGATTATGAAGGAATTGCTGGCACCTACAGCGTTGTAGGCGGCCAACCGGAAAAACCCATGACGGCGATTGTCATCAAAGACGGCAAATTCACCAATTTTACAGGAAAATAATCGCTGGTCGGTTGGTTTTCCGTTGTGCAAAAGGCCTGCTCATTTGGGCAGGCTTTGTTGCAGCAGATGAGAATACAGAATGGATGGATGTCAATGGTTTTCGCACATCGCCCCCCCGAGGAAGTGGGGATTCGCAGCGAGGATATTTTAGCCTTGCTAAACGATATGGAGCAAAGCATACGCTTCCCTGATGCTTTGATGATTGTAAAAGACGGCGCCGTGGTTGCCCAAGGGTATTGGGCGCCGTTTGAAAAGCAGGACAAACACATTTTGCAGTCGGCCTCCAAAAGCTTTACCGGGCTGGCTGTCGGACTGCTGGTGCAGGAAAACAAGCTTTCGCTGGAGGAGCGGCTGGTGGATATTTTCCCCGAACATGTAAGCGATTTTACCAGCGAGCGCGCCAAGCGCATCACCGTGCGGCATCTGCTCACCATGTCCGCTTCCAACGCCAAAACCCCGGCTATTTTTACAGGGCTGAAAACCTCGTGGATACAAAGCTATCTATCCTTTTTGCCCGCGCATGAACCCGGCACCTGTTTTTGCTACGACACAGGCGCTTCCATTATGCTTTCGGCCATTGTCAGCCGCAAAACCGGCCAAAGCCTGCACAGCTTTTTAACCCAGCGCGTATTTGCGCCAATGGGGATACAGTCCGCCCAATGGTCGTACCTGCCGGAAACCACCCCGGAGGGCGTGCCCATCAATTTTGGCGGGTGCGGGCTTTCCATTTCCATGCCCGACTGGGCCAAATTTGCCCAGATGCTTTTGGATGGCGGCTGCTGGGAAGGCAAACAGCTTTTGCCGGCCGGCTGGATAGCCCAGGCCACCCAAAAGCAGATAGACAACCAAAACAACGATATGGACGCATGGGGAAACGGCTATGGGTATCAAATATGGCTGGGGCCAAACGATACCTATATGTTTTACGGCTCTTACGGGCAGTACCTTTTGTGCGCGCCAAAGAAAAAACTGTTTGCTTTAACCTTTGCCAGCTGCACCATGCAGCAAGGCACCCAGCTGGTGCGGACGCTTATGGAAAAAGTGGTGCAAAAAGCCGGCGACGCCCCTTTGGCGCCAAATGCGCAAGCGCACCAAGCGCTTTTAAACAGGCTTGCAAGCCTGCGCCTGCCAACGCCGCTGGGGCAGGCGGCCTCCCCGGAGGAAGAGCGGCTTTTTGCCAGGCCGTATGTGTTTTTCGGCAACAACCACCGCCGCCTGCGCAGCGTGGAATTTTTACGGCTGGACGAAAAAACCATTGCGCTGAAGATGGACATTTACGACCGCCACATCACGGTACGCGCCGCCTTTGGCGAATATACCCGCGAACAGGTGGTTTTGCCCCGCGATATCGAGTACAACGCCATTTTGCAGGGCAACGACAACATCACCCAGGCGTACGCTTATGCCTGGCAGGATGAAAACACCCTGAAAGTTACCCATTCGGTGGTAAACTCGCTGAGCGCGGATGCGTATACATTTGCATTTTCGCCAAACGGCGTAAAGGTACATATCCAGGCCAACGCCTATTATGACGATTTACAGGAAGAATCGTTTGCAAGCATACCTTAAACAGAAAAAAGCGGGTGAAAAACATGTATCTGTCCTATTCCACTCCCGAAGAGCAGGGGATTGATTCGATGGATATTCTGCGCTTTTTGGACACGGTTGAACAGGAGCATATTTTGCTGGACAGCTTGATGATTGTGAAAAACGCCGCCATTGTGTGCGAAGCGTACTGGGCGCCGTTTAAACGCACTGAAAAGCATCTGCTGCAGTCTGTTTCCAAAAGCTTTACCTCCATGGCAGTGGGGATTTTGATAAACGAAGAAAAACTGAAGCTGTCGGATAAGATGGTCAATTTTTTCCCTTCCTATGTGGGAAAAGACTGCAACGAACGCGTCAAACACATCACCGTGCGCGATTTGCTCACCATGACGGCCTCCAACGCCAAAACGCCTGCTATTTTCACCCGCCTTACCTCCTCTTGGATTGAAAACTATTTTACTATGCCCCCGGCCCACGAGCCCGGCTCGTATTTTCAATACGATACCGGCGCGGCCATTCTGCTTTCGGCCATTGTAAGCTGTGTGGCGCAAAAAAGCGTGCACGATATTTTAAAAGAGCGGGTATTTTTGCCCATGGGCATCGAAAGCAGCCGCTGGTCGTACCTGCCGGAAAAAACCGAAGGAGCGCAGGGGGTGCCCATTAGTTTTGGCGGATGCGGGCTTTCCATGTCGGTGCCGGACTTGGCAAAATTTGCCCAAATGCTTTTGAATATGGGCAAATACGACGATATGCAGGTGCTGCCTGCTTCGTGGATACGCGAAGCCACCAGCAAGCAAATCAACAACGTGCATTCGGACTTGGTGCAGACCGGCCCGGACGGTTACGGGTATCTCATCTGGCTGGGGCCAAACGGCACCTATATGTTTTACGGCTCTTACGGGCAGTACATGATTTTTGACCCCAGGCACCAGATGTTTGTCATCACCACCGGCTCCTGCCGGATGGACCAGGACCCGCGGCTGAAAGACCTTTTGTACGAGTATTTTATCAACAAAAGCGGGCGGGGGATACTGCCGCCCAACAAATCTTTGCACACAGCGCTGCGCCGGCGCGTTGCCGCGCTTACATTGCAGCCGCCGCAGGGGGAGCCGGTTTCGCCCGTGGAAAAGGAATACCTTGGCCGCCAGTATGTGTTTTGGGGCAACAATTACCGCAATCTGCGCGCCATTTGCGTGCGCCGTGCGGACGAGACCACCTTGTGTATCGATATGGATATTTTGTATAAAAAAATCACGGTTTTGGCCGATTTTGGTTCTTTCCGCGACAACCAGGTAATACTGCCGCGCGACATTGAGTATAACGCCATTTTAAAGGGGAACGATAACCATACGCAGGCTTACGCATACGCCTGGCAGGACGAACACACCCTAAAGCTGACCCATTCGGTGGTAAACTCGTTAAGCGTGGATTATTACACCCTGCGGTTTGACAAGGACGGCGTGCAGGTGCATATTGAACAAAACGCCTATTACGACAACACCCGCGAAGAAACGTTTTACAGCTTGCCGTAAAGGTTTGGGTTTCGGATGGTTTTGGTTTGCACAGCCGCCCGGGTTTGTAAAAGCCCGGGCGGTTTTTTGTAAAAAAATTGCGCTTTGAAAAAAATTGGGGCATAAAGCAAAATTTAGTGCGAATACTAGAAACTGTAGCAAACCACATTACAAATACATCCAATTGATATACTAGGAGGAAACCCGATGAAAGCCACCGGAATTGTAAGAAGGATTGACGATTTAGGACGTGTTGTAATCCCCAAAGAAATCCGCCGCACCATGCGCATCCGCGAAGGCGACCCTTTGGAAATTTACACCGACAACGACGGCGAAGTAATTTTTAAAAAATATTCCCCCATTGGGGAACTGGCGTCTTTTGCGTCCACCTATGCAGAAGTGCTGTATAAAACAGGCGGCCTGCCGGTTGTTATCTGCGACCGCGACCATGTCATCTCGGTGTCCGGCATCCCCAAAAAGGAACTGCTGGAAAGGCGCGTGTCGTCCCAGCTGGAAGAATTGATGGAACAGCGCCGCCAGTTTGCCTACCAAAGCCGTGACCAGCGGCTTTTGCAGCCGGTAGAAGGGGTGGAGCGTTACGCCTCCTGCGTAAGCCCCATTATTTCGGCCGGCGACGTGGTGGGTTCGGTGATGTTTTTGGTGCCGGATGTTTCCAGCATGGCCACCGAAAGCGAAATCAAGCTGGTGAATGCAGCCGCCATGTTTTTGGGCAAACAAATGGAAGAATAGCTTGCCTTTTGCGCAAACGCCTTGGCAAATTGGCCGGGGCGTTTTGCTTTGCCAAAATTGCAGGGCCTTTTTGGGCGCAATTTGCGCGGGTTTTTCGCAAAAACGCTTGCTTTTTTTATATGGGTATGCTAGAATATCCATAGTAGGATAGATTAGGATGAAAGAGTGGGTTGCAAAACCTGCTCTTTTGTTTATGTTGGAGTGATTGTATTGGCAAAAGAGAAAAAAGGCGGCAACGCCGTAGCGGCGGTAACCGCGCTGGTTCGGCCTATATGCGAGCAGATGGGCCTTTCGCTGTGGGATGTGCGTTTTGAAAAAGAGGGCACGCTGTGGTATCTGCGGGTGGTCATCGATAAACCCGAAGGCGTGCTGGACATTACCGACTGCGAAAATGTAAGCCGCGCATTAAGCGACAAGCTGGACGAAGTGGACCCCATTGAACAAAGCTATATTTTAGAGGTTTCCTCCCCCGGCATTGAACGCGAACTGCTGCGCGACTGGCATTTTGAACAATCCATCGGCAAAATGGTGCATGTGCGGCTTATCCGCGCCATTGACGGCGTGCGCGATTTTGACGGGCAGCTAATTTCTTTTGCCGGCAACCTGGTTACCATCCAATTGGAGGATGGCGCAAATTTAAGCTTTAAAAAGAATGACGCTTCCTTTGTGAAGTTATTTGATATGGGAGGACAAGAAGAATGAACGGCGAATTTTTTGAAGCGCTGCGCATGTTGGAGAAAGAAAAAGGCATTTCCGCCGATTTGCTGGTGGAAAAAATCACCAACGCCATTGTGATTGCGGTAAAACGCGATTACAACGCGCAGGATAACGTAATGGTGAATATTGATTTGGAAAAACAGAAATTTGACGTGCGCCTTTTGAAAAAAGTGGTGGAGGAAATCGAAGACCCCTCCCAGGAGATTTTGCAGGAAGACGCTTACCAATACAACAAAAAAGCCCAGGTGGGCGATACGGTCGAAATCCCGCTGGAAACCAAACAGTTTGGCCGCATTGCTGCACAAACCGCCAAGCATGTTATCCGCCAGGGCATCCGCGAGGCCGAGCGCGGCCAGATGTTGGCCGATTTCCAAAACAAACAGCATGAAATCGTCACCGGCTTAGTGTCGCGCGTGGACCCCAAACGCGGGCTGGTAACCTTGGAAATCGGGCGCAGCGAAGCGGTGCTGCCCAAATCCGACCAGGTGCCGGGCGAGGTGTTAAAGGAAGGCGACCATGTCAAAATCTATGTGGTGGACGTAGGCGTATCCGACAAAGGGCCGCGCGTGATGATTTCGCGCACCCACCCCGGGCTGGTAAAACGCCTGTTTGAGATGGAAGTGCCCGAAATTTTTGACGGCACGGTGGAAATCAAAGCCGTCTCGCGCGAGGCGGGGAGCCGCACCAAGATGGCGGTGTACAGCAAAGATGAAAACGTGGACGCCGTAGGCGCCTGCATCGGGCCCAAGGGCACCAGGGTGGCCAAAATTGTAGAAGAGCTGGGCGGGGAGAAAATCGACGTTATCAAGTATTCCGACGACCCGGCGGCCTTTATTTCGGCAGCGCTTTCTCCGGCAAATGTTTTGTCGGTTACGGTGGATGAAGAAACCCCCAAAGCTTGCCATGTGGTGGTGCCGGACAGCCAGCTTTCTTTGGCCATTGGCAACAAAGGGCAAAACGCGCGCCTGGCCGCCCGCTTAACCGGCTGGAAGATTGATATCCGCCCCGAAAGCGAAGCGGCACAGCTGCAAGAGGCCCCGCAGGCATCGCCTGAGCAGGAAGACCAAGGCGAAGAATAAACAAACCCCAAGCCCGATAGGGTTTATATAGAGTATATATAGAAACAAGCGTTGGAAATGGAGTGGAAACATTGCAGACAAGGAAAATCCCGATGCGCATGTGCACCGGATGCGGCGAAATGAAGCCCAAAAAGGAATTGGTTCGGGTTGTGAAAAACAATTTGGGGGAAATCTCCCTAGACCTGACGGGGAAAAAACCGGGACGCGGGGCCTATGTCTGCAAAAGCCTGGAATGCCTGAAAAAAGCACGCAAAGCCAGACGGTTTGAAAAGACGTTTTCTGGGCAGATTCCCGACGAGGTATATGAGCGCATGGAGGAGGAAATGCAGAAAAATGAATGAACTCCACGCGATGCTGTCGATGTGCCGCAAGGCGGGAAAGCTGGTCTGGGGGTTTGATTCGGTGAAAAACACCGTGCTATCCCGCAGCGCAAGCCTGGTAATCCTTTGTAAGGACTTATCCGCCAAAACCGTTAAGGAAATGCAGTTTGTATGCGCCAAACAGGGGGCAAAAACCCTTTTGGCAAACATAACAATGGACCAAATGGATTACATGATTGGCAAAAAGACAGGGGTTATCGCAATTTGTGAAGAAAACCTTGCAAACCGGGTAGAACAGTTAGTGGCTGCAACAGAAGGAGGCAACGAGAGAATATGATGATAAAATACCGCGTACACGAAGTGGCGAAGGATTTAGAAGTGCCCAGCAAGGACGTGATTGCTTTGCTGGAAAAATACACCAAAGAAACCAAAAAACATATGACAGCTTTGACCGAAGATGAGCTGAACATTGTGTTTGAGCATTACACCCAGGCAAACGAGCTGCCTAGTTTAGACGAATATTTTAAAGAAGCCAACGCCAGAGCGGAACAGGCGTCGGCCCAAAAGAAAAAAGAAAAAGAAGAAGCGCAGAAAAAAGCCCAGGAGGAACTCAAGCGCAAACAGGATGAATTCCGGGCACAGCAGCAGGTAAAGCCTGCCGCGCAGCAAGGTGCATCCCAGCCCGCGGCGCCTGCCCAGGGCGGCGCGCGCGCAAACGCCAACCAGCGGCAAACCCAACAGGGCGGGAACAACCCGCGGCAAAATACCAACCAGCGCCCCGTCCAGGGCCAGCAGGGCGCCAACGCGCGGCCAAACCAAAACCAACGTTCCGGCCAGGGGGCTGCCGGCGGGAACAACCAGCGCCCAAATGCCAACCAGCGGCAAAATCAAAACAACCAGCCGCGTGCCAATACAGCGGCCAAAGCGCCCGTTTCGCGCCCAAGCGCCCCGCCCATTCCGGCAAGCGAGCGCACCACCCGCCATGTGGACACCCGCACGGTGCATGTGGATTTGGATAAATACAACGAAAAATACCAGGAGATGGCAGGCTCCAGCGCGCGCAAGGACAATTTTGTAAGCAAACAAAAATTATCGCAAAAGTCCGCGCAGCGCGGCAAGCCCCAGTACGCCAAACGCGAAACCGAGGCCGAAAAGCTTAAACGCCTGGAACTGGAAAAAGCCAGACGCCACCAGCTGAAAATCACCATCCCGGACAGCATTGTGGTAAGCGAGCTGGCAAGCCGTTTAAAAGTAACCGCTTCGGAAGTGATCAAGCGCCTTATGAAACTGGGCGTGATGGTGACCATCAACCAAGAGGTGGACTATGACACCGCCGCGCTGGTTGCTATGGAACTGGGCGCCAAAGTGGAAAAAGAAGTGGTTGTTACCATTGAAGAACGCTTGATTGACGACACCGAGGACGACCAGGCCAATCTGCAGCCCAGAAGCCCGGTTGTGGTGGTTATGGGCCACGTTGACCACGGCAAAACCTCTTTGCTGGACGCCATCCGCAACTCGCATGTAACCGCAGGCGAAGCCGGCGGCATTACCCAGCATATCGGCGCTTACCGTGTAAAGGTCGGCGACGGGTACATCACCTTTTTGGATACCCCCGGCCATGAGGCCTTTACCGCCATGCGCGCACGCGGCGCACAGGTAACCGATATTGCCATTTTGGTGGTGGCGGCCGACGACGGCATTATGCCCCAGACGGTAGAAGCCATCAACCACGCAAAAGCGGCGGGCGTTTCCATTATTGTAGCGATTAACAAAATGGATAAACCCACCGCCAACCCCGAAAAAGTAAAGCAGGAATTGACCGAATATGGGCTGGTGCCGGAAGAATGGGGCGGCGATGTCATCTGCGTGCCGGTTTCGGCCAAAACCCAGGAAGGCATTGACAACCTTTTGGAAATGGTGCAGCTTACCGCCGATGTGCAGGAGCTGAAAGACAACCCCGACCGCGCCGCAAAAGGCACGGTGATTGAAGCGCGGCTGGACAAAGGCCGCGGCCCGGTGGCAACTGTTTTGGTGCAAAACGGCACTTTGCATGTGGGCGATGTCATCATCGCGGGCACAGCGGTTGGCCGTGTGCGTGCCATGCTGGACGACCGCGGCGAAAAAATCAAAAACGCCGGCCCTTCGGTGCCGGTGGAAATTACCGGTTTGGCCGAAGTACCTGCCGCGGGTGATATTTTCAACGCCGTTGCGGATGAAAAGCTGGCCCGCGAGCTGGTAGAACAGCGCCGCCAAAAACAAAAAGAAGAACAGTTCAAATCTTACCAGAAAGTAACGCTGGACAATTTGTTCTCGCAGATTGAACAAGGCGAAGTCAAAGAGCTTGCCGTTATCATCAAAGGCGATGTGCAAGGCTCGGTGGAAGCCGTGCGCCAGTCGCTGGAAAAACTGTCCAACGATGAAGTGCGCGTGCGTGCAATCCATTGCGGCGTAGGCGCGGTAAGCGAATCGGATATCATGCTGGCAGACGCTTCCAACGCCATTGTGGTTGGCTTTAACGTGCGCCCCGAACCGGCTGCGCGCGACATGGCCGAAGAAAAAGGCGTGGAAATCCGCCTTTACCGCATCATCTACGATGCGGTTGAGGAAATCAAATCCGCAATGAAAGGCATGCTGGCGCCCAAGATTAAAGAAGAAGAATTGGGCAGAATAGAAGTACGCGCGGTTTACAAAATTAGCAATGTGGGCACGGTTGCCGGCTGCTATGTGCTTTCGGGCAAGGTGGTGCGCGGCGCCAAAATCCGTGTTGTGCGCGACGGCATTGTGCTGGCAGAGGACGAAATGAGTTCGCTCAAACGCTTTAAAGACGACGTAAAAGAAGTAGCCGCCGGTTACGAATGCGGTATTGGGCTGAACAAATTCAACGACATCAAGGAAGGCGACATTTTTGAAGCCTACCAGCTGGTGGAGTACCGCGAGGATTAACCCAAAACAAAGGAGGCGTTTTTGTGGCAGGTTTTAAAGCTGTGCGCATGGCGGAAGATATCAAACGGGAATTGACCGATATCATGCGCTCGTTAAAAGACCCGCGCATTACCGGGCTTATTAGCATTTTGCGTTTGGAGCTTTCGGGCGATATGTCGCACTGCAAGGTGTATGTCAGCTCGCTGGAAGGCATGGAATCGGCCAAAAGCGCTGTAAAGGGCCTTACCAGCGCCAGCGGCTATATCAAACGGGAACTCAATGCGCGGCTGAAAATGCGCAAAATTCCGGATTTTCAATTTATTGCAGATGATTCGATTGAGCATTCGGCACATATTTCCAAGATGCTTCACGACATCACAAAGGAGTGAGCCTTTCTATGCGCATTGCGGTTGGGCGTGCAGCACAGCTGCTTTTGGAGCAGGACGACATTTTGATTTTGACCCACCAAAGCCCGGATGGGGATACCCTGGGCTGCGGGTTTGCCTTGTATTACGCTTTAAAGCAAAAAGGCAAACGCGCGCAGGTTTTGTGCCCGGATGCATGGCCGAAAAAGTTCGAATATTTATACAAAGAGTATAAAAAAGAAGATTTTATACCGAAATATGTCGTGGCGGTGGATGTTGCCGACACCAAACTGCTGGGGCAGCTATGCCCCCAGTTTGAGGGCAAAATCCAGCTGTGCATGGACCATCACCCTTCCAACAAGCTGTACGCCCAATACACGCTGCTGGATGAAAACACCTCGGCGGCAAGCGAGATTTTGTATTGGGTGATAAAAGCCATGGGAGCGGATATCACCCCCTTGATTGCCGACTGCCTGTACACCGGCATCTGCACCGATTCGGGCTGCTTTAAATATTCCAGCGTAAGCCCGGCCACCCACCGCATTGCGGCGGATTTGATGGAGTTGGGCGCGCATGCGTATGAAATCAACCGCGATATGTTCGACACCAAAACCCACAGCCGCATCGCCATTGAAAGCATGGCGCTGAACACGGTGCAGTATTTTTATGGCGGCCGCTGCGCAGTGATTTATATCACCCAGCAAATGCTGGAAGAATCGGGCGCGGATGAATCGGATCTGGATGGGGTTTCCTCCATTCCGCGGCAGATAGAAGGGGTTTTGTGCGGGGTAACGCTGCGCCAAAAAGGGCCGGACGCGTATAAAGTCTCCATGCGCACCGAAGAGCCGATTGATGCTTCCAAGGTTTGCGCCAAAATGGGCGGCGGCGGGCACAAGCGCGCAGCGGGTTATATGGTTTGCGCGCCGCTTGAAGAGGCAATCGGGCAGGTTGTTGAAGCGCTGAAAGAGGAATTTGACAATTAAATGGATGGAATCATTTGTATTGACAAGCCCCAGGGCTTTACATCGTTTGATGTAATTGCCAAAATGCGGGGCATACTGCAAACCAGAAAAATCGGGCACGCGGGCACGCTGGACCCGATGGCGACGGGCGTGCTGCCGGTATTTGTTGGCAGTGCGACCAAGTGCTGCGATATTTTACCCTGCCAGGACAAACAGTACAAAGCAGGGTTTTGTTTTGGAAAAATAAGCGACACGCAGGACGCCTTTGGCGCCGTGCAGCCGGTGGAAAACGCACAGCCGGTTGGCAGGCCCCAGGTGGAAGATGCCCTTTGTATGCTGCGCGGGGAAATTTTGCAGCTGCCGCCGATGTATTCGGCCATTCAGGTTAACGGCCAGCGGCTGTACGACCTTGCCAGAAAAGGCGTGGAAATAGAGCGCGAAAAACGAAAAGTTACCGTTTACCAAAACGAGCTGCTGGCGTTTGATGAGCAAACCCAAAGCGGCCAGCTGCGCATTTTGTGTTCCAAAGGCACCTATGTGCGCACCATCTGCCACGATTTGGGGCAGATTTTGGGCTGCGGCGCCATTATGACCAGCTTGCGCAGGGAAATGGCCTCGGGCTTTGGGCTGGACAAGGCCTTTACACTGGAGCAATTGCAGCGCCTGCGCGATGAAAACCGCCTGGAAGAAGCGTTTATCCCCATTGAACAGGCGTTTGTAAGCTACGGCGCGGCGTATTTAAGCGCCCAGCAGGCCAGGATGTTCCGCAACGGGGTAAAACTTACCCTTTCGCGCGTGAAAATAAAGGGGGAAAGCCCCATTGTACGCGTGTACGATGGGCAGGGGAAATTTTTTGCGCTTGCAAAACGCTTGGAAGATGAGGATATCCTGCGTTCTTTTAGGACATTTGTAAGGGAGGAAACAGACCTTGCATGAAATTTATGTGACCGACCCGCAGCTTTTAGGCCGCCCTACAGCGGTTGCCCTGGGCTTTTTTGACGGGGTGCACAAAGGGCATGCGGCGGTGGTAAAACAAGCGGTGGCCGGCCAAAAAGAAGGGCTGGTACCGTGTGTGTTCAGTTTTACAATGGACGCCAAACGCCCGGGCGGCAAACAAAACAGCGGGCTTTTATGCACCCGCACCATCAAGCGTCAGCAATTGTTAAAATTGGGCGCGCAAATGCTGTATGTGCCCGCGTTTGAAGAATTCTGCGCATTTTCTGCGGAAGAATTTGTGCGCAGCATTTTGGTGGATACACTGCATGCCAGGATGGTATGCTGCGGGGAAGATTACCGCTTTGGGCAAAACGCCGCAGGCGATGTACATACCTTGCAAACGCTTTGCCAAAACTTTGGCATTGTAGTAAAGGTGGTGCCCAGCGTGGAATATAAAGGCCAGGTGGTGCATTCCACCGCCATACGAAAAGCCTTGGCCGGGGGCAACCTTGCTTTGGCAAACCATATGCTGGGGCGCTTTTACAACTTTGATTTTGAAGTCATCCACGGGCGCAAATTAGGGCGCACCATTGGCTCGCCTACGCTGAACCAGGCGTTTTCCAAACAGTACCAGGTGCCGCGTTTTGGGGTGTATGCTTCTTTTGCCAAAATTGGCGGGCAGTGTTTGGCAGCCGTTACCAACATCGGCATCAAACCCACGGTAGGGTCGGACCAGACGTTGGCGGAAACCTATATTTTTGATTTTTCCGGCGATTTGTACGGCCAGCATGTGGAAGTGTGTTTGGTAGAATTTTTGCGCCCGGAACAAAAATTTGCGTCTATCGACGCGCTGAAAGAACAAATCAACCGCGATAAACAGCGCGCCCAGGAACTTGTAACACAGGCGCTGCAAGGGCCGCTGCACCAAAAATAAAACCCGTTCCCCCGCAAGGGGGATTTTTTATTGCCCAAAGGCAGGCAACGTGCGGGGCCTTTCTTTTAAAACCGGCAAGCCCACCAATCAAATGAAAGGCTTTGGGTTCTCTTGACAAATGGCGGCTTAGGATTTAACATGTAAGCATAGGCTAACATTTTTGTATAAGATTGCCATTTTATGGAGGAAACATATGACGTTGGATAAAGTAAAAACCGGGCACGGCGGGGTTATCGTGCAAATTGGCGGGCAAGGCATGCTGCGCCGCCGGCTGCTGGATATGGGCCTGACGCCCAAAACGCGGGTGATGGTGCGCAAGGTAGCGCCGATGGGCGACCCGATAGAGCTGTACCTGCGCGGATATGAACTCACCATCCGGGCAGAGGAAGCGGCCAATATTGAAATATTGCCCGACGAAGAAAACAAAAACGAACAGCATGTGGGGGAATGAGCATGGTATTTGCACTAATCGGCAACCAAAACTGCGGCAAAACAACGCTGTTTAACCAGTTAACCGGCAGTAACCAGCATGTGGGCAATTTTCCCGGGGTAACGGTGGAGAAAAAGGAAGGGGTTATCAAGCAGGCAAAATCGGCAACGGTTGTGGATTTGCCTGGCATTTATTCTTTATCGCCCTACACCAGCGAAGAAATTGTCACGCGCGATTTTTTGTTAAACACCCATCCGGACGCCATTTTGAATATTGTGGACGCCACCAACATCGAGCGCAATTTGTATTTAACGCTCCAGCTTATTGAGCTGAACATCCCTATGGTGTTGGCGCTGAACATGATGGATGAAGTGGTGCAAAGCGGCAACTCTATCGACATTGAAAAGCTAAGCGAAGGCTTAGGCATCCCGGTGGTGCCCATTTCGGCCAGCAAAGGAGAAGGCATTGGCGAGCTGGTGGATATGATCATGAAGGTGGGCGAGCAGAAAACAACCCCCAAAAGGGTGGATTTCTGTTCGGATGAAGTGCATCGGGCCATCCATGCGGTGGCGCATTTGGTGGAAGACCACGCGCAGGCCATCGGCATGCCGGTGCGTTTTGCAGCCACCAAGCTTATGGAAGGCGACGAGCCGACCATACAGGCGTTAAAATTAAACCAAAACGAGATTGAAACCCTGGGGCACATCACCACCGAGATGGAAACCGCCCTTGGCACCGACCGCGAGGCGGCTTTGGCGGACATGCGCTATACCTTTATCGAAAAGCTGTGCGCAACCTGCGTACACAAGCATGCCGAAACCCGCGAGCAGCAGCGTTCGGTGAAGATGGACGCCATTTTAACCCACAAATATTTGGCCATCCCCATTTTTTTAGTGATTATGGCGGTGGTGTTCTGGCTGACATTCGGGCTCATCGGCGCGGCGTTAAGCGACTGGCTTTCGATGGGGATTGACTGGGTGACTGCCGCCACCGATGCGTTTTTAACAAACGTAGGGGTCAGCGCGCCCATCCATTCGCTCATCATCGACGGCGTGTTTGCCGGCGTGGGCAGCGTGCTTTCGTTTTTGCCCACCATTGTGGTGCTGTTTTTCTTCCTTTCGCTTTTGGAGGACAGCGGCTATATGGCGCGCGTTGCCTTTGTAATGGATAAGCTGTTGCGCAAAATCGGGCTTTCGGGGCGTTCGTTTGTGCCCATGCTCATCGGCTTTGGCTGTTCGGTCCCGGCCATTATGTCTACCCGCACCCTGGCCAGCGAGCGCGACCGCAAAATGACCATTTTGCTCACCCCGTTTATGTCCTGCAGTGCAAAACTGCCCATTTATGCGGTGTTTACGGCCGCCTTTTTTCAAGAAAACCAGGCTTTGGTGATGATTTCCCTGTATGTGCTGGGCATGGTGGTGGCCATTTTATGCGGGCTTTTGTTTAAGCACACGCTGTTTCGCGGCAACCCGGTGCCGTTTGTGATGGAACTGCCCGCTTACCGGCTGCCTTCGGGCAAAACCATTGTGCTGCACATGTGGGAAAAAGCCAAAGATTTCATCCGCAAGGCCTTTACGGTTATTTTTGTGGCAACCATTGTAATTTGGGTGCTGCAAAGCTTTGACTTTACCTTTAATATGGTGGAAAACAGCGCCGACAGCATGCTGGCGGCCATTGGTTCGTGGATTGCCCCAATTTTTGCCCCCTTGGGCTTTGGCGATTGGCGCGCTTCTACCGCGCTGCTGACCGGGCTTTCGGCCAAAGAGGCTGTGGTAAGCACCTTTGCCATCTTGATGGGGGTAAGCGGCCCAAGCGAATTGGCGCCGTTGCTTTCCAATCTGTTTACCCCCCTTACCGCGTTTAGCTTTTTGTGCTTTACGCTGCTGTACATGCCCTGCGTGGCGGCTTTTGCGGCTATTAAGCGCGAGATGGGTTCGCTTTGGCAGGCATTGGGCGCCATGGCCTTTCAAACCGGCGTTGCATGGGTGGTGGCTTTTGGGGTATACCATATAGGGATGCTGTTTGTATAAGGAGAAGATTGTATGAACCCTTGGGATATTGTCATCTGCCTGCTGCTGGCGGCCGCATTGGTCGCGGTGCTTATCTGCATTGGCAGGCAAAAGAAAAAAGGCGGTTGTATCGGCTGTTCGGGGTGCAGCGGCGCCAGCCATTGCCCCTGCGATAAAGCCGGGCAAGAGCCGCCTAAGGAATAAAACGCAAAAGCCAAAGGGCATCCTGCCAATAGCAGGGTGCCTTTTTTGGCGATATTGCCTGAAAGCTTACCAAAAACAAGCGAAAACCTTGCAGAATGTTGACAGTTCCCGTGTGAAGTTTTATAATAAAATAAATGTTTTAATTAATAGGGAAAGAGGGATATTCATGGGCACAGTATCGGATTTGTTAAGAGGTACGCCGATTCCCCGCATGATCAATGTGCGCCAGGAGTTTGAACGCCCGCGCATTGATGTGGAGAAAATCCCCGCTATTGTACATGAGCAGCTCATGCAGGAGAGCATTCGGGTGAAAATCCGCCCCGGCATGCGCATTGCCATTACCGCAGGCAGCCGCGGGGTATCCAACATCGCGATGATCACCAAAGCCGTGGTGGATACCGTTAAAGAATTGGGCGCCAGCCCCTTTATTGTACCGGCGATGGGCAGCCACGGCGGCGCTACCGCCCAGGGCCAGCGCACGATTATTGAGGGCTTTGGCATTACCGAGGAGGCGATGGGATGCCCGATTCTGGCTTCGATGGAAACCGAAAAAATCGGCTATACCGAAGAAGGCCACGAAGTACAGATTGACAAAAACGCCAACCAAGCAGACGGCATATTGGTGCTTAACCGCGAAAACCGCATACGGCTTTCCGCGGCCCGTACGAAAGTGGTTTGATGAAAATGATGGCCATCGGCTTGGGCAAGCAAGCTGGGGCACAGGTAACCCATAAGGCGGGTTTTGCGCATATGGCGCATATGATTCCGCTGTTTGGCAAGGCCGTTATCAAAAACGCCAAAATTTTGGCTGGCATTGCCATATTGGAAAATCCCTTTGATGAAACCTGCAAGATTGAAGCCATGCCCGCTGAGGAAATTGAAGAAAGGGAACCCGGCTTGCAGGCAGAGTCCAAGGCGCTTATGCCTAAAATTTTAATTCCCGAATGCGATGTTTTGATTGTGGATGAAATCGGCAAAAACATTGCAGGCTCCGGCATGGACCCGAATATCACCGGCACCTTTGGCAGCCCCTATGCTTCGGGCGGATTAAAAAGCCAACGTGTGTGCATTCTGGATTTGACCGAGGAAAGCCACCACAACGGCAACGGCATGGGCACGGCAGACGTAACCACCCGCCGCCTGGTAGACAAGGTGGATTTGGATGTAACCTACCCCAACGGCATTACTTCCACACTGCTGGAAAGCCATAAAATCCCCATGATTCTGCCCAACGACAAAGAAGCGATCCAAATGTGCGTGCGCACGTTAAACGGTGTTAAGCCGGAGGACGCGCGGATTATCCGCATCAAAAATTCGCTGCATATCGAGCACATCCAGATTTCCGAGCCTTTGCTGGAAGAAGCCAAGCGCACCAAAGGCCTGCACATTGAAAGCGAGCCGTTTGATTTCCCCTTTGACGAAAACGGCAACCTGTTTTAATGCAAAAAGCAAAGCCCCTGTCCATTCAGACAGGGGCTTTTGAATTGCCAGGCGGCAGGCAATGCTATAAAAGCGAAAAGGCGAAAGCAACCCGGTTGCTTTCGCCTTTTTCATTGAAAGAAATGAGGAGGATAGTGTTTTACTGTTGATAGCTTTCGTGGATGACAAATTGGCCGTCCTTGCAGATAAGCGGGATGTTGGGCTTATCCGGGTCGCCGTATTCATTAAAGGTAAATTCGCCGCAAACCCCGTCAAACGAAGGCTGTGCTTTTACCCAGTCCACGATATCCTGGCCATCGGTGCCGACAGCGGAGATAGCGTCGATCACGATGTTGATGCAGTCGTAGGTGGTGCAGGCGTGGTTATCCAGCGCTACGCCAAAAGCTTCTTCATACTCTTTTTTGTATTCCTGCATCGGGGCGTAATCCAAATCGGTTGCAAAGTTGGAAAGCACCATAAAGCCTTCCGCTGCTTCGCCTGCGATGTCAATCAATTCCTGTTTGGCGCAGGCCGACTGGCCAACAACATAAATATCGTCCATATCCAGCGCTGCTTTTTGCTGCAAAATCAACGCCATTTCGTTGTAGCTGCCCCAGTGGTCAATGCATTTTGCACCGGATTCTTTAATGGCCGACAGCATGGGAGTAAAGTCGGTGGTGGAACCGGATACATAAGTTTCGTGGTAAACGATTTCGCCGCCCAGTTTTTCATACTGTTCGGTAAACAGTTCGGCGCCTTCTACACCGGTATCGATGTTGGCGTAGAACAAAGCCACTTTGTCAGCCCCTAAGGTGTTGTAAATAAAATCGGAATAATAGCCCTGGTTTTGTTCCTGGGTGGTAATGCCGCGGAAAACAAAATCGCTTTGGCGGGTCAAATCCGGGTGCGAAGCGGTGGTGATAAAGAAAGGCATCTCCGCTTTTACCAGCACCGGAATCATAACCATGGCGCAGCCGGTGGAATACGGCCCTAAGCAGGCGGCGTATTTGTCGGCGTCTACAATTTTATTGGCACAAGAAAGCGCTTCGGTATTGGTGTTTTTATCGTCGTAGTAATCCACCACGATTTTGGCTGTGCCGTTAATGCCGCCTTCGGCATTGACTTTATCGGTCACCAAAGTAATGGCACGTTTTTGCGTTTCGCCGTACTGTGCTTGGTTGCCGGTCAAAGGTCCGCTCCATGCGATGTAGATTTCATCGGGGAGCTCGGGGCCGGTGGTCTCGCTGCTTTGTTGCTGCGATTGGGATTGGGAATCCTGCGAGTTGGACGAGGACTGCTGCGGTTGCGAAGCAGGCTCGCCGCTGGAACAGGCTGCCAAGCATCCGACTAAAACGGCTGCGCATAGCATAACTGCCAGTATCTTGGGAAATTTTTTCATTTTGGTGACCTCCTTAAAACATTAAAACATTCATTTAAATGCAGATATTTTTATCTGCATAAAAATTCGCAATAAAAGCCTTTCTGCATGCGCCAATAAATGGGTGCGGTTTACGATTCGTAGTAGCTTTCGTGGGTTACAAACACGCCGTTTTCACAGATAAGCGGGATAAGGGGTTTGCCGGGCTCGTGGTTTTCAATGTAGGCAAAGTCGCCGCAGATGCCCGGGAAAGACGGCTGGGATTCCACCCAGGAAACGATGTCGTTACCGTCGGTGCCGACAGCGCCGATCGCGGCCAGGACGATATTGATGCAGTCATAGGTGGTGCAGGCGTGGTTATCCAGCGCTACGCCGTAGGTATCTTCGTAAAGCTTTTTGTATTCCTGCATCGGGGCATAGTCCAAATCGGTTGCAAAGTTGGAAAGCACAGTAAAGCCTTCGGCATCCTCGCCGGCAATGTCTACCAATTCCTGGCGTGCCGAGTTGGACTGGCCTACCGCATAGATGTCGTCCATGCCGAGCGCTGCTTTCTGCTGCAGAATCAACGCCATTTCGTTGTAGCTGCCCCAGTGAAGCATGGCCTGTGCGCCGGACGCCTTAATGGCCGACAGCATGGGGGTAAAGTCGGTGACGTTGCCAGAGACGTAGGATTCGTTGTAAACGATTTCGCCGCCCATATCTTCGAACAATTCGGTTACCAGGGCGGAGCCTTCCACGCCGGTGTCGATATTGGCATAGAACAACGCCAATTTGTCAACGCCCAGGGTATCGTGGATGAATTCGGCGTATGCACCCAGGTTCTGTTCCTCGGTGGTGATGCCGCGGAATACAAATTTGCTCTGGCTGGTCAGATCCGATTGAGAAGCGCAGGGAAGGAAGAACGGGATTTCGGCTTTATCGAACACCGGGATCATAACCATGGCGCAGCCGCTGGAGTACGGGCCTATGCAAGCGGCGTACTTATTGGCGTCCGCAATCAAGTTTGCGCAGGAAAGCGCTTCGGTCTGGGTGTTTTTATCGTCGTAGTAATCCACAATAATTTTGGTTGTGCCGTTAATGCCGCCTTCGGCATTCATTTTATCAGTCGCCAGAGTGATGGCGCGCTTCTGGGTTTCGCCGTATTGCGCCTGGTTGCCGGTCAAGGGGCCGCTCCACGCGATATAGACTTCGTCGGGAAGATCCGGCCCTTCGCTCGAAGAGCTGCTTGGGTTCGACGACGGCTGCTGGGAAACAGGGTCCCCATTGGAGCAGGATGCCAGGCATCCGATCAAAAGGGCTGCCATTAAAACGACAGCAAATATCCTGGAGACTTTTTTCATTCCGGTGACCTCCTTAAAAACATTAAATTAAAATATGGGAACAGAAGCAGTAGAGCATATTACAACTTCCAATCCTGTTACTATATTATTATAAAATTGTATAAATTACAATAAAATACATCAACAGTTGATTTATT
Organism: Candidatus Alloruminococcus vanvlietii; assembly: GCA_904420505.1. Taxonomy (GTDB): domain Bacteria; phylum Bacillota; class Clostridia; order Oscillospirales; family Ruminococcaceae; genus Alloruminococcus; species Alloruminococcus vanvlietii. The sequence continues at coordinate 2,574 of CAJFVS010000025.1, read as the reverse complement.
TTTATAATTTTTAGAGAAATTCATAAATTTTAAAGAGAATATCTGATGATTCTGTTGATTGATTAAAGCCATAAAATAAAAAATATTTCCAGAAATTAGACATTTTGACGAAGGGAATTTGGAGAAATTGTGTATTTTCAAAATTCTTTTAAATAATCGTCAATACGGCCATTTTGCTTATTTTTCCATTATATGGAATAAAAAATCAATAGTTTCAATTAAATTGCAAATTTTTTTAAAAAGGCCGAAAGGCTTTTTTAAAAACCGCTTTTGTGGTATACTTTTAACCGTACAGATTTGTGCGGGCAATGGGGCAAAAAGTTTGAAAATAGCCTTTACAAACAAATTGCCCGTATGCTATACTGTACTAGTTATAACCTTACCTCGGGCATTGGACTGTGCCTTTGTAAAGGAATTGCACCTGCCATTTGCTGAGATAAGGCCCAATATTTTATGAAGAGGTGCGAACCATGATTCAAAAAGAACTGAAAACCCAAGTGATCCAGCAAAATGCCCTGCATGAGGGCGACACCGGCTCGCCGGAAGTGCAGATTGCCATTTTGACCGCGCGCATCACCGAGCTGACCGAGCATTTGAAAGTGCACAAAAAAGACCATCACTCCAGAAGGGGCCTTTTAAAAATGGTTGGCCGCCGTCGCAACCTGCTCAACTATTTGATGAAAAAGGATATCGAAAGATACCGTGCGATTATCGCCAAATTGGGTATTCGTAAGTAAAAAACGGTTTTTGAAGGCAAATGGTTTGAAAAAGACCGTTTGCCTTCAATTGCTATTTTGCGTCTTTTGGCAAAAAGCACAAGGTGTTTAGCAGTGCATCGAGCTTTCCCGCAGGCACGGGCGCAGAACGGGAAGGCTGGATTTATTGCTAAACCTAGCGTGGCTTTTTGCTTACAATAAAAGCAAAAACGGAGGAAAGGCAATGTTTGAGAATTTTAAAGTTTTCCAAACAGAATTTGCAGGGCGCCCGCTGGTGATTGAAACCGGCAAAATGTGCGGCCTTGCGAACGGTTCTTGTTTGGTGCGCTACGGCGAAACCACCGTATTGTGCAATGTAACCGCATCGGCAAAACCGCGCGAAGGGATTGACTTTTTCCCGCTGTCGGTGGATTTTGAAGAAAAGCTGTACGCAGTGGGCAAAATCCCCGGCTCGTTTATGAAGCGCGAGGGCAAACCGTCGGACAAGGCGATTTTAACTTCCCGTTTGGTTGACCGTCCCATCCGCCCCTTGTTCCCCAAAGATATGCGTAACGACGTTTCCGTTGTGATGACCGTTTTGTCGGTGGACCCCGACTGCTCGCCGGAAATTGCGGGCATGGTGGGCACATCCATCGCCATCTCCATTTCGGATATCCCGTGGAACGGCCCCATCGGCGGCGTTTCGTTGGGATTGGTGGACGGCAAGGTGGTTATCAACCCCGGCCTTCAAGACCGCGCCAAATCGGACATGCAGGTAACGGTGGCAGGCACCATGGAAAAAATCGTGATGATTGAAGCAGGCGCCAACCAGGTGCCCGAAGACGTCATGCTCGACGCCATCATCCAAGGCCACCAGGAAATCAAAAAGATTGTTGCATTTATTTCGGATATCCAAAAACAAATCGGCAAAGAGAAATTCACCTTTGAATCCCAGGAAGTAGACCCTGCGATGTACGAAGCGATTAAGGAATTTGCCATTGAAGATATCCGCAAAGCATTGGATACCGATGATAAAAACGTGCGCGAAGAACGCTTAAAACCTGTTATCGAGCGCGTACACGAGGAATTTGACCCCGTGCACGAGGGCGAGGAAGCCAAAATCGACGAATGCCTGTACAAGCTGCAAAAATATGTGGTGCGCCGCTGGCTGTTGGATGAAGGCAAGCGCGTGGACGGCAGAAAGCTGGATGAAATCCGCCCGCTGGCAGCCGAAGTCGGCGTGATTCCGCGCGTGCATGGTTCGGGCTTATTTACCCGCGGCCAAACCCAGGTGTTAAGCATCACCACATTAGGCCCCGCGCGTGACGCCCAGATTTTAGACGGCATTGACGAAGAAGAAAGCAAACGCTATATGCACCACTACAATTTCCCCTCCTACTCGGTGGGTGAAACCAAGCCCAGCCGCGGCCCCGGCCGCCGTGAAATCGGCCATGGCGCTTTGGCAGAACGCGCTTTGGTGCCGGTTCTGCCCAGCCAGGAAGAATTCCCCTATGCCATCCGCGTGGTATCGGAGGTGCTTTCTTCCAACGGTTCGACTTCGCAGGGTTCCATCTGCGGCTCCACCTTGTCGCTCATGGATGCAGGTGTTCCGCTGAAAGCGCCGGTTGCCGGTATTTCCTGCGGGCTTATCACCGAGGGCGAGCGCTGGATGACCATGGTGGACATCCAGGGTTTGGAAGATTTCTTTGGCGATATGGACTTTAAAGTAGGCGGCACCCACAAGGGCATTACCGCTATCCAGATGGACTTGAAAGTGGACGGCTTAACCTACGACATCATCAAGGAAGCGTTTGAAAAAACCCGCAAAGCGCGTTTGTATATTTTGGATGAAATCATGCTCAAGGCCATCCCTGAGCCG
>CAJFVS010000024.1 GCA_904420505.1 Candidatus Alloruminococcus vanvlietii | reverse complement strand
AGGCATGACAAAGCGGCCCCAGGATGCCGTAACATCCTGGGGCCATGCGTAGAACCAAAAACATCCTTATCAGGGCGGACCGATTCTCCCGGGGCTTTTGTTTTTGGCCCAGCCATTGTGCGCTGCAAAAAAGGGGGCCCTTTGCAGGCTGGCCTAGGCAAGGCGGCGTTGTAGATGCCAAAAGGCGGGCGCTTGGCGCTATCAAGGTGGGACAAAGGCAAATGAAGACATTTAGGCGGCGTAGTTAACATACGCATTTGGTTTATCCATCGGCAAGTGGGGATGCATATATCCCTGCAACTTTTTTAGGTTGCCAAGGCACAACCGTTTGCGCCGGTTTGCCCATAAAGCCGGCAATTGCTTGCCAAAAGCAATGTACCCGACCGGGCAGTTTATTTTTGCAAGGCGGCAAAAAACGGGCCAGCGCGCACCATTTGCCTGCTGGGCATCCCCCATTATTACGATATAAAAAAGCTTTAAGGGCAAAATTTGCGGTGCAAGCCGAAAGTTTAGCTGAATATAAATGGGGCAGGGCACCTGTGTATGGTTTGCATTTTTAAAGAAAACAATGGAATCCAAATGCAAAGGCCCTGCTACACCCGCCTGGGTTGTTTGCCGGGCCTTTGGTGTAGCCAAAAAGCGATACACCCGGCCCCCTTAGCGCGCCGGCATAGCCGTGTTTGCAGCCAACACGGCCTTATTTTTGGGGATGCCCCAAGCTATACAGGAGCGTTTTGCCAAGCGCTGGATATTGGCAGTTTGAAACTACGAAAATACAGGCTGGCTGCAAAGTTTGTGGCAAAACAAAGCCAACCATAACCGGCACAGATTGGTTTGCCGCTGTTTTACGGCTTTATAAGCATGGTTTGCATAGCCTGGTCGGGCAGATTACAGCCAAAAAAGCATGGCCGCATAAAAAATCCCCCGGCAAAGCTGTCGGAGGATTTGTGCATGCAAACTTTATGTTTTATGAAAATTGCGGTGCTTTGGGGTTGGGGTTTTGGGTGGCGGTGGGGTTTAACTCCTGCAGGTTTTCGCCTTCGCGCTGCAGCCTTGCCATTACCACAAAACGTTGGTCGGTGCGGGTGCCGTATTTTAACGTACAGGTGGAGAGGGTTAAGATGTTGTCGGTCAGTTGGACATCCACATTGGTTTCCAGCTCGGAACGCTTCATGGCCTCGTCTACAATGTACATAAAGGTTCTGTCGTCCGGGTTGGGTTCGATGTAATCAAAATTGATGTCGGTATAAAACGCGGCAAACACCACCCACACCATGTCGTCGTATTCGGTGGAAACTTGGATATACGGGTGCTCGTTGTACCATTCGGGGTCGTCATAGCGCAAAAGCTGGGCGAACATTTCACCGCTATCGCGGTTGTCGTCCACATTGTGGCCGTACAGCACCAAATTGCGCGAAAGCTCGCCAATGGGGCCAAAGTTTGTACGGAAATCGGCAAAAATGCAGCCCAAGAAGCGGTAGGATTTATCCCAGGCGCGGCGCAGGTAATAATCGTTATTGTCATACGCATCGGTATGTACAACCGGGTAATCCACCGGAATACCGTCGATGGTAATCCAGCCTTTTACATCGGAATTGGTTTTTTTGTATTCGGCAATCTGCGCTTGTTTATCTGGCTCGGGTACTTCAATGGCATCCTCGTCAATTACGGCAGAAGATGTTTGCGAGCTGGTGGGGGAGGAAGAAAGCGTTCCCGATGAGGACGAGCCGGGGTCTTCCGTGCCGGAATTACACGCCGTCATGGTTAAAGCCAGCATGACAAGTGCCAAAAGCAAAGCGGTCAAACGAGTTTTCATATGTTGCAAATCTCCAATCCTTACGGCAAACAGACACATTCCTTCCCGCTGCATTGCCGTTTCGTAAAAAATATTGTGCGATATACCGGTTGCATTCCAAACTAACCTAATTTTATATACAAATGCCCTAAAAGTCAACTGGAACGCGCAAGAAAGGATACTCTTCCCTAGAAATAACGCCGGATGTTTCCAAATGATTTGCTTGCTTTGGCAAAATTCTGCATAAAAAACGCCTGGGATTTTCTAAAATGCTTGTTTGTGTTGAAAATGTGTTTTTTTAAAGTGCTCTAAGTATATGCTAAGCGAGGGCAAAGCGGTTCTTTTTTACAGGGCGGCTTTGCAAAAGCATCCTCAGCGGTTTTGCTTTTTTTGCAGGTAAGCTTTTGTCAGCTTGATGACACAAGGGCTTAAGAGAATCAACGCCAGGCAGTTGGGGATTGCCATAAGTGCATTGAGGGTGTCCGAAAGGCTCCATGCCAGTTCGGAGCGCAGGCAGGCCCCCAGCAAAACCACAGCCGAGAACACAAACCGGTACGCAAAAACCCCTTTTTGCCCCCCAAACAGGTAGCGCACGCAGCTTTCCCCGTAAAAGGCCCAGCCCACCATGGAGCACAAAGCAAATATCACCACCGAAAGGCTAATAAACGCCCCGCCAAACGAAGAAAACACGCCGGAAAACGCAAGCGAAGTCAGCGCACAGCCGTCCAGGCTGGTGGTGCCCAGCACATTGGTGGATAAAATCACCAAAGCGGTAACGGTGCATACCACAATGGTGTCGATGAACACCTCCAAAATGCCCCACATGCCTTGTTCTACGGGGCTGTCGGTATCGGCGCAGGCATGCGCCATAGACGAAGCCCCCAAGCCCGCCTCGTTGGTGAAAATCCCGCGCGAAAGCCCAAAGCGCATGGCGCGCAGCATGGCGTAGGAGCCAATGCCCCAGCCCGCGGCGGAAAGGTCAAACGCCTGGGTAAAAATGCTTTGCAGGCATGTGCCAAGCGAACGCCAGTTAACCGCCAGCACGCCAAGCGCCAGCACAAGGTAGGCAAGCGAAATAAAGGGGATGCCCTTTTGCGTAAACGCCATAATGCGCCCCACCCCGCCGCACAGCACAAAAAACACCAGAACGGCCATAACCAGGCCGGTGGAAACCGGCAGGAATCCAAAGCTTTGGGAAAGCGCGTTGGCGGCTTCGTAGCTTTGGGTGATGTTGCCGGTGCCAAAGGAAGCGACCATGGTGATGCCGGCAAACGCCGCGGCCAGGGGCTTGGCATGCAGCCCTTTTTGGATATAATGCATCGGCCCGCCGCGGTATTGCCCGTCCGGGCCTTTTTCGCGGTAATGCACGGCCAGCACCACCTCGGCGTATTTGACCATCATGCCGAAAAAAGCCGAAACCCACATCCAAAAAATAGCCCCCGGCCCGCCTAAGGTAAGGGCGGTGGCAACCCCTGCGATGTTGCCCACCCCCATGGTGCCGGCCAAAGCGGTGGAAAGGGCGGCAAACGGGGAGACCCCTTGGCTTTTTCGGCGCTTTTTGCCAAACATGGCGCCAAAGGTTTTTTGAAAAACCAGTTTTGCCTTTGTAAGCTGGAAAAAACCCAGCCGCAGCGACAAATGCAGCCCCAGCCCAATTAAAGCCGTAAGCATCACCGGCCCCCACAGCACCTGGTTGATTTGGTCAATACATTGTGAAAACGGCATGATGGTTTGCTCCTTTGTCCAATAACTTCTACTGCATATCTACGTTTGCCGGGCGGGAAATTATGATAAAACCAGGGGTTTCTTGTACGAAACGGACAAGCAGACAGGCCCCAAAACCGCTGCACTTGCAAAAATTGCTAAAATCTGTATAATAGAAGTAGCTATCGCCATATGGGGTAGTATGCTTATGCACGAAAGGGGCCAAGTGATGTCCTGGAAAAAACGCTTTGTAAAATTCCAACATGAATCACAGCAGCTCAATTCTGAAAACGACGAAATACCGGCACAGCCCCAGCAGGCTGCAGCCACAAAACACGATACAGATTTGTTACAACAGGGGTATACGTTCCTTTATGTAGTGGGTATGCGCCTTATCCGCTTGGGCGAAAAGGTGAAAAATACCGCGGTGCGCTATGCCAAAAAGGCAAAATATGCACTTTTGGGTGCGGCGTCTTGGTGTGGCAACGGGAGCGCAAAAGGCTTAAAAAGAATCTGGTTTAAAATTTCATCGCCATTTAAAGAATTTGGCTTGGCATGCAAAGAAGTTTCGCACCTGTTTGCATACCATAAAAAAATGGGCGGCACGCGCTATGCAGCCTTAAAAACGGCTGTACATATTGGCAAAAATTTTGCCGATACTATGCGCAAAGCGCCAAAAATGTTGCGCAAAACCATCAATTATGCGGCGCCGGTGTTGGGCCTTGTGGTTTTGGGCCTTACCATTGGGCATTATATGAACACAACCTATGCCCTGCAGGTGGATTTAAACGGAACCCGTCTGGGGTATATCCAGGATGAATCGGTGTTCCAGCAAGCGGAAAAAAACTTTAAACAACGCATTGTATACGAAGAAGACCAGGAAGCCGTACAGATGCAGCCGGTGTATACGGTGATGGCGGTCAACCGCAACGAGCTTCTTTCTTCCGGGCAGATTACCGATACGCTTATCCAGGCCACCGGCAGCGAAGTGGCGTATGCAAGCGGCTTGTACATCGACAACCAGTTTATGGGCGCCACGGTGGACGGGCAGGAGCTGCGCCAGATTCTGCAGGATATGCTGGATGAATACCGCAGCGACGACCCGTCTGAAACGGTGCGTTTTGCTTCGGAAGTGAAAGTGCAGGACGGCTTGTATTTAAGCTCCAGCATAGTGGATTTGAACAACATTGAAAGCACTTTGAACTCGGAGGTTTCCGCCCAGCAGGTATACACCGTGCAAAGCGGCGACGCCCCCACCTTGATTGCCCAGAAAACCAACACCCCTTATGAAGAACTCAAGCGCTTGAATCCGGATATTGAGGAAAGCCTGCTGGTTGGGCAGGAGGTTTTAATCTCCAAATCGGTGCCGTTTTTGGCGGTGGAAACCGTGCGCACCGAAATTTACGAAGAAGAAATCGATTTTAAGGTGGAGCAGATTGTGGATGCCAGCCAATACAAAGGCTATAACCAAATCCAAAATTATGGCTCCAAAGGGGAAAAACGCATTGTTGCCCAGGTGACGTATCTGGACGGGGTAGAGACCGACCGTGAGATTTTATCCACCCAGGTGCTGAAAGAGCCGGTTAACGAAACGGTTCTGGTGGGTTCCAAAATACCCGAAAACCAGTTGAAACCTTCGGTGGGCAGCACAGGTTCGGTTGGGTCGGATACCTTTATCTGGCCGGTTGGCGGCAACGGCGGCTATGTAAGCTGCGGGCTGTATGGCTATTGGGGCCACACCGGGCAGGATATTGCAGGTATTTCGGCGGGCACCCCCATTTATGCATCGGCTTCGGGCACGGTTGTGGTAGCCACCCGGCGGTGGGATTACGGCAATTATGTCGTCATCGACCACGGCGGCGGGGTAACCACCCTGTATGCGCACAACAGCGTGCTGTATGTAACGCCGGGCCAATGGGTAAACCAAGGCGATGTAATTGCAGGCGCGGGCCGTACCGGCAATTCCACGGGCGTGCATTGCCATTTTGAAATCAAAATCAACGGGCGTATTCAAGACCCGAAAAATTACATCGGTTGGCGTTGACAAAAACAAAACCAAAAAAGTCCTCACAGAAATTGTGGGGACTTATCCTTGTGTAAATCCAATAAAAACGGACAAACTACTATTGTATGTGTAGGAAAAGTGCGCCCCGAACGCCGGGTTTTGTGTGGAAAATACTGCTTTTCATTTGGCGCGCACGATGCTATAATAGAAAGATGAGAAACCCAAAGGAGAGTGCCCCGTTGGATAAATTTGTTGTAAACGGTGGTAAGCCGCTGCATGGAGAGGTCACCATTAGTGGTGCAAAAAACGCTGCAGTAGCCATCATACCCGCTGCTATATTGGCAGAAGGCCCTTGCATTATTGAAAATGTACCGAACATTAGCGATGTTGCGCTTTTAACCCGTATCTTACACGATATGGGCGCAAGCGTGCGGATGATCAATAAATCTACACTGGAAATCAATGCCAAACATTTAACAAGCCAGCCTGTGCCGTACGATTTGGCGCGCAATATGCGTGCGTCGTATTATTTTCTGGGCGCATTGCTGGGGCGGTTTTCCAAGGCCAGCGTGCCCATGCCGGGCGGCTGCGATTTTGGCGTAAGGCCGATTGACCAGCATATCAAAGGCTTTAAGCTGCTGGGCGCGCAGGTGGAATTGGAAAACGGCATGGTCAACGTATCGGCCGAGCGCTTAACCGGCACCCAGATTTATTTTGACGTTGTCTCGGTTGGGGCAACCATTAACGTGATGCTGGCGGCAGTAAAAGCCAGAGGCATGACGGTGATTGAAAACGCCGCAAAAGAACCGCATATTGTTGATTTGGCCAACTTCTTAAACTCGATGGGCGCCGACATTATGGGCGCCGGCACCGATGTGATTAAAATCCGCGGCGTAGAAAAGCTGCGCCCGACTACCTATACCATCATCCCCGACCAGATTGAAGCGGGTACCTATATGGTGCTGGCCGCAGCCACCAAAGGGGATGTGATGATTAAAAACGTCATTCCCAAGCATTTGGAGCCCATTACCGATAAACTTATGAAGATGGGCGTGGAGGTTGAGGAGTTTGACGATTCTTTGCATGTGCGCCGCCCAGGCGAGCTGACAGGGGTCAACATCCGCACCATGCCGCATCCGGGGTTCCCCACCGATATGCAGCCGCAGATGACGGTGCTGCTGGCTTTGGCCAACAACACCAGCATTGTAACCGAAGGGGTTTGGGACAACCGTTTCCGTTATGTGGATGAACTTCGGCGTATGGGCGCCAACATCCAGGTGGACGGCAAAGTGGCGGTGGTAGAAGGCAAAGGCTCTTTGACCGCAGCGCCGGTAAAGGCCACCGATTTGCGCGCAGGCGCCGCGATGCTTATTGCGGCACTGGCCGCCAACGGGGAAAGCCAGATTGAGGATATTTACCACATTGAGCGCGGATATGAAGAAATTGAAGAAAAACTGCGCGCGCTGGGGGCGGATATCCGTAAAATTTCCACACCGGACAAGCATATGAAAAAAGCATTATAAATAAATTTTGGGGCTGTCTTGCATGTTTTGGTAAGGCGGCCTTTTACATAGGAGAAGTCCATATGACCCAAATTTGTACCATCCGCAGCGGGTCCACCGGCAACAGCACCCTGCTGCGCAACCGCGATACCTCCCTGTTAATCGATGTTGGCATCGCCTACAAAGCCATACGGGAAGCACTATGCGAGCTGGGGGATACCCCGCCCATCCAGGGGGTGCTTATCACCCATGAGCATATCGACCATATCAAAGGGCTAAAAACCTTTTTAAAGCGCCATCCGGTCACCCTGTATGCGGGGGAAGACGTGGTGGAGTACCTGCTTATGAAAGATATGCTGGTGCCGGGGGTAGAGGTCGAGTGCATCGACGCCGGCCGCCCTTTTTGCGTGGGCAGCATGCAAATTACCCCCTTTGCCACCCCGCATGACGCGCTGCAAAGCTTTGGCTTCCGCTTTCAAAGCGGGGAGGATACCATCGCCTTTGCCACCGACCTTGGGATAGTGACCCCACAGGTGGAAAGCAGCTTGTTGGGCGCCCAGATGGTGGTGCTCGAATCCAATTACGACCAACGCATGCTGGAAAGCGGGCCTTACCCGTATTATTTAAAACGGCGGATTATGGGGGAAAACGGGCATTTGTCCAACGAAAGCTGCGCCAATATGCTGAAAAAATTGCTGCAAACCGGCACCAAACAGGTGGTGCTGGCGCATTTAAGCCGGGAAAACAACCTGCCTTCGCTGGCAATTGAAAACGCGCGTACAACGCTTGGGCAATGCGATGGGTACGAAGAGGGCATGATGGGCCTGTTTGCCGCGCCAGCGTATGAGATGCTCAAACCGTTGTGCGTATAGGGGGAAACGATGCAAAAAATTCAGGTTATCTGTATTGGCAAGTTAAAAGAAAGCTATTTGGCTGCCGGTTGTGCAGAATATTTAAAACGTTTGTCACCTTATGCACAAGTATCCATAGTAGAATTACCAGAGTACCGCCTACCCCAAAACCCGTCCAATGCCCAAATACAGGCGGGGCTGGAGCAGGAAGGAAAGGAAATTTTGCATAAGCTGCCGGCCAACGCGTTGGTGGTCAGTTTGTGTATCGAAGGCAAACTGCTTTCGTCTGAACAGCTAAGCGAGTATATCGGCCGGGCGGGCGCACAGGGCAATTCGGTTATCTGTTTTGTTATTGGCGGGTCGTTTGGGTTAAGCGAGGCGGTCAAACAAAAAAGCGCGCTGTGCCTTTCGATGTCGCGCATGACATTCCCCCACCAATTGGCGCGTTTGCTGCTTTTGGAGCAGATTTACCGCGCCATGTCGATATTAAACCACGCCAAATACCACAAATAAGAGGAACCTATGGAAAAAGGAAAAACCATTGTTTTATACATACTAAGCGTTTTATGCTTGTTTTTTGCAATTGCACCGCTGTTTTGGGGCATATTTACAGCGGTAAACCTGCTGTGGGTAGCAGGCGGGGTATTTTTTGCCCTGTTTGCGTATTTTCGCGCGCGCCTGCCCCAAAAAGTAAAAAAAGGGGTGGAAATTGTGCTGCTGGTTGTGTGCATTTTGCTGCTTGTGCTGGTTGGGTTTATGCTGCATGCAGCTTACGGCAACGCCCCGCCAGAAGAAAACGCCCCCCAAACCGTGATTGTTCTGGGCTGCCAGATTAACGGCGACCAGCCCAGCGTTATGCTCAAACGCCGGCTGGATGCAGCGCTTGTTTACTTAAACGAACACCCAAACAGCACCGTGATTGTATCGGGTGGGCAGGGGGATAACGAAGACTACAGCGAAGCGTATGTGATGGCGCAGTATTTGCAAAACAACGGCATCGACGTTGCGCGCATTTTACTGGAGGATAAATCCACCAACACCAAAGAAAACCTGGCTTTTAGCGCCCAAATTATTGAGCAGCAAGGGCTGGATACCCGCGTGGTGGTGGCCACCGACGCTTTTCACCAATTGCGCGCCAGATGGATGGGCCAAAACGAAGGCTTAACGGTGTATGCGGTTTCCTCCAACGCGCCCCTTGCATTGCAGCCGCTATACTATCTGCGGGAGTTTTTGGCGCTGTTTAAGGCGTTGCTGCTGGGTTAATAAAGGAAAGGATGCTGCCCAATATGCAAATACTGCCCATACGCGCAAACGCCCAGAGGATACCGCAGGCGGCTTTGTGGTTTGCTCAAAAATGGCAGATAGAAGCGGATGCGTACGCGAAAAGCATGCGCGAATGCGTGCAAAAGCAAACCGGCGTGCCGCAATGGTATGTGGTTTTGCAAAGTGATGCCATCCTGGCCGGCGCCGGGGTGATTGCCAACGACTTTCACGACCGCAAGGACCTGACCCCCAATGTGTGCGCTTTGTTTGTGGAAAATGGGCACCGCGGCCGGGGCATTGCCAAAGAGCTGCTGGCGTTTATTGCCGGGGATATGGCAAAAATGGGGATAAACCGGCTGTATTTGATAACCGAACACACTGCGTTTTACGAAAAATGCGGCTGGCAGTACGTTTGCCATGCAAACGGCGACGACGGCGTGCCCATGCGGGTGTATACACATCTTGCAAAATAGCTTTATAAAACAAAAGCTCCGGGAAAACTCCCGGAGCTTTTTTGCTGTGCCTTGCGGCTTATTTTTGGTTGTAGCAGGCCAGATATTGCAGGAAGCGGGGCGCAAATTTCTCCACATTTTGCGCAATGGGGGAAATGATTTTGCCCTGAGGCTGGGAAAATTCCTCCAAAGAGGCAATCTGCCCTAAATATTTTAAGCCCACCGCGCATGCGCCCAGGGTGGAAGCGTGTTCCATGTTGGACACTTCGATGTCGCGGTTGAAAATATCGGCGGCCATTTGCAGCCAGATGGGCGATTTGTTGATGCCGCCCGAAATTTGGATAATATCGGGGGTGGAGGCGTTTTGGCACAAGATGCGGTAGCATTGGTACAGGTTCATCAAAACCCCTTCCAGCACGGCAAAATAATGGTCTACGCCGTCGTGTTTGCCTTTTACATTATAAAACCCGCCCAAGCGCAAATCGTCCCAACCGGGGCAGCGCTCGCCAAAGTTAAAGGGCAGGAAAATGGGTGCGTCAAACGGCTGGGAATAACGCTGTGCCACCATATCGTCCAGCTTACGGTACTTGTAATTGCCCAGCATCATTTTTTTAGCAAACCATTCCACACAGTTGCCCGCCCCCGAAGTGGCTGCGCCTACAATGCGTTTGCCTTCGGCGCCGTAGTAGCACCAGGTGGAGGGTGTTTGTGGCAAAATAGGCTCCGGGCAGGACATGCGAATGGCCGCCGAAGTGCCCATGGAAAGGGTCATCACGCCCTGCTTTAATGCGCCAGCGGCAATTTGGTTTAGCGCGCCGTCCCCGCCGGGCACCAGCAAAGGCAGCCCTTCGGGCAGGCCCAAACGCTCGGCCGCCTGTTTGCACAGGGTGGAAGCGTATTCGGGCTCTACCACTTTCGAGAGCATCGAACGGTTAAGCCCTGCAAATGCCAGCACATCGTCGTCCCAATCCAGGGTGTGGATGTTGAGCATCCCCGAAGCGGAGGCGGTCATGTTGGAAACCGCCAACTCGCCCCCCGAAAGCTGCATGAACAGATATTCGGGCAGGGAAGAAATATACGCCACCTTTTCTTTTAATTGCTGCGGGCCGTGGTCTTTTAAATGCATCCATTTCCACAGCGCGTAGATGCTGTGGCAGGGGTTGCCGGTTTTTTGGAACACCCAGTTGTTGGTTTTGCCGTCTGCGCGGTATTTGGCAATGGTGGGGGCCGCTTCGGTGTTGGCCCAGGTCAGCACCCGCGATAAAGGCGCGCGGTTTTTGTCCAAATACAGCACGCTGTGGTACCAGATGCTTGAAAGCGCAACCACCTCGATTTTGGGATGGCCGTTTTTTTCCAAAAGCTTTCGGCCCACATCCAAAACCGCATCCACCGCGCCCTGCGGGTCGATGGTAACCACATCGCAGATGGCGCTGTCGTAAGGGGCGCCCAGCACGTCTACCACGCCCTGCTGGCAGTGGTACAGCATGGCTTTTGCAGAGGAGGTGGAAGCTTCCAGTGCAAGTATATACATGGTTTAGGCCCTCCTTTTATTTAAAGAGCATGTTCATGAGGTTTTGCGCCGAAATTTCAATGGTGCGATGGGTGGATTCTTTAGTAAAAGCACCGAGATGGGGGGTTAAATAAAAGTTGTTCAAGGTCAGCAGCTTGTGCTCGCCGGCCGGTTCTTTGGAGAATACGTCCTGTGCAGCGCCTGCGATTTCCCCGTTTACCAAAGCATCGTACAAATCGTCCTCGTTCACCAGCTCGCCGCGGGCGGGGTTGATGATGTAAGCGGTATTCTTCATGCGTTTGAGCACGTCTTTGTTAATCATCTCGCGGGTCTCATCGGTCAGGGGGGAGTGCAGGAACAAAACGTCGCAGTTTTCGTAAATTTCATCCAGGTTGGTCAATTTTACATCGTATTTCTGGATAAATTCGGGGTTGTTCAAATACGGGTCGTACCCCAAAATGTTCATGCCCAAACCGTGGCACACTCTGGCCACTTCGCGCCCGATGGCGCCCAGGCCTACAATACCGGCGGTTTTGTGGTTTACTTCCGTACCGATTAAGCGGTCCCATCCGCCGGCTTTTACGTTTTGGATTGCCGGGTACAGGTTGCGCGAAATGGCAAACATCAACGCAATGGCCAATTCTGCCACGCCTTCGGAGTTGCCGCCCAACGCGCGGGTAACTTCAATATGCAGCTCTTTGGCAACGTCTAAATCGATGTTGTCCAGCCCCGAACCGTATTTGGAAATGGCTTTTAAATTTTTGGCGTTCCTTAAAACCGCTGCGGGCATGGGGTCAACCCCTACCAGCACGCCGTCCACATCGGCGGAAAGCTCTAACATTTGTTCTTCGTTTAAGGTTTTGCCGGTGGTGTTCCACACAACTTCCACATCGTAATTTTTAAAAATGGCTTCGCCGATTTCTTTGGAAGCAACAAACGATTTGGGTGTTACTAAAATCTTTTTTGCCATGGTAATCCCTCTTTTTCTCTCTCTTTCTATTTTTGATTTTTCCCGTTGGAATCCCCTTCACACAAGAAAAATCTATATCTTAAGTCTACCACACTTTGGGGGCGCTGTTCAATTCTTGCACACTGTAGCCCCTGCCTAATTTCGGCCGGGTAAGGCGACATTTTTGGGCATATACGCTAAGATTGTATAAAAAAAGTACAATTAGTTTGGGTGATTATAATGACACAACATATTTATTGGCCCAGAATGCGAGTTTGTATTTCATTTTTCTTGACAAGGGCCGCCATGTTGGCGATAATGTAAACTAGACAAAATATTTGAATTTGAAAGCTGTTTGGAGGAGAAAACATGCAAAAAGAATTGGAAAAAGTGTACGAACCCAAACAGGTGGAGGATAGAATTTACGATTTTTGGATGCAGGGCGGGTATTTCCACGCCGAAGTGGACCCCGAAAAAGAGCCGTATACCATCGTAATCCCCCCGCCGAATATCACGGGCCAGCTGCACATGGGGCATGCTTTGGATGAAACCTTGCAGGATATACTCATTCGTTTTCGGCGCATGCAGGGGCGCGCCGCTTTGTGGCTGCCCGGCACCGACCACGCCTCCATTGCAACCGAAGCCAAAATTGTAGAAGCCATGAAGCAGGAAGGCTTGACCAAAGAGGATTTGGGCCGTGAAGGCTTTTTGGAGCGCGCCTGGGCCTGGAAAGAAACATACGGCAACCGCATTGTGGAGCAGCTAAAAAAACTCGGCTCCTCCTGCGACTGGGACCGTTTGCGCTTTACCATGGACGAAGGCTGCAGCAAAGCAGTAAACGAAGTGTTTGTGCGCCTGTATGAAAAAGGGCTTATCTACCGTGGCGAGCGCATCATCAACTGGTGCCCCTACTGCAAAACCTCCATTTCCGAAGCAGAGGTGGAATACGAGGAAAAAGACGGGCACTTCTGGCATTTGCGCTATCCTTTGGCCGACGGCAGCGGCGAACTTAGGCTTGCCACCACCCGCCCCGAAACCCTGCTGGGCGATACCGCTGTGGCGGTGAACCCGGAGGATGAACGCTACAAGGCCTATGTGGGCAAACATGTCATTTTGCCGCTGGTCGGGCGGGAAATTCCCGTGGTGGCCGACAGCTATGTGGACATGGAATTTGGCACCGGGGTTGTGAAAATCACCCCCGCGCATGACCCCAACGACTTTGAAGTGGGCCTTAGGCACAACCTGCCGGTGATCAATGTGATGACCGACGACGCGCACATCAACGAATTGGGCGGCAAATATGCGGGACTGGAGCGCTACGAAGCGAGAAAACAAATCGTTGCCGATTTGGAAGCGGGCGGCTATTTGGTAAAAGTGGAGCCGCATGCGCACAACGTGGGCTCCTGCTACCGCTGCCACAACGTGGTGGAACCGCGTGTTTCCAAGCAGTGGTTTGTGAAGATGGAGCCGTTGGCCAAGCCCGCCATCGCGGCGGTAAAAGAGGGCAAAACCAAGTTTGTGCCCGAACGCTTTGATAAAATTTATTTCAACTGGATGGAAAACATCAAGGACTGGTGCATTTCCCGTCAGCTTTGGTGGGGCCACCGCATCCCGGTGTGGTACTGCGACGACTGCGGGCAGATGACGGTGAGCAAAACCCCGGTAAGCGAGTGCGCCCACTGCCACAGCCAGAACATCCACCAGGATCCCGACACGCTGGACACCTGGTTTTCGTCGGCGCTCTGGCCGTTTTCCACTTTGGGTTGGCCGGATAAGACCCCGGAACTGGAATATTTCTACCCCACCAACACGCTGGTAACCGGTTACGACATCATCTTCTTCTGGGTGGCCAGAATGATTTTCTCGGGGCTGGAACAA
The DNA here is from genome assembly GCA_904420505.1 of Candidatus Alloruminococcus vanvlietii. GTDB lineage: Bacteria > Bacillota > Clostridia > Oscillospirales > Ruminococcaceae > Alloruminococcus > Alloruminococcus vanvlietii. Next base: position 15,438 of record CAJFVS010000024.1, on the reverse strand, counting down.
ATGGGCGAAGTGCCGTTTGACACCGTGTTTATCCACGGCATTGTGCGCGACAGCCAGGGGCGCAAGATGAGCAAATCTCTGGGCAACGGCATCGACCCGCTGGAGGTTATCGACCAATACGGCGCGGATGCTTTGCGCTTTACGCTGGCAACCGGCAACTCCCCGGGCAACGATATGCGCTATTCGGAGGAAAAGGTGCGCGCTAGCCGCAACTTTGCCAATAAAATTTACAACGCCTCGCGCTATATCCTCATGAATTTGGAAGAGGGCGACGTAACAAGCGTAAGCTTGCCCGAAACCTTAACCATTGAGGACAAATGGGTGCTCAGCAAACTGAATACTCTGGCGCGTGAAGTGACCGAGAACCTGGACCATTTTGAGCTGGGCATAGCCGTGCAAAAGCTGTACGATTTTATTTGGGATATTTTATGCGACTGGTACATTGAGCTGACCAAGCCGCGCCTGCAGCAGGGGGGCCAAACCGCCCAAAACGCCAAGCAGGTGCTGGTGTATGTGATGAGCAACACCTTAAAGCTTTTGCATCCGTTTATGCCGTTTATTACCGAGGAAATCTGGCAGGCGTTGCCGCATGAGGGCGAAAGCATTATGGTGTCCGCTTTCCCGGTGTATGAGGAAAGCCTGAACTTTAAAGAGGAAGAGGCCCAGTTTGAAAAGGTGATGGAAGCCATCAAGGGCGTGCGCAACGTGCGCACCGAAATGAACGTGCCGCCTTCCAAAAAGGCGCATGTGTATGTGGAAACCGCCGACACCGCCTTGTTCCAAAGCTGTGCGCCCTTCTTTGTAAAGCTGTGTTCGGCAAGCGAGGTAACGGTGGGCAAGGCCATGATTATTGAAAATGCCGCCCAGGTGATCACCGAAAGCGCGCGCATGTTCCTGCCGCTGGACGAACTGGTGGACAAGGAAAAGGAAATTGCGCGCTTAAACCGCGAAAAAGCCTCCTGCCAAAAGGACATTGATATTGTACAGGGCAAATTAAACAACCAGGGCTTTTTGGCAAAAGCGCCGCAGCAGGTAGTGGATGCGGAAAAAGAAAAACTGAAAAAAGCCAAAGACAAGATGGAAAAAATCTTGGAAAGCTTACGCGCATTTGGCGCTTAAATGCAAAAAAGCCGGACGGTAAGCCGTCTGGCTTTTTTATTGGGAGATGAACCTATGGACTATGAACAGGCGGTTGCCTATATAGAAGCGCTGCCCAGGTTTGCCGGCAAGCCGTCGCTTTTGCCTATGCAGGCGCTGATGCAGGCGTTGGACAACCCGCAAAAAGCGCTTAAATGCGTGCATGTGGCCGGCACCAACGGCAAAGGCTCCACCGTAACCATGTGCGCCAATATTCTGCAAAAGGCGGGGTATAAAGTGGGGCTTACCGTTTCCCCCTATGTAGTGGATTTTCGCGAGCGTTACCAGATAAACGGGAAGATGATTGAAAAAGACAAGTTTTTGCAGTTGTTTCATCAGGTAAAAGCGGCCCAGGCAAAAGCGGAAGAGCAGGGGTATACCATCACCGGCTTTGTGTTTATGGCCGCCATTGCCTTTTTGTATTTTGCGCAGGAACACTGCGATATCGCCGTTGTGGAAACCGGGCTTGGCGGCCGGTTTGACGCGACCAATGTCATCGAATCCCCTTTGGTGTGCGCCATTACCTCTATCGGGCTGGACCATACCCAGGTGCTGGGGGATACTTTGGAAAAAATCGCGTTTGAAAAAGCGGGCATTATCAAAGAGAACACCCCTGTGGTCTGCTACCCCTTGCAGGACGCCGGAGTTTTGGCGGTGTTGATGGAGCAGGCCGCAAAGAAACATGCGCCGTTTTTGCTGCCAAACGCCAACAGCGCGCAGATTGTAAGCGAAAGCCTGCAGGGCACGGACGTGCTCATCGGCGGGCAGGCGCTGCACATACCGCTTTTGGGGCGTTACCAGGTGTACAACACCCTTACCGTTTTGGAAATGGTAAGGGCTTTGCAAAACAAGGGCTATGCCATATCCCCCCAGGCGGTGCAGCAGGGGATTGCCAGCACCCGTTTTGCCGCCCGGTGCGAGGTGCTGCGGCGCTCGCCTTTGGTGCTGTTGGACGGCGCGCACAACGATTCGGGCGCCAAAAGCCTGGCGGATACCTTAAAAGAGCTGAAGGTGGAAGACGGGGTGTTTATCTGCGCGATGATGCAGGATAAGGACTACCAAAATTCCCTGCGCGATTTTGCCCCCTTTGTGCACACCATGCTGTGCGTGCAGGTTTCTACGCCCCGCTGCTTAAGCGCAAACGATTTGTGCCGCAGCGCAAGGCAGGCGGGCATAAATGCATGCGCCTGTGAAGGGCTGCCCCAGGCGGTTGCGCAGGCGCTGAAGCTGGCGGGAAACACACGCCCCATTGTGGTGTGCGGTTCGCTGTTTTTGGCATCAAATATTCGGCAAATATTGATTGCAGAAATGCAAAACTGACAGGAAAACCCAAAAACTCCCCACAAAATGTGCGCAAATATGCAGACAAAATCCTCTATCCTTTTGGATAGAGGATTTTTTTGTTGTGCCCTAAAAACCAAAGCGGCAAAACCGTGCGGCGGTTTTGCTTGTGCCAAGCCTTTGCGCGCAAGGCCAAAGAAGGTTTGAACGTTTGAAAAACACAGCAAAAAACAACCGCCAAAGCCTAAAAGCACTGGCGGCAAAAGGAAGAAACGACACAGGATTTTTTAAAGGGATGGTGCAGCATGAAATTGACATTGACGCAAGCGGACAAGCAGTTGACCGCTTTGCTGGTTGGGGATATCGACCACCATACAGCCAAACAACTGCGCGAGGAGATCGATGAAAAAATCGAACAGACAACCCCTGAGCTGCTGGTGCTGGATTTTGGCGGGGTAACGTTTATGGATTCTTCCGGGATTGGCCTGGTGATGGGGCGATATAACGCCATGCAGCAAATTGGCGGCAGCGTAAAAGTGGTAAACACCACAGCGCACATCAAAAAAATCATGCGGCTGTCGGGCTTAGAACGGCTTGTGACATTAGCGTAAGGAGAGAAAAGGCATATGAAACCCATCAATGCGATGAAAATGGAATTTTTAAGCAAAAGCGCCAACGAAGGCTTTGCGCGCAGCGTAGTAGCGGCGTTTGCAGCGTCGTTGGACCCGACCATTGACGAATTGGCGGATATCAAAACCGCAGTAAGCGAGGCGGTAACCAACTGCATTGTGCATGCCTACCGCGAGTGCATCGGCAAAATTTACATAACAGCGGCTATTTATGAGGGCGGACGCCTGAGCATCAAAATCAAAGACAACGGCTGCGGCATTGACGATGTGCAAAAAGCCATGGAGCCGATGTATACCACTTCGCCGGAAACCGAGCGGGCAGGTTTGGGCTTTTCGGTGATGGAATCGTTTATGGATAAGCTCAAAGTGCGCTCCAAACCCCAAAAAGGAACAACCGTCGTTATGGAAAAAAGAATTAACCAAAGAGGGCTTCATAACGATGCAAGAAACGATTGAAAAAACCAATAGAACCCGCGAAGAGGAAATAAGCGACAACATGGGGCTGGTGCACGCCTGTGCGCACCGCTTTAAAGGGCGCGGCATTGAATACGACGATTTGTTTTCCGCCGGATGCATGGGCCTTGTAAAGGCGGTAGATGCGTTTGACAAAACCAGGGGCATCCGTTTTTCCACCTATGCCGTACCGGTCATTTTGGGCGAAATGCGCCGCCTTTTCCGCGACGGGGGCACGGTTAAAGTAAGCCGCACATTAAAAGAATTGTCGCTGAAAGCCGGGCGCGAGCGCGAACAATTTGTAAAGCGCCACGGCCGCGAGCCCAAAATTTCCGAGATCGCCCAAATCCTGGGGGTGGAGCTCGAACAAGCCGCCCAGGCGCTAAGCGCTTTGCAGCCCACCATCTCGCTTACCGCAAACGAGGACGACGGCGGTGGGCAGCTGGATATCCCATTTGCGTTTCCCGAAGAAGAAATCACCGAAAGCATTTCTTTAAAAGACGCGGTGGTGACGCTGGAGCCAAAAGACCGCAAATTGATTGCATTGCGCTATTTCCAAAACAAAACCCAAACCCAAACAGCCGAAATTTTAAATATGACCCAGGTACAGGTCTCCCGCCGGGAGAAAAAAATTCTTTTGTACCTGCGCCAAACCCTTACCGGATAGCAAAAGCGCCAAGGAAATCGTTCCTTGGCGCTTTTGTGTGTATTATTTGTCAGGTTTGGATTTTGGCTTATTTTTTTGCTGGATAGACTGTTTTACCCAATGGAAGGCTTCCTGAAAGCGGGTGGTTTCCATTTTGGGGAAAGCGCGCAGCAGCCTGCGGTATTGGCGCTGCTTGCCTTTAAGCGCGGGAGGCTGGGCATCCGGTTGAGGGGAGGTTTTTTCCTTTTCACGCGCTTGCTCCAGTTTTTCCTGCACCGAGGTTTTCAGCTGTTCAAAGCGTTTGTGCTGCCCGGCTACGTATTCATCCATGCTTTTTTGGATTTGCGCCAGCTTGCCGTTCATCTTCAGCACATGGTAAGTGGTTGTCACAACGTCGGCTACAAATGCAACCGCCAGTATACAAAACAGCACAATCAACACAACGTCGTTTAGCTTTGCCACCTGGGCCACCACCCACGGGTGCACCCATTTTACCACAATGACCGACATCACCGAAAACGCAATAGCGCCTTCCAAACAGATGCGCCCGTTAAGCTGGAATTTCTTTTCCGAATAATCCCACCAGCGGGTGTGGAAGAGCTTTTCCATCACATAGGACGTCACATATTCCAACAGCATGGTCAGCACCATGCTGGACAAAAACAACGGCAGCAGGTCGTCGCGGAATTTTTGCAGCGGAAAAATTACCAGCAGCGCCCCAAACCCGTAAATCGGGCACCATGGGCCGGTTAAAAAACCGCGGTTTACAAATTTGCGCGCACTGACAGAACACAAAATGGTCTCGTATATCCAGCCGGCAATGCTGTAAATAATGAAATATAAAAAAATACGCATAAATTGCATGGATAAAAACCTCCTATATCCGTATTATACAAAAAAACAAACGGGATGTGGATAAACAGTTTAAAAGTTTCGTCTGAAATTTGGACAAATAGCAGAAATTGTCTAAAAAACGTTTTGAAAACTTTGTAAATTTTTTTAAATTCGTTTAATAGGCATTGACAAGGTTGTATTTTTTCGATACGTTAGAAAAAACAGCAGGAGGTATGCCTGTATGAATATTAAACAGATTGCCCAAATTGCCAAAGTATCGCCGGCTACGGTGTCGCTGGTGCTAAACGACCGCCCCGGCGTAAGCCAGCAAACCCGCCAAAAGGTTTGGCAGATTATTAAAGAAAGCGGCTATGTGGCCCGGCGCCAAAACGGGGAGATGGGGGTAAAAGGCAACATCTGCTTTGTACGGTATAAAAAAGAAGGCATGGTGGTTGAACGCAACGGCGATTTTATCACCCGCGTAATTGACGGGGTGGAATTCGGCGCCAGAAAGCTGGGCTACCATTTGACCATGACCAACGTCACCAACGAAAACTTTGCCGATGCGGCCAACAAGCTCAACCACGAGCCGATTGACGGCATTGTGTTTTTGGGCACCGAATTTGATTTTGACCAATTGCCCATATTAAACAAAATCCGCCTGCCCATTGTGGTTTTGGACAACCAGTTTACCCACTGCGAATACGATGCGGTGGTGATGGACAATGTAGACGGGGTGTTCAACGCCATTGAGCATTTGATGGGGCTGGGGCATAAACGCATTGGGCATTTAAAAAGTTCGCTGCAAATTTCCAACTTTGCACAGCGCAATTTTGGTTTTGTGCATGCGCTGGAACATTACAACATGGAGGACAACCCCGCTTATACCTTTTTGCTGGGCCCTACGCTGGAAAACGCGTTTGAAGACATGAAGCGCCATTTGGAAGAACCCGGGTGCCAGCTGCCCACCGCTTTTTTTGCCGATAACGACGTGATTGCCCTGGGGGCGATTAAGGCGCTTAAGCTAAAAGGGCTGCGAATACCGCAGGATATTTCTGTGGTGGGGTTTGACGATTTGCCGTTTGGCACGATGATGGAACCGCCGCTGACAACCATGCGCATTTTGAAAAAACGCATGGGCCAGCTGGCTGTGGAACGGCTGGCTGCCAAAATTGATGTGCCGGCCGGCGAAATACTGAAAATTTTAATAGAACCCAAGCTGGTTGTGCGCGAAAGCACCGCGCGGGTATAAGCGTATTCTGCAAAAGGGCGAAGCCAAAAAAAGCTTTGCCCTTTTTTGCCGGGCAACCGGCCAACACAAAGATTGCAATTTTTGTATTTATCGTTTAGTATAAGCTTAGCGAGTAGAAAGGGATGGTACCATGCGTCAAAGCGGGATTTTGCTGCATATTTCGTCGTTGCCGGGGCCTTATGGCATTGGTTCGCTGGGCAAAGAGGCTTTTGCCTTTGTGGATTTTTTAAAGGAAAGCGGCCAGAGCATCTGGCAGATACTGCCCTTGGGCCCTACCAGCTTTGGCGATTCGCCTTACCAGTCGCTTTCCAGTTTTGCGGGCAACCCCTATTTTATTGATATCGATCAACTTTTGGAAAAAGGCCTGTTAACCCCGTCAGAATGCGAGCAGGCGCAAATGGCGGGCGATTTTGTGCGCTACGGCCTGCTGTTTGACACCCGTTTTGCCCTTTTGCACAAAGCCTTTTTGCGCGCGCTGCCCACCATGGAAAACGACCGGGCGTTTGCTTTGTTCTGCCAGGAAAACGCCTGGTGGCTGGACGATTGGGCGCTGTATATGGCAATTAAACAGCACCGGCAGATGGCCCCTTGGTATCTTTGGGAGCGCCCGCTGCGCAAAAGAGAGGCGCAGGCTTTGCAGCAAGCCGGGCAGGAGTATGAGCAGGATGTGCTGTTCCACCGGTTTTTACAGTTTTTGTTTTATGAGCAGTGGGATGCCCTAAAAGCTTACGCCAACCAAAACGGGGTGCAAATTTTAGGCGATGTGCCCATCTATGTGGCGCACGATTCCTGCGATGTATGGGCCAACAGCGAAATTTTTGAGCTGGATGAAGAGCTTATGCCCAAACGGGTGGCGGGCGTGCCGCCGGATTATTTTAGCCAAACCGGCCAGCTTTGGGGCAACCCTTTGTACCGGTGGGATGTGCTGAAAGGGCAGGGTTACCGCTACTGGGTGCGCCGTATGCGCCACGCATTCGGCTTGTACGATTGGGTGCGCATCGATCATTTCCGGGGGTTTGCCGCTTACTGGGCGGTGCCCTATGGGGAAGAAACCGCCCAAAACGGCTGCTGGGAAAAAGGCCCGGGGGAGGAATTCTTCGCGTTTTTGCGCCGGGTATTTCCCAAACTTCCCATCATTGCCGAGGACTTGGGCATTCTAACCCAGGAGGTATACGACCTGCTTGCCAAAACCGGGTTTGCAGGTATGAAAGTGCTGCAGTTTGCATTTGATTCGGATGCCAACAACGCGTATTTGCCGCACAATTTTGCCTCCCCGCACTGCGTTTTGTACACCGGCACCCACGATAACGACACCCTGCAAGGTTTTTTGGATAGCGCAGGGGAAGAAAAACTTCGGTATATCGACGCTTACTGCGGCATTTCACACTCTTCTTTGCGCACCTGGGGGCTGCTGGCCACCGGCATGCGCAGCACGGCGCAGATTTTTATGGCGCAAATGCAGGATTATCTCTCCCTTGGCAGCCAATACCGCATGAATATCCCTTCCAGCATGGGGGATAACTGGTGCTTCCGGCTGCAAAAAGGCCAACTGACCGAAGGGCTTGCCAAACGCATTGCCCATATGACGCAGCTTTTTGGGCGCGCTTAAGGCTAAAAAAGCCCATTCCTCCGCGCTTGACACAGCGGCAGAATGGGGGCTATAATATAGCTGTAAATACAAAAAAATCGCCAGGCCAACGGCGATTTTTTTACAGGCGAAAGTTAGCTTTTGCTAACACGCTTGCCAGGGGTGCATAACCCCTTTAAGCGGGCAGTGCCACAAAGAAAGGAAGCGCTTTTATGACAAAAATCACAGTGGGTGTGGACGGCATGATGTGCGGCATGTGCGAAGCGCATATCAACGACGCGGTGCGCAAGGCGTTTGACGTAAAAAAAGTTACTTCTTCGCACGCCAAAAAACAAACCGTCATCCTCACCGAACAGGACATTGACGAACAGGCCATACGCGATGCTATCTCCAAAACCGGTTATGATGTGCTTTCGGTAAAAAAAGAGCCATATGAAAAGCACGGGCTGTTTTCGCACCGCAAATAATACAAACGCCAAGCAAAGCGCAAAAGGTGAAAAACCTTTTGCGTTTTTGTTTTTGTGCGCAAAAGGGGAAGAATATGCCAAGAAATTGAAAATTGCGTACAAAAGTGGTACAATATACTATCAACTATAGACAAAGGCAGGCTATGTATGAAACTATGGAACATCGCACCCAGCAAACCCGATTTTGACCCCGCCGCCATTGAGCAGATGGGGCTTTCGCAGTTGGTAACGCAGGTGCTCCTTTCGCGCGGGTTTGAAACCGTGGACGAAGTAAAACAGTTTTTTAGCGCAAACCCGGTTTTGCACGACCCTTTTTTGCTAAAAGATATGGAAAAAGCGGTTGGCCGCATTGAACAAGCGCTTGCAAATGAGGAACTCATCGCCGTGTACGGCGACTATGACTGCGACGGGGTGACCTCTACGGTGGTGTTGTGCTCGTATCTGGAAAGCCGCGGCGCGCAGGTGCTGTATTATATCCCCGACCGCGCCGATGAAGGATATGGGCTGAATGCAAACGCCGTACAGGCGCTTAAAGACCAGGGCGTGGGGTTGGTTATCACGGTGGATAACGGCATTTCGGCCGTGGAGGAAATAAAATTGGCCAACCAAATCGGCCTGGATGTGGTGGTGACCGACCACCACACCGCCCCGCAGGTTTTGCCCAATGCCGTTGCGGTGGTAGACCCCAAGCAGCCGGACTGCTTGTACCCCAACAAAGCCCTTGCGGGGGTAGGGGTGGTGTTTAAGCTCATCTGCGCGCTGGAAGGCGACTGGGAGATGGTGCTGGATTGCTTTGGCGACCTGGTTGCTTTGGGCACCATTGCCGATGTGATGGAATTAAAAGGCGAAAACCGCTTTTTGGTAAAAGAAGGGCTTGCGCGTTTGGGGCAAACGCAGAATGTGGGACTGCAAGCCTTAATGGAAGTAGCCCATGTAGACCCCCAACAGGTTACTTCGCGCGCGGTGGCGTTTATGCTGGCGCCCAGAATCAACGCCTGCGGCCGGCTGGATGACATCAACAAGGTGGTTGACCTGCTTTTGTGCGACGATTACGAACACGCCCAGGCGCTGGCCCAGGAGCTGGACAATTTAAACCGCCAACGCCAGGGAATGGAAACGGACATTTTATTAAAAATTGAAGAATACATTGCCCAAAACCCCAGTGTGCTGTATAAACGGGTGCTTATTTTTGCAGGCGAAGGCTGGCACGCGGGCATTATCGGCATTGTTGCGGCCAAAATCTGCGAAAAATACGCCAAGCCCTGTATTCTCATCGCCATTGACGGGGAAGAAGCCAGGGGTTCCGGGCGCAGCTACCAGGCGTTTTCGCTTATCGACGCCATCACCGCCTGCTCGCAGCATTTAACGCGTTTTGGCGGGCATGTGCAGGCTGCGGGGCTTTCCATCCCAACCCGGGATATTGACGCCTTTATCGCCCAGATGGATGAGTATACCCGCATCCATTTTGCCCAAATGCCGCCGATGACGCTGGACATCGACCGGGAGGTTTTGCCCCGCCAGTTAAGCCTTGCGGCGGTAAAAACCCTGGCGATGCTGGAACCCTTCGGGCAGGGAAACCCTTCGCCGGTGTTTTGTATCCGCGGCGCAGTGATACAGGAAATCACCCCTTTATCGGAGGATAAGCACCTGCGTTTAAAGCTGTTTTGTGACCACCAGATGTTTACCGCCATGTATTTCCATATGAGCAGCCGTGCGTTTTTGTTTAGCCGCGGGGATACGGTGGACATCGCAGTGGAAGCAAGTATAAACGTATACAACCAAACCGAAAGCGTCAGCTTAAAGGTGCTGGATATGCGCCGCAGCAACATGGATTATGAGGCACTGTACACGGCTTTAACGCTTATCGACCGGCTTTGTTTAAAAGAAGCGCTGGGGGCTGCGCAGTGCGAAAGCCTCATCCCCGCGCGGGAAGACACCGCCCGGGTTTACAAAGCGCTTTTGGCCATAAAAGGCGCGGATATGACCCTAATGCGGTTTTATTCGGCCATCTTGCGCGAAAGCGTGCCGTATGGCAAAATGGTAACATCGCTGTACATACTGCGGGAGATGCATTTGATGGAAGGCTCCATCACCCGCGAAAATCTCCGCCTTTTGCCTTGCAAGGTGGAAAATAAGGTGAATTTACAGGATTCAAAGCTGCTGAAAAAGCTGTATTCCATCAAACAAAGTGGGGAACCCAAATGAAAGTGGTACAATTTGAAGATTTGCTTGAGCAGATACAAAAAAGCGGGCGCAACTATGATATTGAGCGCATTACCGCAGCCTATAAAACCGCCGAAAAAGCGCACCAGGGGCAGGTGCGCGCTTCTGGCGAGCCATATGTGACCCATCCGGTAGCGGTTGCCAGCATTTTGGTAGACCTTGGCATGGACACCGATACCCTTATGGCAGCCCTTTTGCACGATGTGGTGGAGGATACCGACTGCACCTTGGAGGATATCCAGAAGCTGTACGGCAAGGACATTGCCTTGATGGTGGACGGCGTCACCAAATTGGGGCGCATCCCCTTTTCTTCCCGCGAAGAACAGCAGGCGGAAAACGTGCGCAAAATGCTGCTGGCCATGGCGCAGGATATCCGGGTGATTTTGATTAAACTGTGCGACCGGCTGCACAATATGCGCACCATATCGGCTATGCCGCCCCAAAAGCAGCGCGACAAGGCGCTGGAAACCATGGAAATTTACGCGCCGTTGGCGCACCGTTTGGGTATCCGCCCGGTGAAAGAGGAGCTGGAGGATATCTCCATCTCCTACCTGGACCCGATTGCTTACCAGGAAATTGAAAAAGAACTGAATATGAAAAAAGATGACCGCACCAAGTTCTTGGAAAAAATCATCGAGCGTATTCGGGAACGCATGGCGGACGAAGGCGTGCAGATGCACCTGGAAGGCCGGGTAAAAAGCATTTACGGCATTTACCGCAAAATTTACATGCAGGGCAAAAGCTTTGAAGAAATTTTTGATATTTACGCGGTGCGCATTATTGTAAACACCGTTACCGAATGCTACAACATGCTGGGCATTATTCACGATATGTTTACCCCGCTGCCCAACCGCTTTAAAGATTATATCTCCACCCCAAAGGCAAACATGTACCAGTCGCTGCACACCACGGTGCTGGATAAGGAAGCCATCCCCTTTGAAGTGCAGATACGCACCTGGGAAATGCACCACGTGGCGGAATACGGCATTGCCGCGCACTGGAAATACAAAGCGGGCATTTCGGGCAAAGACCGTTTGGAAGACCGCCTTGCCTGGGTGCGCCAGGTGCTGGAAGCACAGATGGAATCGGAAAGCCCGGAGGATGTAGTGAGCACCATCAAGTCGGATTTATCGGCCGACGAGGTGTTTGTATTTACCCCCAAGGGCGATGTGATGAGCCTGCCCACCGGCTCCACGGTGATTGACTTCGCTTACGCCATCCATTCGGCGGTGGGCTCCAGGATGGTGGGGGCCAAGGTGAACGGGCGTATGGTTTCGCTGGATTACCAGGTGAAAACCGGGGAAGTTATCGAGGTGCTTACCTCCAATTCCAAAAACCAGGGCCCCAGCCGCGACTGGCTGAAAATTGTCAAAACCTCAGAAGCGCGCAATAAAATCCGCCAGTGGTTTAAAAAAGAGCGCCGGGAAGAAAACATCCAGGAAGGCAAACAGGAGCTGGAGCGCGAATTTAGGCGCAATACCATCACCTTGCCGGATGCGCAGATGGCCGAATTTATAGAAAACATCGCCAAACGGCAGAAATTTGCCAATGTAGACGAATTTTACGCGGCTATCGGCTATGGCGGGGTGTCGCTTTCCAAAATTATCCCGCGCATTAAAGAGGATTTTATCCGCCAGTACCGCACGCCAGAATCGGCCAAAACCGAAGCGGTGGTGCAAAAGCCCAAACGCGAGCGCAAAGCGTCCAGCGGGGTGATTGTAGAAGGGCTGGACAGCTGCCTTGTAAAATTTGCCAAATGCTGCAACCCCTTGCCGGGCGACGATATCATCGGCTTTGTCACCCGCGGGTACGGGGTTTCCATCCACAAGCGCGACTGCATCAATGTGCTCAATAATTTGGAAGACCCTGAGCAAAAAAACCGTTTTGTGCAGGCTTCCTGGCAGCAAAACGTGCGGGCAAATTTCAAATCCACGCTGGATATTTATGCCACCGGCCGCCCGGGCATTATTGCGGATTTGAGCATCCAGCTTGCCAATATGCGCATTGCGCTGCATTCGTTAAATGCGCGTGAAGCCAAGGATGACCACACCCAAATCCAGATTACCATGAGCATTGAAAGTGTGGACCAGTTAAACTACGTTATCAACAATTTAAAGAAAATCAACGGCATTATTTCCATTGAGCGCAACATCGGCGGATAAAAGGAGAAAGCACATGCGAGCACTTTTGCAGCGGGTAAAAGCATCCCGCGTGGAAATTAACGGAAGCATTGTAGGGCAGATTGAAGAAGGCTTGATGATTTTACTGGGCGTACAGGAGGGCGATACCCCCAAGCACGCTGAATTTTTGGCCAATAAAGCCGCCAATCTGCGCATTTTTAGTGATGAAGCGGGCAAAATGAACCTTTCGCTGTTGGACAAAGGCCTGGACGCTTTGGTGGTGTCCAACTTCACCCTGGCGGCAGACTGCAAAAAGGGAAGACGGCCTTCTTTTGTAAAAGCGGGCGACCCTACGGTTGCAAACGGGCTGTACGAGCATTTTGTAAGCCAGCTAAAGGCGTTGGGCGTAAAGCGCGTGCCCACCGGCGAGTTCGGCGCGGACATGCAGGTATTTATTCAAAACGACGGGCCGGTGACCATTTTGCTGGACACCGATGAAATCATGTAAATACAAAAGAATGTACGGCGCCCCGGGATAGTGGCAAAACCGCTTCTGGGGCGGCGGTTTATTTACCATAAAGGAGCGAGCTTTTATGAAACTGCATCATCTGGCGGTGGGGTATTTGGGCACCAACTGCTATATATTGGAAACCAACCAAAAAAATGCGTTGATTATCGACCCAGGCGATGAAGCCGGGCGCATCCAGGCGCTTTTGGAAGAAAACGCCCTGACGCCAAAGTATATCCTGCTTACCCATGGCCACGGCGACCACACCGGCGGCATTGAAGAACTGAAAAGGGCATACCCGGATGTAAAGGTGTATGTCAGCCGCAACGAGCTGGAGCTGTTGGCCCAGCCGCGTTATGCCTTTGCCCAAAAAGCGGTGGGAAGCGACCATCTGCTGGATGACGGCGACGAGGTGGATATGGACGATGTGCATATCCAAGTCATTGCAACGCCGGGACATTCCAAGGGCTCGGTTTGCTTTCTGGCAGAGGATATGCTGTTTTCCGGCGACACATTGTTTGCAGGCGACTGCGGCCGGTGCGACCTGTTCGGCGGGGATTTTGGGCAGATGAAAGCGTCGCTTAAGCGGCTGGCGGCCCTGCCGGGGGATTATACCGTTTACCCGGGTCATGGGCCAAGCTCGCGGCTTTCGTATGAGCGCGAACACAACCCGTATATCGAGGGATAAAACCATGTTATTAGTGATTGACAACCATCCTTTCCATTACGAGATGGAAAGCTTATTGGGAATGTTCTGCTTCCCGGATAAAGTCCAGACCATCCATGCCTGCGCGCTTGACGGCGACGGCGTGTTCACCAGCATGCAGGCAACACCCGCACAGACGGTGCTGTTTGTCAAAGCCTGTTTAAACGGCCGGCAGGCGCAGCAGCAGGCTGTGCTGCCCCCAAATGCCGCCAAAAACGTGTGCGAGCGCAAAATGGGGGTGCTGCTTTACCAAGTGATGGAGCACCTCACCGGCATTTGCCTGCCCTGGGGCGTGCTCACCGGCATCCGCCCGGTCAAATACATCCGCACCCTTTTGCAAAACGGCATGCCGGAAGATGCAGTGCGCCGCCTGCTGAAAGACGAATGCCTTTTATCGGACAGCCGCATTGATCTGGGGCTGAAAACCGCCAGTGAGGAAGCGCGCATTTTATCGCTTTCGCGGGAGGATTCGTTTAGCCTGTATGTGTCTATCCCGTTTTGCCCCAGCCGGTGCCACTATTGTTCGTTTGTTTCCCACGCCATCGACAAAGCCAAAAAGCTTATGCCCGAATACGTTTCGCTTTTGTGCAAAGAATTGGAAGCCACCGGGCGCCTGGCGCGTGAATTGGGGCTGCATTTGGAAACGGTGTATTTTGGCGGGGGCACCCCCACCACGTTAACCGCCCCGCAATTGGACAGCGTATGCACAGCCGTTGCGGACAATTTTGATTTTAGCGGCATACGCGAATACACCGTAGAAGCTGGCCGGCCAGACACCATTGACAAAGAAAAACTAAACGTGCTGCATAAACACGGCGTTTCGCGCATAAGTATCAATCCGCAGACGTTAAACGACCAGGTGCTGGAAAACATCGGGCGGCGCCACACGGCCCAGCAGGTAATCGACAGTTTTTATCTGGCGCGTGAATGCGGGTTTGACAACATCAACATGGATTTGATTGCCGGCTTGCAGGGCGATACCCCCGAAAGCTTTTTTGCCACGTTGGATAAGGTGCTTGCCCTTTCGCCGGAAAACGTAACCGTGCACACCCTTTCGCTCAAACGCGCGGCCGATTTGGCCCAGGAGCGCCAGCAGATGAAAGCGGATATCGAGCAGATGGAAAGCATGCTTTCGTATGCGCACCAGCGTTTGCCGCAAAGCGGCTATGCGCCGTATTATTTATACAAACAAAAAAACACATTGGGCAATTTGGAAAACACCGGTTATGCCAAGCCCGGGTTTGAAGGGCTTTACAATGTGTTTATTATGGATGAAACCCATTCGATTCTCTCTACAGGCGCAGGCGGGGTTACCAAGCTAAAACAGCCCGGCGGCAGCCGCATCGAACGGGTGTTCAACTACAAATTCCCCTATGAATACATCTCCCGTTTTGATGAAATCCTAAAAAGGAAAGAGCAGGTGAGAACGTTTTATGCTGCGTATCGATGAAGACAAAGGCAAATTTGTACCCCTTATCGATGTTTTGGCGCGCTTAAAAGAAAACCCGCAGGAACTGGTTTTGTCCTGCGAGCGTGCATATCGCGGTAAAATTGAAAGAATCTGCGAATATATTTTTGAAAACGCCAGCCGGGT
>CAJFVS010000023.1 GCA_904420505.1 Candidatus Alloruminococcus vanvlietii | reverse complement strand
TTGCGTAGAAGAATTTTTGGAAGGCTATGTAGCCGCTTATGGCGATCAAGTAAAGGCCGTTGAAGGCGTACACGGCATTGTTACACGCAATAAAAAAGAAGGCAAAGTTAGCATAGTTGTTGGCGGCGGCAGCGGCCACGAGCCGTTTTTCTTGGGCTTTGTTGGCGAAAATATGGCAGATGGCTGTGCAGTTGGCAACGTGTTTGCAGCCCCCGACCCGAACACCGTTTTGGAAGTAACCAAAGCATGTGACGGCGGCGCAGGTGTTTTGTATTTATACGGCAGCTATTCGGGCGATAACTTAAACTTTGGCATGGCGCAGGAATTTGCACAGGACGAAGGCATTGACGTGCGCATTGTCACCACCGTTGACGACGTGGTTTCGGCCGACTTGGAGCACCAGGAAGACCGCCGCGGCATTGCCGGCAGCTTGTTTGCATTTAAAGTAGTAGGCGCTGCGGCTGCAAAAGGCTACAACCTGGACCAGGTGGAAGCGGTTGCCAAAAAAGCAAGAGAAAACATCCGCTCGGCGGGCATTGCGTTGGGCCCCTGCTCGCTGCCCGGTGAAAAACCGATTTTTGAATTGGGCGAAGACGAGATGGAATTCGGCATGGGCATCCATGGCGAACGCGGCATCAAACGCGAAAAAATGAAAAACTGCGACGCCATTGTGGACGAAATGATGGACCGCATTATTGCCGACCTGCCCTTTAAAGCGGGCGATGAAGTTTGCGTATATGTAAACGGTTTGGGTTCCACCACCGTGATGGAGCTGGGCATTATGACCCGCCGCGTGCTGCAAATCTGCAAAGAAAAAGGCATTAAAGTGTACGACAGCTTCTTTAATTCCTACTGCACCTCGTTTGAGATGGCAGGCGCTTCGGTTTCGCTGTTTAAACTGGATGACGAGCTTAAAGAGCTGTACGATATGAAAGCGAGAACCCCTTTCTACACCAAAGACTAATTTGCAAGTGAGGTTTATGTGGTATGAAAACAATCAATGTTGCGCAAGCAAAAGAAATGTTTGTATATGTAGCGGAAAATATGGTGAAAAGCAAAGACCTGCTGACCGAAATCGATTCCAAAATCGGCGACGGCGACCATGGCATTGGCATGGAGCTGGGCTTTAGCAAGGCTTTGGAAAAAGTAAAAGACAAAGAGTACGAGACCATCAACGACCTGTACAAAGAAGCCGGCATGGCCATGCTCAACTCCATGGGCGGCGCTTCGGGCGTTATTTTCTCTTCTATGTTCTTAAACTGCTTTAGGGGCCAGCCCCCTGTAACCGAAGCCGGCGTTGCCGACTTTGCTGCCGGTTACGAGCGCGCTTTGGCTGCCATTAAACAACGCGGCAAAGCCGAAGTGGGCGACAAAACCATGGTAGACGCGTTCTCCCCTGCGGTGGATGCGATGAAAGAAGCCGCTGAAAAAGGCGTGGAGCTGGAAGAAGCTTTTGTAATGGCACGTGACGCTGCCGAAAAAGGCATGGAATCGACCAAGAATTTCCAGGCAAAATTCGGCCGTGCAAAATCGCTGTTAGAGCGCGCCATCGGCTTCCAGGATGCAGGCGCTACCAGCGTGTACCTCATCTTCAAATTCACCTGTGAATATCTGGCAAAATAATGCCCCAAAGCACGCTTTGGCGGCTGTGTAGTGTGAACCAAAACCGGCAGAGGATACCATTCTCTGCCGGTTTTCCAAAAGGCGGCTTATTTGCACCAACAAAAGGTTGCAAAAGCCTTATTAAATGGTAGGATGTGACGCAAGTTGAAATTTTATTTGGGCACCAACTGGAAAATGCACAAAACCGTAGCCGAAGCCCTTGCTTACACCGAGGGCCTGGCCCATTATGCAAAAGATTACCCGCAGTTTCAGTTTTTCATCATTCCCTCTTACACCGCTTTGTGGCAGGTGCGCCAAAAGGTGGATGCGCTGGGCGCACCCATTTGGGTAGGCGCGCAGAACACCCACTGGGAAGACCAGGGCGCGTTTACGGGGGAAATCTCGCCGGTACAGCTAAAGGAAATCGGGCTGGATTTGGTGGAAATTGGCCACAGCGAACGCCGCCAGTACTACAACGAAACCGATTTTACCGTAAACCTGAAAACCCTGGCCGCCTTAAAGCACGGCTTTAAAGCGCTGGTATGCGTGGGCGAAAACATGGATGAAAAAGAGCACGGGGCTTCCAAATCCAAAATTGCCACCCAGGTGCAAATTGCGCTTAATGGGGTAAAGGCCGAGGATTTGCCCCGCGTGATGATTGCTTACGAGCCGGTGTGGGCCATTGGCGAGAAAGGCATTCCGGCCGAGGCGCCTTATGTGTTTGAAATCCATGAATCCATCCGCAAAACCTTATGCGAGCTGTATGGCGAGCAGGGGCGCGAGGTGCCGATTTTCTTTGGCGGCAGCGTGAATTTGCAAAACTGCCAAAGCTACTGCGGGCATCCGGATGTAAACGGGTTGTTCATCGGGCGCACTGCCTGGCAGCCGGACAGTTTCCACCAGGTGATGGATTTGGTAACCGACGCTTGGAAAAACAAATAAAACTTTGGTTTGCAAAGGCCTCCTGCTTTGGCAGGGGGCTTTTTTGTTTGCGTTTTTGCAAAAATAGGCGAATTTTTTTGGGAATTTGCAAAATTTGGGAAAATTCCTCACAATACAATCACATTGATAACGTATTGTATTCATGGAACATCACCAACGAAAGGAAAGAATTGTATGGAAGAGCGCATTGTGAAGATGGAAGACGTAAAGGAAATCCGTTCCAGTATTGCCGAGGGAATGCTTAAACAGGGGTTTGCCTTTTTAAGCGATAAAAATGCGCTTGATGACGAAGCAATTGGCACACAAGGTTCGGTGGAAGTGCGCATTGACGTGCGTTTTCACGGCAAAGGCATTGAACGCCCGCAAAATGGGCAGGAACTATTGCCGCTTACCTTTTGCATGCCTATCTCGCAGATGCTTGACCGCCACCGTGTGATGCAGATGGAAGGGGTATGCGTGTACCTGTTGGAGCGGCGGATTACCGTTGACGGCAAAGATGTATGGTTTACCCCGAAAGAATTTGACCTTTTGGTGTATTTGATGGAAAACGCCAACCGGGTAATCGGGCGCCAAAAGCTGTTAGAAGAGCTGTGGGACGACACCTACAGCGGCGATGAACGCACGGTGGACACCCATATCAAATGCCTGCGCGCCAAATTGGGCGAATACGGCAAACACATCATTACTGCACGCAAGGTCGGCTATAAACTGTCCATGTAAGGGGAAAAACACCTGGTTTATGCGCAGAATTGGGTTTAGCAGCCAATTTTGGCGGTTTTTCACAAGCCTATGGCGGGCCAATTTAACAGAATCTCCACAAAATTATCACAAATAGAGGGTATGATAGGGCAGGAAGAATGGAAAAGGGCATCTGTATTGCACTTCACTATGAAAGGTGGTAGGTATGAAACAAACGGATCATAAGGAAGATAAAAGCATTGCAGAACACGCATTCAAACTGTTGTATACAACGGGTATCTACATAAAACGCACAGGGCGCAGATGCAGAAAGCTTTTGGTTAAACATGTGCAAAAAGCATACCGCTTTACGGTGTTTGGCTTTAAAAGCGTGGCATCGCGCGTTTGCGATTGGCTCCAAAAGAAATTTTTCCGTATTCTGCAAGGTGTGCAGAATACATGCAGGCAGGCGGCTTATATAGCCGGGCTGCTGTTGAAAGGCAAATTTGGGCAGCTAAAAGAAGAATTGGCTGCCAAATGCCCGCAATTGCGCCGGGGGCTGAAAACCGCCGTGCATTATATTGTGCCGGCAGCTTGTATTGCCGTTACCGTGCTGACAATCCAGTTTTTTATGAACCATGAGTTTGTGCTGGCTGTACAGTATGGCGATGAATTCATCGGCAATATTTCGGAGGAAAGCACCTTTAACCAGGCAATTGCCATGGTAAAAGAGCGTTTGGTATTTGAAGACACAAAAGAGGAATTGGAAACCCCGATTTATACGGTAAAATTGGCCAATAAAAACGATATAACAGACGTTTATTCGTTAAGTGATAAGATTATTCAAAACACCAGTGTTGAGCTGGTTGAAGCTTGCGGTTTGTATATCGACGGCGATTTTATCGGTGCGGTGGAAGACCAGGCCCGCCTGCGTTCTTTGATACAGGGGATGCTGGATTCTTACCAGGATTCCTATCCGGACAGCACAGTGGAATTTGTCAACGATATTCAGCTCAAATCGGGGCTGTTCCCACGTTCGGGCATTACCAATTTAAGCGAAGTGGAAGCAACCGTAACCCAAACCAAAACCGCACAGGCGACATATACCGTTATGGCCGGGGATGCGCCGCTTACCATCGCTGCAAAAAACGATATGTCTTACAGTGAGCTGCGCTCGCTTAACCCAGGCATAGAAGAATCTTTGCTGGTAGGGCAGGAGCTCATTATTTCCAAAGCGGAACCATTGCTCAACGTAAAAGTCACCAAAACCGAGGTTTACACCGAGGAAATCCCTTATGACACCCAGACTTCCAATTCCAGCGAGTACCAGAAAGGGACGACCAAAGTGGTGAAAGACGGTGTTCCCGGGGAAAAAAGCATTACCGCACTGGTTGAATATGTTGACGGCGTGGAAATTTCCCGCACCATTATCAACACCGAAGTGGTAAAAGAACCGGAAGATGAACAGGTGTTAATTGGCACCAAGGCCATCCAGTCGGTTTCCACCATGCGTTTGGGTTACCCGGTGCCCAGCCATCAAATCAACTGTGGCTGGTTGGGTTACTACGGGCATTATGGTGTGGATTTTTATGCAAAAACCGGTACGACCGTAATGGCATCTGAAGCGGGGACTGTTGTGGTTTCCGGCTGGGACCGTTACTATGGCTACTATGTCATGATTGACCACGGCAACGGTATGCAGACCTTATACGCACACAACAGCTCTTTGGTGGTGGATGTGGGCGATAAAGTCAGCCGCGGCGAGTTGATTGCATATTCGGGCGATACGGGCAACACAACCGGCCCGCACTGCCACTTTGAAGTGCTCATCAACGGCCAGCGTGTAAACCCCATGCTTTATATAGGATAACCTTTCCATTTTGTACACAAAACCAAAAGGCGGCGCAGGAAACTGAAGTCCGCCTTTTTTGTTTTTGAAAAGGAGTTTGCTATGGTATCTTTGTTATGGGCAGGCGCGCAAAGCTTGTTGCCGCTGTTGTATTTGCAGCAGCTGCGTGCAGAAAAAATTGTGGTGGAAAATTCCCCCAATGTATTGGAAACCCGCCGGTTAATGAGCGAAAAAAATTATGATATCATTGTGCTGGCGCCGCCGCTAAAGCCTTCATTTTTGCTTTCATCGCGCAATTTGCTAAAAAAGGGGCGCACAATATTGGTGTATCTGCCCGGGTGTACGCTGGAACAGCAGCTGGACTTTTACCGCCAGGGGGCAAGCGAGGTGTTTGACGCTTTGCCCGATGTGCGCCTGCTGGCCGCCAAATGCAAAGCGCTTTACCGCGTGCGGGTGTTTGAGCAAAACCGCGAGCACCAAGAGCTGGTGATGCAGCAGGGGCCGCTGGTTTTGTACCCGCAGGGGCGCAAGGTTACGTTGGACGGCGAAGAGCTGAGTTTGACCCCCAAGGAATACGACCTGCTTTTGTATATGCTGCAAAACCAAAACCAGGTGCTCTCGCGCGAGCAGATTGTGGAAGCGCTGTGGGGCTACGCCTTTGAAGGGGGCGTGCGCACGGTGGATACGCATATGAAATCTTTGCGTAAAAAGCTAAAAGGGCATGCGGGCATGCTGCAAACCGTATGGGGCGTTGGCTACCAGCTAAAAGGGGAATAAACCCAAAATATATCCGGGCAGGCAAAATGCTTGCCCGCTTTTTTTGTCCAATTTCGGCCGGTTTTAGACATACCCGTCCATTTCCTTTCATATACTGGGACTAGCATGAGCAAAAACCAACGACAAAGGAAATGACGGTGAAAATATGACGCAACTGCATGGAAATTCTTTTGACACAAGCAAAGGATTGACATCCGCCCAGGCAAAAGACCGTTTGCAGG
>CAJFVS010000022.1 GCA_904420505.1 Candidatus Alloruminococcus vanvlietii | reverse complement strand
TTCTCGTTTTTGATGTCCAAAATGGATATATCCGCTTCGCTTATTTCGCCCATCACCATTGCCATAACCGTTATAACCGGCTTTGTGTCCGGGTTTGTCTGCGCGCGCATTACCCGCAAAAACGGTTTGGTAATGGGGGCTATCTGTTCTGCCATTTTGTTTTTGATTTTGTGGCTGTTTAGCGCCATTTGCTTAAAAGAGGGCATAAGCGTGCTGGGGATTGTAAAATTGGTGCTGCTGGTGGTATCGGGCTGCCTTGGCGGGGTGCTGGGGGTAAACAAAAAAGAAAGACGGCGCAAATGAAGATTGAATCTTTGCAAAAGGTATGCTATAATACCCCTATAAAATGAAAATTATGGAGGAAAGTGTCAAATGGAACATGTAAAAACTTTAAATACAAAGAACCTCAAAGAGTCCGCACATAAAGGCGGCTGCGGCGAATGCCAGGCTTCCTGCCAATCCGCTTGCAAAACCTCTTGCACCGTTGCAAACCAAAAATGTGAGAGAAAATAATTTTGCGCAAATTTGATTGGAAAGGGACAGGATTTTTCTGTCCCTTCCTTTTTGTGTAAGAATAAAAGGAGCCCAAAATGATACATCAATACTATTTAAACGGTTATTACATCGTGCTGGATGTCAACTCCGGGGCGGTGCATGTGGTGGACAAGCTGTGCTATGAGCTGCTGGAAAACATCACCCCGCCCATGGGCGAAACCTGCCCGCAGGAGCTGCTGGATGCTTTTGGCGCTGAATACAGCAAAGAAGAAATTGAAAAGGCGTACGGGGAATTGTATTCCCTGTATAAGCAGGAAACCCTTTTTTCCACCGACGATTACGAGCAATACGCCGGCCGCATGCAAAATTCCCCCATCAAGGCCATGTGCCTGCATGTGGCGCACGACTGCAACCTGCGCTGTAGCTACTGCTTTGCCTCCACCGGCGATTTTGGCGCAGGGCGCAAAATTATGCCCATTGAAATAGGCAAAAAAGCCATTGATTTTCTCATTGAAAAATCCGAAGGCCGCCACAATTTGGAGCTGGATTTCTTTGGCGGCGAGCCGCTTATGAATTTCCCGCTGGTAAAAGAAGTGGTGGAGTATGCGCGCGCAAAAGAAAAAGAGTATGACAAAAATTTCCGCTTTACCATCACCACCAACGGCATGCTGTTAAACGATGAAATCATCGATTTCATCAACAAAGAGATGTCCAACGTGGTGCTTTCGATTGACGGGCGCCCCGAGGTAAACGACCGGCTGCGCGTAAGGGCGGACAAAACCGGCAGCTACAGCGCGGTGATGCCCAAATTCCAAAAATTGGTGGCCCAGCGCAGCAAAGACAAAGACTACTATGCGCGCGGCACCTTTACCAAATACAATTTGGATTTTGCAAACGACGTCATCCACCTGTACGAGCAGGGCTTTGACCAGCTCTCGGTTGAACCTGTGGTGTCCGACCCTTCCTGTCCGTGGGCGATTACCGAAGAGGATTACCCGGCTATTTTTGCCGAGTACGAACGCCTTTCCAAGGAAATGATCCGCCGCGAAAAAGAGGGCGGGGCGTTTAACTTCTTCCATTTTATGATTGATTTAAACCAGGGCCCCTGCGCCATCAAACGCCTGCGCGGCTGTGGCTGCGGCAATGAATATGTGGCCATCACCCCCGACGGCGACATTTACCCCTGCCACCAGTTTGTAGGGCAGGAGGAATGGAAAATGGGCAGCATTGTGGACGGTTCGTTTGACTATGCGATGAAAGACAAATTCAGCAAGGCAAACGTGTACACCAAGCCCGCCTGCCGCGAGTGCTGGGCGAAATTTTACTGCTCGGGCGGGTGCAACGCCAACAACGCCCAATACGAAGGGGATATTTTAAAATCCAATACCTTCTCCTGCGAGCTGGAGAAAAAACGCTTGGAATGCGCCATTATGATTCAAGCGGCACTGGCCGAATAATCTGCAACAGGAGGGCTTTCCCATGAACAAAATCGGTTTTATCGGCGGGGGCAATATGGCCAACGCCATCATCCAGGGCATTTTGCATAAGAATTTTCTGCCGGCAAGCCAAATTGCGGTTTGCGACCATAACCCGGCAAAATGCGAAGCGTTCTTGGCACGCGGCATTGCCATCCAGCCGGACGAAATTGCCGTGGTAAAGGATGCAAAATACATTGTTTTGGCTGTAAAGCCCCAAGGCTTGCCACCGGTTTTGCAGGCAATTGCGCCCTATATGCGCCCGGAACATGTGGTAATTTCCATTGTGGCGGGTATGTCCTCCCTGTATTTGCGCCAAATGCTGGGGCAAAGCTGCAAAGTGGTGGTGGTTATGCCCAACACCCCCTTGATGCTGGGGGCCGGGGCCTGCGCCATTTCCAGAACCGACGGGGTTTTGGAGGAGGAATTCCAGTTTGTGCGGGAAGCATTCGGCTGCGGCGGCATTGTGGAAGAAATTGCGGAAAGCCTGCAAAACACTTCCATCGCCGTGCATGGCTCTACGCCGGCGTTTTTGTATTTGTTTGCCAAAACCATCATCAACTACGCCGCAAAGCTTGGCATGCAGGAGGAAACCGCCAAAAACCTGTTTTGCCAAACCATGATAGGGGCCGCCAAAATGCTTTTGGAAAGCGGCAAGGAGCCGCAGGCGCTTATTGATATGGTCTGCTCCAAAGGCGGCACCACCTTAAAAGGGCTGGAAGCTTTGGAAAACGGCCGCTTTTG
Organism: Candidatus Alloruminococcus vanvlietii; assembly: GCA_904420505.1. Lineage (GTDB taxonomy): Bacteria > Bacillota > Clostridia > Oscillospirales > Ruminococcaceae > Alloruminococcus > Alloruminococcus vanvlietii. The sequence continues at coordinate 5,173 of CAJFVS010000022.1, read as the reverse complement.
CCAAACCATTGAGCAAGCGATGGACGCGTGCATTCAGCGCGCCAAGGAGCTGGGCAAATAAGCAATGGCCACGCATGAATTTGGCATAATGCCGCAACCGCCCCTAAAGGGCGAGCGTTTTGACGAATACACCCCCGAAAAATACAGCTGCATTTTTGTAGACGACGAATGGGTGGAACCTGTTTTGCCCGCCCTTGCCGGTGTGCCGGTATATTGGCACTCGCTGGACACACCCCGAAAAGGGCTGTGCTACTGCGGCATCACCCTTATTCCGCCGCAGGCGCTGGGGGCGTTTTTAAACGCTGTAAAAGGGAAAGCCGGATTGGAGGAGCTATCCGCTTTATTGCTGCAAGCACGCAGGGAAGATGCGTTTGTCATCCATTTTGGCATATAGCCGCGCAGCTGCCCGCACAACGGCAAGCAAGGCTTTGCTTTTGGCACCAAAAATGCCGGACAAACAGCCGGTACCCCGGCCCATCGCCTACAGCCTTAGCGGCCAGCCGGCAAACAAAAAATGCTAACATAATATGGGACATCCTTTGCATAAGATGAAGTGAAAAAATCTTTTGCAAAGGATGTGTTATTTTGAGGAGCAGGCGAAAGAGAAACTACCCCGAAAATGCGGACAGCGCGCCGTCGCGCGTGCTGTCCAAAATGCCTTTTGCGCCGCGTACCGGCTGGATGTGCCTGTTGTTTTTGGCCGGCATTTTGATTGGCTCTTTGTGCATGAAATATTTTGGCGCCCAGTTCCAGGCGGTGCTGGAAAATTTGGTAAAAAACACCTTTGAAAACCAGAAAAACTCCAACTTTTTGCAGTTGTTCCAGTTTTCGTTTGTGTCAGCCTTTTCCTATATCGTCATTGTGTTTTTGTGCGGGTTTTCCGCGATTGCCGTGCCGGTTTGTTTTATTGTCCCCTTTGTAAAAGGCCTGGGCGTGGGGGCTATTTTGGGGTATTTGTACGCCAATTTGGGGCTTAGCGGCATTGGGCTTACGGCAATTTCGCTGCTGCCCAACATTGTGCTTACATCCATTGTGCTAATTTCCGCCGCCGGTGTCTCGTGTGATTTTTCACTGGTGATTTTTAAAAACCTGTTCCTTACCGGGGAACAATATAAATTGAAAAACTACGCCAAGCATTACTGCTTCAAGTTTATTGTTTACACGGTGTTTTCGGTTTTTTGCGCATTGCTGGACGCGCTTTTGGCCATTTTTATCCGTTTGTTTTAAGTGTTTTCAAGCATGCCGGTGTTAAAAGCCGCTATGGGTTTGGCGCCAAAAGCAACCAAAAGGGAAGTCGCAGCGCATATAATGCCCAGATTCAGCTACCAAAAAAGCAGAGGAATTAATCCTCTGCCTTTTTGGTTTTTTCGGTTTTATGAATATGCGCCAGCGGGGAGCGGGTAGAGGCTTCCTTGATTTGCTCGTTGGACACATGGGTGTAAATTTCGGTGGTGCCGATGTTGACATGCCCCAAAATTTCTTTTAGCACCCGAATATCCACATGCCCCTGCTGGTACATAAGCGTGGCCGCCGTATGGCGCAGCTTGTGGGTGGAATAGCCCATCTGGTCCAGCCCTGCGGATTTGAGCGAAGCTGAAACAATCTGCTGCACGCGCCGTTTGTCAATGCGCTTGCCATTGCGGGAAATAAACAGCGCATCGCGGTCTTTGATGTTGTTGGAAATGTTTTGGCGCACCTGCAAATATGCGTTTAATGCATCCATGCACGCTTCGTTTAAATACAAAATGCGCTCTTTGTTGCCTTTGCCGGTAACGCGCACGGTACTGTCGGCAAAATCTTTTAAATCAATGCCCACCAGCTCCGATAAACGCATGCCGCAGTTTAAAAACAATGTGAGAATGCAGTAATCGCGCTCCGGGTAGCTGGAATCCACATGCTCCAACAACTGGATGCTCTGGTCCAAGGTCAAATACTTGGGCAGGGATTTTTTCTTGTTGGGCACATCCAAATCCTTCACCGGGTTTTCGCTTAGCAAATTGGCTTTGGTGGTCAAATACTTGTAAAATGTGCGCAGGGAAGTGACCTTCCTGGCGCGGGTAGCGGCGTTGTTTTCCCGCGTGGAGGTTAAAAAATACATGTATTCGTAAATATCCGATAAGGTGACGGTTTTTAAAAGCGCAATGTCCACATCCGCAATGGGGATTTCTTCAAACGGGGTGTTTTGAAAAGCCGCCAGCTTATGCATTTTTACAAAGCGCAAAAAGGTGCGCAGGTCGATGTAATAACCGTCCACCGTGCGGGAAGACAAGCCCCGGATGGTTTCTAAATAAAACAAAAAATCCTTTAAAAAAGTGGGGCAGTCCAGCAAATTGTTTTTGTTCAAAGCCAAACTTCCTTTGCAAAATAATTAGGGTTCTCTATTCAGTATAAACCAAATTGAACTTTTGGCAAGGGTTTTGGCCCCAAAAGCAAAATGGGCCGCCAAGCCGCTTAAGGTAGGGGGAAAATAGGCGAAAACAAAAACAGATTACCCCCAACCCGCCCTGTATGCTTGGCAGCGAGGATTGCCGCAAGCGCTTTTAAAAACGCGATTTGTCCGCCCACAGGCCCAACGCCGGGTTGCTAATGTAAAAAATCTCTTCGCCGTTGGGCAGGGTGTTGTAGCCGTCCTTTAACTGGTCTTTGGGGTATTGTTGCAAAGCTTCCGCATACGGCATGTACTGGTAGTGCACCGATTCAACCTCCTGCTGGGTTAAATGCTGGGTGCAATAGGTGATGGTAAAGCGCCCGTCACAGCTGCCGTGAATCAAATGTGCGCCAGCCGAAAGGTTTTGCTTTAAATCCTCCTGCGTATGGCAAAGCTCTACTATTTTTAAGCGCCCGCAGTAGCCGTATTTGCGTATCAATTTGTCGTTTTCGGCATCTTCGCCGAATTTGTCCACACCGGGGGCCAAAATAATCAATTCCCCGCCGTCTTTTATCGCCATGCGGGTGCGGTACACCGCTTTGTTGCCCAGCCAGGTGCTTTTAAATTCCTGTTCGTCCAGATACACCACCACTTTGTCAAACGGCTTATCCACAAGGGTTAGGTTGGTTTGCTGGGCCAGGGCAACCGCCTGTTCAAAGCTTTGGCGCTCGCGGCCCAAAAACACGCCGTGGTATTGGGTTTTGCCCTGGCACTCGGTGGTAACGGTCATGATGTAATGCAGCGGAAGATTGCTTAAAAAGTGCTCCTGGGCATAGTCGAACACCTTGCGCACAGGCGAAAAATCCTTGCCCATAATGCGTTCCATGCCGTAAAACGCACCCAGAATATGCGAAGCATTGATCATCTGCGCGCCGCCACAGCCCACAAAGATGTTTTTGGAATGGTTGGCCATGCCCACCACTTCATGGGGCACCACCTGGCCGATGGACAAAATCAAATCGTAATCCTCCAGCAGGCGGCGGTTAACCATCACCGGGATATCTTCGTCCATAAGCCCTTCGGAAACTTCTTTTACAAACTGCCCGGGCACCATGCCTACCTGTACCACCTCGGTGCGCCAGTTGTGCACAAAAAAGCGGTCTTTGGGGATATCCCCGTACATGCTGGTCAGTTCTTCATCGCTCATGGGCAGATGCGTACCCAAAGCCGGCATGATATCCACCTGGCAGGTATGCTCTAAATCATGGTAAATCCAGTTGGCAATGGCGCCTGCGCCCGAATAATAGCGTGTGTAATCCGGCGGCAGCAGCAGCACCTTTTTTAGCTGTGGCTTTACCGGCGCAAGGGCGTTTTGCAGCATCTGGCGGATGTCCTCCCATGCGAGCAGCTGGCCCGGCAAAGCCTGGCACTGGGAAGTTTGCAGCGTTATCATAGTCAAAGTCCTCCTTTTTGGTGTCCTCTCTGTTAGTTCCTAGTGTAACCACTCTTGGGGTTTCGGTCAAGGTCTGGCGGCGGCATTTTTGCAGGCTTTTTGCATGCAAAATGTGGTTGCAGCTTTAATATTTGCCGTCCACGGTTTCAAAATGGGTAGGGGCGTGGATGCTGCTTTGCCCAGCTTTTATCCAGTCGGCCTGCATGCGCATCATCTGCCGCAAAGAGGTATGCGGGTAGCCCATCCATTCCACCATTTTGGAAGCGTTGGAAAACACTCCGCCCGGCGCGGGTTCATTTTGCAAAAACACAGGCGTTTTGCCCAGCAAACGGCCAAATTCTTCGGCCGCCCATTTGGTGGAAATGCTCTCCGGCCCGGTGACATTGAGCTTAACCGGGGGTACCGCCGTATGCAAAAGCGAACGGATGGCGTATTCGCAAACATCGCCCTGCCAAATGCAGTTGAAGATGCTTCTGCCCAGCGAAACCGGCTCGCCGTTGTTTACAGCGTTGGCGATGTCGTACAAAACGCCGTAGCGCAGCGCAACCGCATAATTTAAGCGAAATTGCAGCATGGGGGTGTTGTTCTTTTTGGAGTAATATTCCATCACGCGCTCGCGCCCTAAGCAGCTTTGGCCGTATTCGCCGTCCGGGTTCAGCTCGTCTTCTTCGGTAGAACCGCCTGAATTGGCGGGTATATCGCCATACACATTGCCGGTAGAAAAGCTGACAATGCGCGAATGGGGGAAGGTTTCGCAAATTTTGCTGGCCAGCAGCACATTTACCGCCCAGGTCTGCTCCTGGTTTTGGGTGGTGCCGAATTTGCGCCCCACCATGTAGATGATGTTTCCCATTTTGGGAAGGCTTGCGCGTTCTTCGTCGTTAAACAAATCCTTTTCCAAAACTTCCACGCCCCATTCCTCCATCGAGGATTTGGCATCCGGGTAATCAAACAGCGAAACCGCAACCACCCGCTTGTTTACATTTGCCGCATCGCAGGCGCGTTTGGCGGTAATGGCCAAGCTGGGGCCTACTTTTCCGCCTGCGCCCAGTATCATAATGTCGCCTTGGATTTTGGCAACATCTTCTACCAGCCGCTGGGAAGGGCGGGTCATCTGCTCTAACAGGTCTTTTTCATTTGCAAACATGTTTACTTCATCCTTTCTGTTTTGGGGCTATTGATAACCAATTGCGATTGGCTTATTAACGACTGTTGTATGCTTTCCAGCAGCAAAGAGGAAAAATACAGCTCTTCTAGGCACCGGCTTTTGCCATCCTCCAGCATCCGGCAAAACGCCTGCATGCCATAGCGGTAGCAAAGGGCGTCGTCCAACGTATAGGTGCGCGCTTGGT
>CAJFVS010000021.1 GCA_904420505.1 Candidatus Alloruminococcus vanvlietii | reverse complement strand
TTTTCCTTTAACGTAAAAGGCGGCCGCTGCGAAGCCTGCGAAGGCGACGGCATCATCAAAATTGAAATGCACTTTTTGCCCGATATTTTTGTCCCCTGCGAGGTGTGCAAGGGCCGGCGCTACAACCGCGAAACGCTGGAAATCAAATACAAGGGCAAAAGCATCCACGATGTGCTGGAGATGACCATTGAAGAAGCGCTGGATTTCTTCCAGAACCTGCCCAAAATTGCCAGAAAGCTGCAAACGCTGGTGGATGTGGGCTTAGGCTATGTAAAAGTGGGCCAGCCGGCAACCACCCTTTCGGGCGGCGAAGCGCAAAGGGTCAAGCTGGCAACCGAGCTTTCCAAGCGCCCTACCGGCAAAACCATCTACATTTTGGACGAACCCACCACCGGCCTGCACACGGCCGACGTGCACCGTTTGATTGAGGTTTTGCAAAAACTGGTGGATGGGGGCAACTCCATGATTGTGATTGAGCACAATCTGGATATCATCAAAAGCGCGGATTATATCATCGATTTGGGGCCCGACGGCGGGGACAACGGCGGGGAAATTGTTGCCATGGGCACCCCGGAAGAAGTTGCCAGCAATAAAAATTCCTATACGGGTATGTATTTAAAGAAAATTTTGCAAAATAAGGATTGAAAACCCTTTACTAAAGTGTACTTGCATGGTATAATTTAGTAAAGAATTTGAATACTTTATAAAAAGGAGAATGCATTATGGAAAAATACGTTTGCACCATCTGTGGATATATTTATGACGAAGAAGCCGGCGCACCCGACCAAGGCATTGCCCCCGGCACCAAATGGGAGGATGTTTCGGACGATTTTGTATGCCCCCTTTGCGGCGTAGGCAAAGATATGTTTGAAAAAATGTAACCCCTTAAAATTGATAAGGAGGCAATACTCCTTATCAATTTTTTTGTAGCTTTCAAACCGCCGGGGCCCGCTTTTTTGCGCGCTTCGGCGCTTGCTGTTTCGGCGGGATTTTCCAAAGTATGAATTGACGAAAAGGGGCGAAAAAGGTATAATATTCTAATATGAATCTTTTTAGGGAGGGCGCGTTTTGGCGAACATTTGGCAGCAACAACCCTTGGCGGCCGCATTGGATTTGACCGATTACACCGCAAAGGTAAAAAACTACATTCTGGAACATTTTGAGGACCTCCCGCTGGCGTATGTGCATAGCTTTGGCTGCCAGCAAAACACCGCGGACACCGAAAAAATCAAAGGTCTGCTGGCCCAGATGGGCTATGGCTTTACCACCCAGCTGGAAAACGCAAGCCTTGTGCTGTACAACACCTGTGCGGTGCGTGAAAACGCCGAAAAGCGTGTGTTTGGCACCCTGGGGGCGCTTAAGCCCTACAAACGGCAAAACCCCAAAATGGTGGTGTGCGTGTGCGGGTGCATGGTGGAGCAGGAGCATGTGGTGGCAAAAATTAAAAAAAGCTACCAGCTGGTGGATATTGTATTTGGCACCCATGCCATTAAACGTTTGCCCAAAATGCTGTATGAGCATTTTACCCACCAATACCATGTAATCGATTTGCTGGACGACCAGCAGGGCATCGCCGAAGGGCTGCCCATTCTGCGCGAGGATACAATCAAAGCCTCGGTGCCCATCATGAACGGGTGCGATAACTTTTGTTCCTACTGCATTGTGCCATATGTGCGCGGGCGGGAAAAAAGCCGCAAAAGCGAGGACATTGTAGCCGAGTGCCGGCAATTGATAAAGCAAGGCTATAAGGAAATACTACTGTTGGGGCAAAATGTCAATTCCTACGGCAAAGGCTTGGAAGAAAACATCAATTTTGCCCGGCTTTTGCAAAAGGTAAACGCCATTGAGGGCGATTTCCGCATCCGGTTTATGACATCCCACCCCAAAGACTGCACCTACGAGCTTTTGGATACCATTGCCGCATGCGAAAAAGTATGCAACCATATCCATCTGCCGGTGCAGTGCGGCAGCGACCGCGTGCTAAAAGAAATGAACCGCCATTACACCGCCGGCCAGTACCTGGAACTTGTCCGCTATGCCAAAGAGCATATCCCAAACGTCACCTTTACCAGCGATATTATCGTGGGCTTTCCGGGGGAAACCTACGAGGACTTTTTAAAAACCATCGCGCTTATCAAAGAAGTGCGCTACCATCTGCTGTATACGTTTTTGTATTCCAAGCGCATGGGAACCCGCGCGGCTTTGATGCCCGACCCCGTAGAAGCCGCAGAAAAATCGCGCTGGTTTAACGAGCTTTTGCAGGTGCAGGATGCCATCGGGCTGGAAATCAACCAAAGCTATGTGGGCAAAACCCTGCGCGTGTTGATCGACGGGCCGGGGCGCACAGCCGAAGGCACCCTTTGCGGAAGATGCGAAAGCAACATCATTGTAGAATGCAAAGGCAGCGCCGCGTATATCGGGCAGTTTGTAGATGTCAAGATCACACAGGCGTTTAAATGGGCGCTTGTGGGAGATATGATAATATAATTTTTTTGGAGGAATCACAATGGATATCATGCAAATGGCAAAGGATTTGGGCAAAAGCATCCAGCAGGACCCTGCTTTTAAAAAATTTTTGGATGCCCAAACCATTAGCGAAGCCGATAAAACTTTACAGGATTTAATCGGCCAGTTTAATTTAAAAAGAATGGAGCTTAACCGCGAGCTGGCAAGCAAGGACAAAGACGCGCAAAAAGTGTCCCAGCTGGATAACAATTTAAAAGCTTTGTATAAAGACATCACCGAAAACGAAACCATGATGGCCTTTAACCAAGCCAAAGAGGAATTTGACGTTTTGGTCAACAAAGTAAACCTGATTTTATCCGCTGCCATGCGCGGGGAAGACTTAGACGAATTTGACCCCGATGCAGCCGCCTGCACCGGCAGTTGCGCAAGCTGCGCAGGCTGCCACTAAACCCCAGAAGTAACCGGCGATTGAAGGAGGACATACCATGGCGCTTTCACCGATGATGCAGCAATATTGGAGCATCAAAGAGCAGCACAAAGACCAAATTGTGTTTTACCGTTTGGGCGACTTTTACGAGATGTTTTTTGAAGATGCCATTTTGGCCTCCCGCGAGCTGGATTTAACGCTTACCGGCCGTGACTGCGGCGAAAAAGAACGCGCGCCTATGTGCGGCGTGCCGCATCACAGCTGCGAGGCGTATATCCAACGCCTAATTGAAAAAGGCTACAAGGTTGCCATCTGCGAACAGATGGAAGACCCCGCCACCGCCAAAGGGGTTGTCAAGCGCGAAGTGGTGCGCGTTATCACGCCCGGCACTATTATGGAAAGCAATATGCTTGACGAAGGCAAAAACAACTTTTTATGCAGCGTTTACATAAACCCTAAGGACAACAAAAAAGCCGGCATTGCCTTTTCGGATATCTCCACAGGGGAGATACACTTAACCCAGTTAAACGAAAAAAACCTCGCCCAAAAGCTCATCAACGAGGTTGGGCGGTTTGTACCGCGCGAAACCATTGCCAACAAGGCCATTGAAAAAATGCCGCAGCTTTCCCAGTTTATCACCGAACGCATCCACTGCATGCTCGATGTGCTGGGGCAAGATACATTTGATTTTGAAATTTGCGCCCAAAGCGTGCTGGACCACTTTTCCCAAAACAGCTTGGAGGAAATGTCCCTTACGGACAAGCCCGAAGCGGTCATCGCGCTGGGGGCGTTTATTGCATATCTGCACCAAACGCAAAAATCGGGGTTGGAGCGTGTGCTCACCCTGAACTTGTACCAGGACAACCAGTTTATGAACCTGGACCCATCCACACGGCGCAATTTGGAACTGTGCGAAACCATGCGCACCAGGGACAAGAAAGGCTCGCTTTTGTGGGTGCTGGACAAAACCAAAACCGCCATGGGCAAACGCCTTATGCGCAAATACATCGACCAGCCGCTCATCAACGTGGCGGCTATCTCCAAACGTTTGTCCGCCGTGGGGGAGCTGGTCAACGATTCCATCGGCCGGGTGGAGCTTGTAGAACAGCTTGACCACATTTACGACCTGGAACGGCTTATGACCAAAGTGGTATACGGCAACGCCAATGCCCGCGATTTGCGCGCTTTGGCGGACACCTGCCGCTATTTGCCCAACATCAAAACCCATTTGGAGGAATACACCTCCCACAATTTAAGCGAAATTTACCAGAAGATGGACCCGTTGTGCGATATTGAGGACCTCATCGACCAAACCATTGTGGACGACCCGCCCATTTCGGTAAAAGAGGGGGGCATCATCCGCAAAGGGGTGGACGCGCAAATCGACGAGCTGCGCGACATCATCGAGCATTCCAAGGATTATTTAACCCAGATGGAAGCGCGCGAGCGCGAGCAAACCGGCATTAAAAATTTAAAAATCGGGTATAACCGCGTGTTTGGCTATTACATCGAAGTCACCCGCTCCAACCTTTCCCAGGTGCCGGCGCATTATATCCGCAAGCAAACCCTCACCGGCGGCGAACGCTACATCACTGAAGAGCTGAAAGATTTGGAGCAGAAAATTTTAACCGCGAATGAAAAAATCGTGGTGCTGGAATTTGACTGCTTTGACAATGTGCGCAAAACCATCGCCAAAAACCTGCACCGCATCCAGGCAACGGCCAACTACATCGCCACGCTGGATGTGTACTGCTCGCTGGCGCAGGTGGCGGCCAAAAACAACTACTGCATGCCGGTGGTGGATATGACAGATACCATCCAAATTGAGCAGGGGCGCCACCCGGTGGTGGAGCTGATGCTTAATGGTGCGCCCTTTGTGGAAAACGACACCCTGCTGGACTGCAAGGAAAACTGCATTTCCATCATCACCGGCCCCAACATGGCGGGCAAATCCACCTACATGCGCCAAACGGCCATCATCACCCT